>DATHET010000307.1:0-78926 GCA_035490315.1 Planctomycetota bacterium
CATCGGCAGGTTCACCATCGCGAGCAACGTGTGGCTGATCAGCAACACGAAATACGCCGTTCGATGCCAGCCCACGCCGCGATACTTCGTCGGCTCGCCGCGCGCGATCGCCAGGTGGTAATAGAGGTAGCAGACCAGGAAAACCGCGCTGGTGATCGCCGCGGCTTTCATCAAGACTTCGTGGCGCTCGCGCTTGCCGGACTTGATCGCCGCCAGGCCCCACAAGAGCAGCACCGCGGCCGTCCCATTCAAGCAGGCGTTGACCGCCGGCAAGGAGAGGCTCATGAATCCAGGTGCTGCGCAAGCCACTGCGCGCGTTCGCGAGCCATCGCGCGGCCCTCCGGCGTCTCGCCTGCGTAGTAACCGCGCACTTTCCCGCGCGCGTCGACGACCACCAGCCTGGTCGCGTGGCTGACCTGGAATCCGATCTGGGCCTCGCTGGCGCGCTCGACCGGCAGGGCGAAGGAGCTGCGAATCAGCTCGAAAGTCGCGGTCTCGTCTCCCGTGAGGAACCACCAGCGCGAAGTGTCGGCCCCGACGCGCTGTGCATAGTCGCGAAGAGCTTCCGGCGTGTCCGTCGCGGGATCGACCGAGATCGACACCAGCTGGACCTTGGAACCGGCGAGATCGTCCTGCAGCGCGCGCATCTGCGTCGTGATGCGCGGGCAAGGACCGCTGCAGGTGGTGAAAAAGAAATCGACGACCCAGACCTTGCCCAACAGGTCCTGCTCAGTGACTGTCCGGCCGTCGCTGGAGGTGAAATGGAATGGAGCGACGCTGCCGAGGACTTCAGGATCGTCTTTTTTGCACTCGAGCACCGTGCGAGCGCTGGAGTGGACGGCAGCCGCTTCGTCTTGGCCGCATCCTGCGCAAGCCAGCATCAGAAAACCGACGATGACACTCGAGAGCTTCATGCAGGCTCAGTGAAAAGTCCGCAGGACCATCGGATCGAGGAACACCGCAGCATACATCAAGGGCAGGTACAGGATCGAAGTGAAGAGCAGCAGGCGGGCTCGTGCGCGATCCTCGAGCAGAGAAAAACGCCAGGCCGCGCCGACATACACCCCTCCGAGCACGAGCGCCGCGATCGCGTACACCAGCCCCGCGTCGCCATGCAAAGTCGGCAACAGCGAAATCGGCAGCAGCGTCAGGCCGTAGATCAAAGCCTGCCGCCCCGCGACGCCTTCGTTGCCTGCCATCGCCGGCAGCATTTTCATTCCGGCGCGCGCGTAGTCTTCGCGGTGCAGCCAGGCGATCGCCATGAAGTGCGGGAATTGCCAGCAGAAGAGCAGCGCGAAGAGCGACCAGCCCCAGTGCGTCGCGCGCCCCGCGATGGCGATGGCCGCGATCAAGGGCGGCATCGCGCCGGGAACCGCGCCGACGATGGTGTTCAGCGTCGAGACGCGCTTGAACGGTGTGTAGACGAGCGCGTACGCGACCAGCGTCGACAGCGCGAGCAATGCACTGAGCAGGTTGTAGCCGAGCGCCAGCCCGACCGTCCCCGCCGTCCCGAGCACGCAGGCCCCGATCAAGGCATCGCGCACGCGAACCTGCCCGGTGACCAGCGGACGATTGCGCGTGCGCAGCATCAGCCGATCGGTATCGCGCTCCAGCACGTGGTTGAAGATCGCCGAGCTCGCGGCGACCATGCCGACGTACAGGGCGGCGAGGGCCGCGCGCGACCAGTCGAGGTGCGGGGAGCAAGCCAGCAGGGCTCCGACGAAGGCCGAGAGCACGACCATCGACGCGATGCGCGACTTGGTCAGGTCCAGCCAGGCTGCGAGGAGCGAAGGACGCTCCAGTTGCCCGAGCGCGCTTTCCACGGGTGCTTCGTGCTTCAACGCGCTGCCTCGAGTCCCGCGACCTGGGTCACATCCTGGGTGCACACGACTCGTCGAGACCACATCGCGGCGGCGACGCTCTGAGCGAGCAGCAGCGCGCCGACTGCGACGTGGGCCGTGGCGAAAATCGCCTCGCCCATCGACACCGGCGCCTGCGGGCCGCCGCTGACCTCGTATTTCCAGAAGGCCGCGAGGCATCCGAGCAGAACCTGGATGCCGACGAGCATGTGCAGCCGCCACTTGACCCCGAGCAGCAGCCGGCGGTCGACCTGACCGCGCTCGCCCTGCTCGACGGCAGCGCGCAGTTTCCTGCCGAACACCACGATCGCTCCGAGCACGCCCAGGGCGAGGATCACGTGCAGCGCCAGGGCGATGTCAGCTTCCGAGTGGCGAGTCCAGGCGCCGAGCGTCACTTGCGCGAACACCAGGGCCACCGTGATGTTGGCCGTGCGCTGAAGTCCAGCCGCGGTCTTGCACGCGGTGGGACTCACGCTCCTCCAGCGCGGAGAAAGATAGAGCGCGGTCGCCGCGAGGAACGCGAACACTGCCTGGGCCAGGGCCCCGTGCAGGAAGGCGAGGTCAGGGCTGTTCTTGAGCACGCGCAGTCCGCCGATCAGCCCTTGCAGGCAGACGGCGAGCAGCGCGAATGCGGGCAACATGCGCGCGAGGGGTCTGGACTCCTTGCGCCACGCGGCGATGGCCGCGGCGATAGCGAGCAGACCGACCAGGGTTCCGAGCTCGCGATGGTGGTGCTCGACGAACACGCCGATGCTGCCGAAGCGCTTGCCGACGGGATAGGCCCACAGGAAATATCCGTCGGGATGGATCCAGCCGCTTTCGGCCATGCCGGCGCGCAGCGTGGTCACCGTTCCGCCGAACAGGACCAGCGGAACCGCGGCGATCGCCGTGGCGAGCGAGAGCCGGAAGGGCCAGGGTCCGGGAGAACCCGATGAGGCGGGGGCAGTCACGGCAGCAGTTTAGCGATTCGAACGGCCGCCCCGCGACGTTCTTCCACGCCGAGCAGCGTGGTCTACACTGAGCGCCGATCCGCACGCAGCGCACGCTTGAAAACCTCCATCTTGCAGAACCGTCATCGCGCGGCCGGCGCCCAGCTGAGCCAGGGCCAGAATCCCCTGCTCCTGACCTACGGTGACGTGCCGGCGGAGTACAAGGCAGGCTGCGAGGGCGCGGCGCTCTTCGATCGCACCGGGCGTGGCTCGATCGAGGTGGTCGGGACCGACGCCGCGGCCTTCCTGCACCGGCTGCTGGCGAACACGGTGCGCACGCTGAAGCCGGGTCAGGGCAATCGCAATCTCCTGTTGTCGAGCCGCGGCAAGGTGCTCGCGGCCTTCGACCTCCAGCTCGGCCAGGACAGCGTGCGGTTGTCCACAGAGCCTGGCGGAGCCGCCGGTCTGCTGGGCGCGCTGGACACCTACCTGTTCGCGGAGAAACTGAAACTGATCGATCGCAGCGAGGACTGCGCTCCGCTCGATCTCGCCGGACCGAAGGCCCGGAGCATCGCCGAGGAACTCCTCGGCACCGCGCTGCCCAGCGAGGACCACGCCTGGATCGACGTCGCTTTCCAATCGGGCTCCGTCCGCGCGAGCACCCAGATCGTCGCCGGTTCGCCCGGCGTGCGTCTCGACGGCGGTCCGGCCCTCGCGGAGACCTTGTGGAGCGCGCTCGAGCTTCGCGGAGCAACCCCCGCGGGCCTCGCGGCCGAGGATTGCCTGCGCGCGGAGGCGGCATGGGCCGAGCCCGGTGTCGACATCGACGAGAACGTCTATCCCCAGGAAGCGCGGCTGGAGCGCGCGTTCAGCTTGACCAAGGGTTGCTACATCGGTCAGGAAGTAGTCGCCAAGATCGACACCTACGGCGGGCTGAACAAGCGACTCGTGGCCCTGCGCATCTCGAACGACGAGCCGATCGCGCGCGGAACGCGGCTGTTGCGGCTCGACGACGGGGAATGGCGCGACCTCGGCGTGATCACCACCTGGGCTTATTCGTTCGTGCTCGACACCGGCCTCGCGCTCGCGTTCGTCAAGCGCCGCCATCAGGCGCCCGGCACGGAGTTCCGCGTCGGCGACGGCCCCGTGACGGCGACCGTGGTCGCATCACCCGTCCGCCCGAGCGCCGTCGAAGTCACCGGCGGTCGCGAATAGCGGACCGCGGCGCGGGCCGCCCTACTGCCGCAGCGGCGTGAACGAGCTCGGAGTGCCGCTTGCCTTGACCAGGATGATCGTCACGTCGAGATCGACCGGTCCAGCAGGCACCTGACCTTCGATCTGCACCGGGACACCGGAGATCGCGTCCATCCAGATCGAGATCGTGCCGTGGATGCCGAACAGACCCTCGAACTTGGTCGACTCGCCCGCGGGCGTGCCCTCCGGCGGTCCGGTCCTCAGCTCGACCTGGACCGCGTCGAACTTGCCCGCCTCGGTCTCGACCAGCTTGTGGCGACCGCGCGACAATTGCACCTGCCACAGATCGGTGCGGTCGATCAGCGGGAACTCGACGCGCTCGCGCCCGTCGATCACCAGGCTGCGCGCCAGGTACACGGCTGTGAGCATGTCCAAGGTCCCCGCCGGGATCTCGCGGGCCTTCGGTTCCTTCCAGACGCGGTGCTCGGGACGCTTGCACTTCTTGCAGTGAGCGTCGTCCTGCCACGGCCAGGAGCCGGACACGAAGTGCGCCTTGTCCTTGCAGCCCTTGCAATGACCATCGCTGCGGTAGCGCGACGATTCCTTGCCGTCGATGACGCCGAGCATGATCTCGCGCGAGCGACTCTCGGTCCCGGTCTGGACATTGCGGTGGATCGTGCGCGGCCAGGCCTGGGGCAGCAGCGCTGAGCTGATCGTGTTGTCGAGGGTGTAGACCTGGTAGCTCCCATCGGCGCGTCCCGACAGCAGAGCCTGCTCGCCGACCGACTGGCCAGGAGTTGCCGAATAGAACGGGCGCACATTGCTCGTCAACGTGACCCTGCCGACGGCGGGATTGCCGAGCCAGCCCAGGTTGACATGGACCGCGTAGGTCAGCGTCTCGTGGCGCGGGATCGTCAAGGGCACTTCGCCCGCGCCGCGTTCGAGGGTCCACAGCTCCGGCTTGGCGCCAGTCAGCGCGGTCGATGCGGAGGTCGGAGCCTGAGCGCCGGACTCGGATTGCTGCGCCGGCGCAGCCTGCTCCGCTGCTTCGTTCTTCGACTCCCGAGCTTCGACCTTCGTCGAGGGAGCTGCCTGCTGGGACTCGTTCGGCTGTGCGGCTTCTGCAACCGGCGCCGCTTGTTCCGGCTCGGCCATGGCTGCCGGTTCGACGGGCGCGTCGTAGCCGGGATCGTCGCGCACTTCCGCGAGCGGCGGACTCTGTGCACGGATCGCCGGGCCGCAGGCCGACAGCACCAGCGTGAGTGCCGTCCACATTCCCCTTCCGATGTTCACGCGGCGCTCCCTCATAAAGTGTCTTCGTCTTCCTCGCCCTCGCCGACGTGCGCGAGATCGAGCTGGCGCTCGGCTTCGCGGACCGCCACGCGCGCCGGCGGCAATTGCTCCAGAGCCGCGAGGCTCAAGATCCGCGCGACGCTGCGGCCAACTCTAGCTTCGATCGTGGCGACGGATTCGCGCACGCCCTGCAGATGGAACGTTGCTCCGCGGATCAGGGCGCCCGCGTTGATCACGAAGTCCGGAACATACAGGATCCCGCGTTGGTGTAAACGATCGCCGTGCAAGGCGCGAGCGAGGACGTTGTTCGCTCCTCCGGCAATGATCCTGCAGCGCAGGCGCGTCAAGGTCAGATCGTGCAAGATTCCGCCCATCGCGCAAGGTACGAAGACATCACAAGGAGGGTCATATTCACTCGCTGGATCGATGCGTTCCAGCCCGAGTTCGTAACCCACGCGTTCGGCTTTTCCTGCATCGATTTCCGCGGCGAGCACGCGCGCGCCGCTCTGCACGAGTCGGCGGGCGACGCGCGATCCGACTTCGCCGAGGCCCTGGACGACCAGTGTTCGCCTCGGCCAGTCCGCTTCGCCGTCGAGCTGGATCAGCGCGGCCTCGATCCCCGCGCAGACTCCTGCCGCGGTCGATTCGGCGAGCTCTCCCGGCCCAGCGGGTCCCGGATCGGTGACATAGGTAGTGAAGCGCGCCAGGGCCGCGAGCTCGGCATCGCCGGTACCTAGATCCGGACCGGTGAAGAGCCGGCCACCCATGCGCTGGATGCAGCGTCCGAGGTGCTCGAAGGCGGCCTCGAGCTCCAGGTCCGGCCTGTCGATGAGCACGAGCTTCGCCCCACCGGCGGGCAGGTCCGCCAGGGCGCATTTGTAGGTCATCGCCCGGGACAGGCGCAGGCAGTCCCGCAAGGCCTCGCGCTCGCTGCGGTAAGCAAAGCGGCGGATGCCGCCAAAGGCCGGGCCGCGGCTGGTGTCGTGTATCCCCAGGAAGGCCCGCAGGCCCGAGCGCGAGTCGTGGATCGCGGTGACCTCCTCGAAGCCCTCGCGCGCCATTGCATCGAGTAGGTGGATGCTCATGCGGGCGGGTGAAGCTACCAGGAACCAGGAGTCCGGGCCGAGCGAAAGCTTGCCTCGGGCCCGACACGCAACGATGCTCGGGGGAAGATCCACGCCGCTCGGCCGTCAGCGACACTTCTACCCAGAGCGCCAGGAACCCATGACATTCAAGACGGCCTCGATTCTCGCGCTCGCGTTGTGCTCAGGCCTGATCGGCGCCTGCCAGACGACCAAGCTGAAAGACGGCGATCCGCGGCAGGTCGGCCCTCCCGAAGCGATCGACCCTGCGAAGGCGCAACCCTACGACCCGCACCTGCTCGACAAGGGTCCGCCCGACCCGCTCGGTGCATTCCTCGCGGACCTGGACAAGTCGATCCGCGCATGGACCAATCTGACCTTGACCGCCGCGACGCCGGCGGACCGGAACAAGGCCAGGGGAGTCCAGGAGGCGCTGAGGCGCTCCGTCCGGGAACGGCAGAAGGATCTGGTCGACGCGCTGGAGACCGGACCGCCGCGCAACCGCGTGATCGCCGCGGGCGCGCTGGGCTTCTCCGACTCGAAGGACGTCCAAGGTCCGCTGCTGGTCGCCTTGAAGGACCAGAACACCGAGGTCGTGCAGAACGCGGCCCTGTCCCTGGCCCTGCTGCAAAACGCCGAGACTCCGCTCGAGCCCCTGGTCGAGGTGTTTCAGGGCAGCAGCAACCCGCAGGCTCGGGCCAACGCGGCCTACGCCATCCGCAATCTCCTCGAAGCCGGCGCCGCGCCCACCGAGGATGTGATCAAGGCCGCTCGCCGTTCGCTGGTCGACAGCGAGCCCTTCGCCCAGGCGCAGGGCGCTCTCATCCTGGCACTGGCCAAGGACGGCGAGAGCGTCCCCGACCTGGCCGAATTGCTCCACGCGAACTCGGCACTGGTGATTGGCGCGGCTACCCAGGCGCTGGTGGCCCTCGGCCGCGGCGATCCGAAGCTGCTCGGCCCCACGGCGCGCGCCCTGGTCGTGGGATTGGGTACCTGTCCGGACGAGCAACGCCCCTACCTTCTGAGGAACCTGGTCCTGCTCTCCGGACACAACTACGCGGACGACGTCAAGGCCTGGACCGAGTGGTCGCAGCGCCTGCCCTAGCAAGCCCCGGTGCCACTCCGGAAGCGGCGGCGCGGCGGCGGGTATAGGCTGCTGACGCGATGCAGCGCGCAAGAGCAGCTCGGAGTTGGGTCCTGGCCCTTGCCTGCCTTATCGCTCCCTGCTGTTCGCGCAGGGATCCCCCGCCTGTCGACGGCCACGGGGAACCGCAACAGCCGGCGATGACCACGGCGAAGGCGGAGCGCGGCGTTCCAAGTCCGGCAGCCGTTCCGGATCAGCGCAACGCGACGGGTGTCAGGAGTCTGCCGCCGCGGCGCGCGATCGCGGGCCTGGCTGGCTTCCAGATTTCCTCGCGCATCGTGTTCACTGCCGCGCCGGAGAAGCCGCACGATCTGTCCGCGATCTATCTGTTCCCGGATCGCGTGCGCATCCGACTCTCGCTCGAGCAGGGAAGCCTGGTCGATCGCGTGCTGTTCTACCGCATCGGCGAGCAGGGCTTCTCCATCGACGAGCGCTCGGCCACGTCGCGGGAACTCGAGAGTCTGGAGCTCGCCGAGCTGCGTTTGCAGACGGAATTGAGGCGGGCGCTCTTCCTCTGGCCGGACGGCTTTTCATGGCAGGGTGAAGGCAGCGAGCGCAGCGTCGAGCTCGCCGGCATCGGCAAGCTCGCCCTGCAGCTCGGCAGCGACGGAAAACCGAGTTCCATCCGGTCCTCGGGATTGGATGGCCGGCCAGGTGAAACGCTGCAGGCGATCGAATGGAAAAACGCCGGCGCTCGGACCTTTCCGAGCCGCTTCGAACTGCACGAGGCGGGCGAGCTGATCTCCACCGAGGAGATCCTCAAGGTCGAGACCGCGCTCAACTACGTCGACGCTTTTTTCTTTCCTCCCGATCGCCGAGCGCAGGAGCCGCCCAGCAGGCCCTCGCCGCGCGCCGCTTCGATCGAAGCCCTCGACGTTCCGCTGGCGTGGGAGCTGCGCGTCGAGCTCGACGCCAAGAGCAGGACGACGATCCAGGCCGCACGTGCCGCAGCCGCGGCCGCACGCTCGGACTGGGAGCGACGCGGGATCGCATCCCTGGCGGAAGCGGTGCTCGAGCTCGACCGCGAAGCTCGGCCGATCGCGGCAATCCTGCGGACCCAGGCCAGCGCCAGCCCGGCCGGTGAAGGCTGGATCCGGCGCGCGGAGTGTCCTGCATGGGCCCTGCAACTCGAGCGAGTCGAGGACGCCGACGCGACTCGCATCGCGTCGCTCCTGGCCGCGAGCAGCTTCGATCCCAAGCGCTCGAGGATCGAGCTGCACGCGAGTCCTGATTCCGCAGGGGCGCAAGGCTGGAAGCTGGTGCTGTTGCAGCACTGAGGAGTGTCCACCTCAGGACACGCTGGCCACCGGCTGGTACGGCTCCCAGAGCTCCCAGACATCAGTTTTCAGGCCCTGGACGGCCCAGGAGCGCCTAGGATGAACCCCGCCAGACCCGGCATCGGTTTTGCTGGCGGAGCCCCTGACTAGGCTGCTCGCATCGAGTTCGCCGCGTCCCAAGGAATCCCATGCAACGCTCCCAATTCCTCTCCTGCCTGACACTTGTCCTCGCAGGCCTGGTTGCACTCGCACCCGAGGGTTTCGCTCAACGGCCTGGCCAACCGTCGCAAGGGTCCTCGGGCAGTCGCCCGAGCTCTGGCGGGGGAAGCTCTCGTCCCTCGTCGCCGTCGCCGCGCCCCTCGGCTCCCGCTCCGTCGCCGCGCCCCTCGAGCCAGCCCAGCGCGCCGCGTCCGAGCTCGCCCGCTCCTCGTCCGTCGGTGAGCCCTCCGTCGAGCCGCCCCTCACCGGCGTATGACGCGCCTCGTCCGAGCAGCGCACCCACGCGTCCGAGCGCGACCCCTCCTCCCAGCTATCCGACGCCCAGTCGCGACCAGAGCCCAAGCAGCGGCGCTTCGCGTCCCGCGCCGAGCAACGACAACGCCCCGCCTGCTTCCAACGGCGTGCGTTATCTCCCGCGCGTCGAAGATCGTCCCAGCGCAGCGCCCGTGCGCGCGAGCGAGGACGGTAACAGCCAGCCCGCTCCCTGGTCGAGGTCCACGCGCGCCCCGAGGCCGATGCCCGTGATCGAGCCGGTTCAACCGCGGCGTGGTTTCCCCAGGCTGCTAGGCTCGACCAGTGGTGAAGCGGCGGGCATGGGACCGTCGGCCGCACGCTTGTCGCGCGCACCGGGAAGTGCGCTCGCGAACGGACCCACGCGACTTCGCGAGCCGAGGCCCGATGCAGACGCGACTCAGCCGGCGCCGGGCTTGGACACCAGCAAGCTCTCGGAACGCTATGGCCGTGCCTCCGACCGCCTGGGACGCGATGGAGTCGTCAAGGATGCAGGCCCGGCGAACGGTCGCCTGAGTCGTGATCCGGCCGACCGCACCGCCGGCCAGCGGCCGTCTCGCGAAATCGCCGATCCGATCGCGGCGCGAGATCCGAGCGCACGCCTGGGAAACGCAAATCAGCCTCCTGTCGCAGGCAGCGCCGCTGACAAGCCCTCGACGCTCCGGGACCGCGCCTTCGCCAATCCCAAGCGCGCGCGCAATGCCGTCCGCAATCACGCTTCGGGCGGTGGCCCCACGGGATCCGCGGCGGATGTCGGAGTGAATTACAGCCACGGCTGGTCCGGAGGCCTTGGCGGCGTCATCAACTACGGTTGCTGGGACGACGGCTGGTCGCCCTGGTTCAACTGGTGCAACAACGGTCACAACTCCTGGGGCCCGAGCTGCCATCCCCACTCGTGGTGGTACTCGCACTGCGGCTGGTACTGGCCTTTCGGTTACTCGTTCTGGTGGTGGAGCAGCTGCTGGGCGCCGTACACCTGGTACTCCTGCTACACACCGGCGTCGGTCGTGGTGTACCGCGATAGCTATCCTTCGACGGTCTATGTGACCGAAGCTCCGCCTGCCTACGCGCCCGCCGGCGAAGGCGTCATCGACGACTCCGCCGACGGCTCCGCTGACGCTTCGGGTGACGCGGGTGGCCGCGTGGTGGACGAGAGCATGGACAGGCTCACCTCGCCCACCGCGATGTCCGCTACGCGCACCGCGACGCAAAATCTGACCATGGGCGACGCTGCCTTCCGCGAAGGCCGCTATGGCGACGCCGTGCATTTCTATGCGAGGGCGATCGAGTTCCAGCCCGATCAGGGTGTGCTCTACCTCGTGCTCTCGGACGCCCTGTTCGCGACTGGCGACTACCACTACGGCGCCTACGCATTGCGCAAGGCCCTCGAGCTGGATCCTTCCCTGGTCGAGAACCCCGTGGACAAGCACGGTTTCTACACGGATCCGATGGAGTTCGATCGGCAGCTCGCCGTGCTGGAGATCTATCTCCGAGACCGGCCGACCGATCAGGATGCGCGGCTCCTGCTCGCGGCGAATTACCTCTTCGGATTGCGGCCCGCCGCGGCCGTCGACCTGCTGGAGACCCCGGCCGGCGAGTCCTTGCGCAAGACACCCAGCGGCCTGCTGCTGCTGGAGGCCGCGCGCAAGCAGCAGTACGACGCTGCGAAAGACGTGATCACCAAGTAGTCGCCTCGCAGCTGCGGAGCGATCCGCGCACCACTCGGGCTCCCACGCGTTGCAGCGCGCGGGAGCCCGAGTGCTTGGAGAGCGGCTCGGCCAGCCTGGCCTACTCGAAGATCTCGCGCGGCCCGGCATCTCCGCCGAACACTTCGATCGGAGGTCGGCGCTTGAATCGCGATTCGAAACGCCGGGCGACGTGGTCAGCGACCGACGCGGTCTGCTTGCGGTCGATCAGCATCACGACACAACCGCCAAAGCCGGCGCCGGTCAGTCGCGCGCCGAAAACGCCTCCGGAGTCCGCCGCGGCGTCGACCAGGACGTCGAGCTCTTCGCAGCTGACGTCGTAGAGCTCGCGCAGCGAACTGTGCGCGGCGAACATCTGCTGGCCGAACAGCGCCAGATCGCCGCTCTCGAGAGCGCGGCGAGCCAGGAATGTCCGCGCGACTTCATGCAGGACGTGCTCGGCGCGCCGGCGCAGGAGCGGCTCGAGTTTTCCGCGCTCTGCCTCGAACACGGCCAGCGGGACGTCTCGCAAGCAGGTCGCGCCGGGCGAGACTGGCGCCAGGGCTTCGAAGGCGGCTCGCGCCTGGGTCACGCGCTCGTTGAACGCGCCCTGAGCGAGCTCGCGGCGCACGCCGGTGTCCGCCACGGCGATCGCGACGCGCGCCGGATCGAGCGGCAGATGCTGGCTGGTGCCGTCCTTGCAATCGAGCCACAGGAGCTGCCCCGCGCGCGCGAGGCCGACGGCGTGAGGATCCATGATGCCGCACTGGACTCCGACGAATTCGCGCTCCGCGGCGAGCGCGACGTTGACGCGATCCAAGGCCGACAATCCCAGGCCCCACATGCGGTCGAGCACGAAGGCGGTGCCGACGCAGATCGAAGCGGAAGAGGACAAGCCGGCTCCCACGGCGAGATTGCCGCCGAACAGCACGTCGAGTCCTCCAGCGCGGGGAAGCTTGCGGCGCAAGAGCTCGATCACTCCCGCGGGATAATCCGCCCACTTGCCACGGCGTTCCAGCGGCGGACCATCGAGGTCGAGCTCGCAGCCCTTTGCCTCGGAGGCCGAAGCCAGACGCAGGCGGCGGTCAGCGCGCGGCCGCGCGGCGAAGAACGTCCCGCGGTCGATGGCCGTGGGCATCACCGGCCCACCGTTGTAGTCCAGGTGCGCGCCCATCAAGTTGACGCGCCCCGGCGAGAAAAAAGTCCGAGGCCGCTCGCCAGGTCCAAACGCGGTCGCGAAGGCCCTGGCGTGCTGCGCCAGCGCTTCGCGCGTCGGGTCGGACGGGGCGGCACGGATCGTCATGAGCACAAGATAGCGGCGCGGAAGCCCGACCGCGTCCCCGCGCGCTCTGGCATCGCATCCACAGCGCAGCTATTGTCCACCCATGCGCATCGCCACCAAGGCTGGCCTCGTACTCGCTGCGTCGACTCTCGGCCTCGGCGCCGCGGTGAGCTCGTGCGCGAGCGTTTCCTTCGATCGCCAGACGCAGACTTCGGGCACGTTCCACTCGTCCGGGATCGCGGTCACCGTGCTCAGCTGGGATCTCCCCAAGCGGGCCATTGACATCGCGCGCGACAACGCGTCGGACGCCGGACTGGTCAACATGCAGGTCGAGCGCGAGACGGTCACCCCGTATCTCGGCTGGTTCGACTGGGTGCTCGACATCTTCAGCGTGCGATTCGCCAGCGTCAGCGGGACCTGGGGCTACGACGGCACGAAGCCCTGAAGCGGCGCTCGTTCAGCGCTCGCGGCGGATCAACAGCCAACCCGCGTTCGTCGCGATGGGCTCGGTGGTTTCCCCCACGCGCAGCGTGAAGACCCGGTCGAGATCCGCGTGGATCTGCGGAGTGCGCCGGCGGATCCAGCCCGCGTCGCCGCGGCGCTCGCGGCCGCCGCTGTCGTCGTCGTAGCGCGCCGCGAGCTCGGCCATGTCCTCGCCGGCACGGATGCGCGCCAAGATCTCGCGCGAGAGTCTCTCCGCGGCCTCGTGGCTGCGCTCCTGAGTCAGTCCGGCGCCGCGCGCGCCAGCGAAGGCGATCAGGATCAGCCGCACCCTGGCAACCGTGTCGTCGGCGAGCTTGGGATCGAGCGATGCGGGCTCGACGCGCTGGATCAGGTGCAGACCCAGCGGAGACTCCAGCGGACCGGAGACCTCGCCGGGTTTCAATCGGAACACGGCGGCTTTGAGCAGGCGATCGCTGGGACCGCGCTCGAAGATCCCGAGGGCGCCGCCGCGCGACGCGCTGTCGGCATCCTCCGAGTGAGTGCGCGCGAGCTCGGCGAAGTCGGCGCCGCCCGAGAGCCGCTGGAGCAGATCCTCCGCGCGCTTGTGCGCTGTGGAGTCGCTGCTCGCGATCAGGATCGAGCGACATCCCGCGAGGCGGTCGATGCGCTGCAGGACCTGGAATCCGGTTTCGGTCTCGATCGGGTCGGAGACTTCGAATTCGGCGGCGTGGAACAGGAACTGATCGATCGGCGGCGCGAGCATCCCGGGAAAATACGTGCCGAGCACGGCTCCGCCGCTGGCGATCTGAGCAGCGCGAGCGCGCGCGCACAGCTCGTCGAAGTCCGAGCCCGCGCGCAGCCTGACAGCGAGCTCCTTGGCCAGTTGAGACGCGGTCTCGCGAGCGGCGGCTTCCTTCTCCTTCGGCGAGCGGTCCCAGGCGAGGGTCATCGCGCGCACGGAGCGACTCTCGGGCGGCTGCGCGTCGCGGTAGAGCGGCGCGACGAACATCGAAACCTGGAGCAGGAGACCGGCGAGCATTGCCCCAAGCCTACAACGCGGCTCACTCCAGGCGCACGGTCAGCGTCTGGGGCGGGCCTTCCTCGAGCTTGACGGCCTGTTTCGCACGCAGACTGCCGCGCGAGACCTCGAGCTGATAATTGCCCGGAGCGAAATTGCCCAGGGCGAGCAGGCCCTTGGAGTTCGAGACCCCCTTGCCGGCGAAGAGGCTGGTCAACATGCGACCCGCGTCCGCGAATCCGCGCGTGTCTCCGCTCTCCGAAATCAAATTTCCGCTGGCGCCGGCGATCGGCTGTCCTTGGGGCGAGAGCACGCGCACGCTGAATTCCACGCCCTCGGCCATCACCAGCACGACTTCCGCGCCGCTCACCTGGCCGAGCTGGTGAGCCTGCTCGCGCGCGGTCGCGAAGCCGTCCTTGTCCGCGCTCAAGTCGTATTTTCCCGCGGACAGGTTCTCGATGCGAAAATGCCCCTGGGCATCGCTCTTCGCGCGCTCGGGCAGCAGGCCGTTCTTGCCGTTCGCGGTCGCGATCACCTCGACCCCCTCCAGCGCGTCGCCGTTGGTGCGGCGCACCACGCCGGCGATGGCGAGCGCGGGAGCCAGCTCGATCGAGAGATCGCGCAGTGTCTCGCCTTCGCTCACCTCGACTTCGATCGGCGTGGGCTGAGCGAAGTGCGGCTGGCCTTCGTCCCGCCGCGGAGGACGCAGGGAAAGCCGGTAGCTGCCGGCCTGGAGTCGATCGAAGCTGAATTCGCCGCGCGCATTCGTGCGCGTGCGAGCGGCGCCGTTGTCGCGGCTGACGAGCTGACCGAAAAGGCCCGAGGGTTGCACGGCATCCTCGCGCGCGAGGATCAGCTCGCAGCCCTCGAGAACCTCTCCCCCCTCGCGCGCCACGACCTTGCCCTCGATTCCACCCTGCGGCAGTCGCAGGTCGATGCGCGTCTCGGGCAGGTCGGGAATCTCCACCGTGAGCTTGATCTGGTCCGGGCGGCGGCCGCGCGCGAGCTCGGTGACCTGGAGCGTGTATTCGCCCGGCGCAAGGCCGACGAATTCGAAGCTGCCGTCCGACTGGATCTGCGCCAGCTTGAAATCGACGCCGAGCAGGTTCTCGCTCTCGAATCCGAAGGCCGCGATGCTGCCGCCGCCGAGATTCACTCCCGCAGCGCTGACGGTTCCGAAGACACGGCAGGCGCCGGACGAAGTGTCGACGATGTCTTTCTGCACCCGCTCGTCCTGCGGCACGCTGACCAGGTCGAAGTTCAGCGTGCCCAGGAAGCTCATCGGATTGAGCGCTTCGTCGCCGCGCGTCAGCAGCACGAAGTAGCTGCCCGCGCTCACGTGGTCGATCGAGTAACGGCCTTCCGCGTCGGTGTTGCCCTGGTAGAGGCCGCCGCCGGTGGAGTTGCCCTGGCCGCCGAGGTTGGCCGGCGAGAGGGCGAGCACGATCGCGCCCTTGACCGGTCGGTCGAAGCGGTCCGTGGCCGTGCCGAAGATCCCCGAGCCGCGCGCCATCGTGATCAGGATTTCCGGCGCGGGCGCGTCAGCGGTGAGCTGCACGGGCTCCGCGCGGCCGAGCACGTAGTCGCGGTGCGACGCGTAGAGCGTGAGCTCGCCCTCTTCGAGGCCGCCGAGCTCGAAGGAACCGTCGGCCTTGGATAAGACCGCTCGATCCCCGAACATGCCGAGCTGCGCCATGAAGCCGCTCATGCCCGCGGGCAGATCCTCCGGCCGGCCCATCTTCTCGGTGCCCGCTCCACTCTCGCCCGCGAAGGGCCCGCGCCGTCGATTGCGCCCCGGATCGTTGCCCGTGAACTCCTTGCCCGCGTTCGCGAAGACCGCTGCCCCGGCGACCGGCGCGCCTTCCTTGTTCTTGACCAGGCCGTGCACGACGCCGCCGGGAGTCAGCTCGACGATCACTCCGCGCAGCGTCTGGCCTTCGACGACTTCGAGCCCGGTCACGGTCTTCGGCAGGAAGCCCGGCGCGTTGAACGTGAGACTCTTCGGCCCGGGTTGGACCGACTCGATGCGAAACTTCCCTTGGGCGTCCTCGATCTCCTGCCCGCCGGAGTAGGGATTGCGCCGTCCGGGCGCCGCGACTTCGTTGTCGATGCGATCCTTGCCCGAGACGCGGAAGCTGGTCACCGGAACGTGCTCGAGCGCGTTCATCACCACGCCCTCGACCGCGCCGCCGGAGCGCAGGGTCACGCTCAGTTCCTTGTCCTGGTCCGGATCCCAGTCGACGTGCGTGCTCTCGTAACCGATCCGGCTGAACTCGATCCGATAGGGTTTTTCCCCGGGAAATGCGCCGGCACTGAAGCGGCCCTCGGCGTCGGTCTTCGGGAATTCGAAGCCCTTGACCGCCTGCGCGAGCAGCGGGGCGAAGGAGAAATCGAAATTGAAATTGCGCAGGTCGACCATGTTCCAGCGCACAACGACGCCTTCGAGCGGCGTGCCCGAACTGGTTAGCACGCGGCCCTGGACCAGCGGCCCGCGCGGCAGGAGGAAATCCGGCGCGGTCTGCGAGCCGCCATCGGGCACGATCACGCGCGGCCCCTGGGCCGGCAGGTGACCGGGCGCCATGGCCAGCACGTCCACTTCGCCCGCGGGCACGAAGCTCATCGTGTAGCGGCCTTCACCGTCCGTCACGGCATGGGTCGCCTCGAGGATCTCGCTGACGTACGAGAGGTCGCGCAGCCCGCGCGGCACGACGCCGACGTCGGCCCCGGCCAGCGGAGTAGCCTCGGCGGTGCTCGATTCCTCGTTCGCGCCGGGCCCGGAGAGGATGCGACCGACGACCTGGCAGCCAGAGTGCGTGCGAACGACGACCTGGGTGTCCTCGCCGGCGCGCACGGCGAGCTCGGGAACGTGAGTCAGCGCGAACCTGCCTCCGCTGGCCGTCACCTGCCAATCAGGCCCCTCCGGCACGCCGCAGAACACGAAGGCGCCCTGCTCGCCCGAGGTGGTCTCCAGGTAGACGATGTCGCCGGTGCGCGCCGCTTCGATCGCGAAGGTCGGCCCCGCGGTGATCGCCATGCGCGCTCCGATCGCCGGTGAGCCATCGGGATTCTCGACGCGACCGACCACTCGGCCGCCGGGGCGCAGGAAGACGTCGACCGGGCCACCGGAGCCGGAGGCGAGCACGCGCGCGTGAGCCACGCCGTCGGGAACGTGGCGCGTGCCGCGCGCCTCGAGGAAGTACTGCCCAGCGCGCACGCCTTCGAACTGGAAGGCTCCCGCCGCGTCCGTGCCGGTGATCGCGATCGGCTCGACGCGCTTCTCGAGATCGTCGCCAGTGTTCGCCAGGTGGAGGATGCGGCCGAAGGCGCGTCCACCGGCGGGCGGCAAGGGAAGGAGATCGATGCGCACGCCGGCCAGGGGCTCTCCGCTGCTGCGATCGAGGACGCGGCCGGAGAGCCTGCCCGGTCCCGACAGTCGCACGCCTGCGGGAATCTCGATTCCGCCTGGGGATCCGAAGGCGCGGTCGCTGAAGACGCTCTGGCGCAGGCCCGGCCCGGGCTCACCGAGGTCGATGGAGTCCGGATCGACGGCCGCATCGGGGTGGGCCAGCGGGCCGGCGGGCAGCGAGGTCCTGGAGTCCGCGCGCAGGAACCACCAGGTCAGCAGGCCGACGATCACCACGAAAGTGGCGACGAGGCCGATCAGGAAGCGCGGCTGTGGAAACTCGGAAGCGCGTGGATCCTGGACGACCATGGGTTGCGCGATTCGAACGCCGGCTCCCAGTGGAACAAAACCCGTACCCGCTGCGGGCTCGAGTCACGATTCGAGGCTTTCGAGCCCTGGCGAGCCTGCAAGCCGCCTTCGGGGTCCCTCGCTGCGCACCACGCTTCGGCGCGCCCGTGCCGGATCGGCCCATCGCGGCAGGGCCCGCCCCTGCGCAGGAGGAGCTCAGACCCGTTGCGATCGCAGTGTGGACTTCGATCCGCGGCTGCTACCGTTCCGCTCCGTGTCCCAGCTCGCGACCGAAAATCCACGCCGCGCCTATTTCCTGATCGTCCTCGCCAGCGCGCTGTTCTCGGCGATGTTCGCCGTGGTCAAGATCCTGCCCGCGCGGGTCGCCTCCTCCGAAGTGTTGTGCCTTCGAGGTTTGATCGGTGTGGCTGGCGCTGGCCTGGTGATCGCGATGACCGGCCAGCGTTGGCGACCGGGGCCGCTGGGCATCAATCTCCTGCGCTCGGGCTGTGGCTTCGCGTCCGTGCTCACGCAGTACTACTCGGTGCACGAGGCCGGGGCCGAGCTCGCGACCGCGAATCTGCTGGTCCAGGGCGCTCCCCTGTGGATCGTCCTGCTCTCCGCCGCGCTGCTGGGCGAGCGTCCGTCGCGGCGCACGAAGTGGGCTCTTGCGGCGGGACTCGTGGGAACGGCCCTGGCTCTGGGGCCTTCGGGCGCCGGCGAGCGGACCGGACTGCTGCTCGCTCTCGTCTCCGGAGGCTTCAGCGCCCTGGCCCTGCTGTCCGTCCGCAAGCTGGCCTCGACGGAGAGTCCGGCGTCGGTCGTGATGTTCTTCATGGGCTTCTCCGCCCTGGCCGCGGCGCCCTTCGCTGGCTCGAGTCTCTACCGCCACGGCATGTGGACCGCGCACGAGGTCTCGGCCCTGGTTGCGATCGGTGTGCTCGGCACCGCGGGACAGCTGGTGATGACCGAGGCATACCGGTATGGCTCGGCCGCCTCGGTATCGATCGCCGGACTGTCGCAGGTCGCCTTCAGCGCCCTCTTGTCGTTCGGCGTGCTCGGAGCGCCCGCACCGTCGATCGGGGCGATCGCGGGCGGGATCATCGTGCTCGCGGCCGGACTGGTCTCGGTCCAGCCCTGGCGAGCCGCGGCTACGACGGCGGCTTGAGCTTCAAGCTCTCGAGCATCTCGTCGATCACGCGCTCGAACGCCCTGGGCCGCCAGCCCAGCTCGGCGCGTGCGCGCGCGCCGCTGGTCTTGAAATCGACGCGCGCCAGTCGCAGCGTCTGGGGCGTGAAGAAATCGCTGCGCACCGCGCCGTCGAGGGCCCGCGCGCAGATTTCGGCGATGGCCCAGATCCAGCGCGGGACTGCGATCGGCGCCTTTTTCCCACAGCGGCGGGCGACCAGGCCGATCAGCTCGCGGTGAGTCCAGATCGATTCCACGAGCAGGTAGCGCTCCCCGCGGCGACCGCGCTCGAGGGCGAGCACGCAGCCTTCGGCGCAGTCGTCGAGTCCGACCACGCTCTGCGATCCGGGAGGCGCGAGCAAGAGCGGCAGCGGCCCGGTGCGGCCGCTCGCGATCATGTGCAGCACGCGCTGCGAGTTGGAGGTGCGTCCGTTGGCGCCGAAAATCGCGCCAGGGTTGACCACGACGAGATCGAGCCACGGAGCTGCGTTGAGCGCGAGTAGTTCCGCCTCGTGCTTGGTCGTCATGTAATCGCAGCCGAGCTGATCCCCGTGATAGGCGCTGCGCTCGTCGAGGATGGTCCCGTCGAGCGAAGGACCGACGGCGACGACCGAGCTGACGTGAAGCACGCGTCCGACGGGATGTCGCCGGCAAGCCTCGAGCATGCGCCGCGTGCCCTCGACGTTGATTTCGCGCGAGCGGTTGCGATCGCGAGTCTGGTAGCTGATCAGCGCGCCCGCATGGACGATCCAGGGCGTCTCACTCGCGGCGCACACGGACTCGAACGCGCGCTCGAGGCTCTCCGCGTCGCGCAGATCGCCCGCGTGCCAGTGCACGTCGAGTCCAGCCAGAGCCGAGCGGTCGGAGTCGGGGCGCGCCAGGGCGTGCAGTGCGTGGCCGCGCGAAGCTAGCTTGCGCGCGATCTCGGCGCCGAGGAATCCGGTCGCGCCGCTGAAGAAAACAGCGGGCTTCAAGCAGCAGAACCCGGATCCGGCGCGGGGCGCTCTGGCTCCGGGTGTTTCGCGCCGGGCAGATCGACGCTCGCCGTCGTTCCGACGCCGTCGGGGCGCGGCTCGAGGCGGATCGCTCCGGCCATTTCCTCCACGGCGCGCTTGGCGATCGCGAGACCGAGACCGGTGCCCGTCGAGCGCGTCGTGAAGTAGGGCTCGAAAAGTCTCGCGCGGACTTCCTGCGACAGGCCGACGCCTCGATCGCGCAGCTCGATGCGCACACGATCGCCGTGGGTGCTGACCTCGAACTCCAATTCGCCGCCCTCGGGGCTGGCTTGGATCGCATTCGAGATCAGGTTCTGCAGCACGCGTCGCAGGAGCGGCTCGTCGACGTGCACACGGCCGCCGCCGCCCTTGCGCGTGAGGCGCACGCTGGATTCGCGCGCCCAGGCCGCGTTGAGCGACATCAGGTCGTCGACCAGCGCGCCCGCGTCGAAGTCGCGCGGATTCTGCTGCTTCAGCGCTCCCGTCAAGGCGTGAAAATCGTTGGCGATCTCGCGCAAATGCTCGACCTGGCGCGCGATCGTGTCGGTGGTGCGCTCGAAGATCGAATCGAACTGCGGAGACTTCTCTCTCCGCGCGCGGCGCAGGAGATCGACGGAGAGCTGGATCGGCGTCAGCGGATTCTTGATGTCGTGGGCCACCTGCCGGGCCATTTCGCGCCAGGCCGCGTCCTTCTCGGCCTTGACCAGCTCGGCGCGCTTCTCCTTGATCTCGCTGGTCATCTCGTTGAAGGCCTTGCCCAGCTCGGCCAGCTCGTCGCTGCCCGCCACCGCGACGCGCGCGTCGAGATCGCCGGCCGCGACGTGGCGCGTGTGCTCGTGCAGCGCGAGGATCGGCTGGGTGATCCGGCGCGCGATCACCAGCGTCCAAAGCGTCGCGATCAGGAGCACCACCGCGGTGGCGCGGACCAGGTTCGCGCGCAGGTCGTTGACTCCGCGAAAAATGTCCTTGTTGTCGATGCCGACGCCGACGACCCAGTCGAAGCCGCCATCCTCGCGACTCTTGGTGTGCTTGAACGCCGCGCTCTTGCGCACACCTCGGAAGCTGTACTCCGGATACAGGTCCCAGTCGCTCGCCAGGGCGGCCTGGGTCATCGCGCCCAATCCCAGATCCTCGGTGATCCTCCGGCCGTACAGCTTGAGGTTGGGGTGGGCGAGGATCGTGTTCGCGTCGGATTTCCAAACCCAGCCGTAGGCCGAGGGATAGACGTCGGCGCCGACCAGTCCGCGGAAGTACTCCGAGAGGGCGGGCAGGCTCAGCTCGGCCTGGATGTGCTGCCAGTCGACGAGACCGAGCATCACGCCGAGGACCTCGCCCGTGTCGACGTCGGAAAAAATCGGGTCGCTGAAGCCGATGAACAGGCTCGAGCGCGAATCGAGCGCGAGCAGATCGCTGGCGTGCTGATCGATCGCGTCCTCGCGGCCTTCGAGCCCGGCCTGGAACCACTTTTCCGCGGAGAAATCGCGCTCCTCGAGCGCGAGCAGCGACTTCAGCGGCGAGCCGTTGGGGTCCTTGCGGTTGGACGCGACCAGGCGTCCGCGGCGATCGACCACGAGCAGCAGCTCGAAGTGGCGCTTGACCGCGACGGCGCTGTCGAAGGCCTTGCCGAGCTTGTTGCGCAATGCGAAGGACTCGCGGACTCCCGCGCGCTCTTCCTCGGCCTCCTGGATCGCCCAGTCGCAGGCCTCGTCGGTGGCGAGGAAACGCACGTCGCGCCGGAACTCATCGACGTCGCGATCGATGCGCGCGGCCAAATCGGCGGCCAGGCCCTTGAGCGAGGAGAGCACCACCTCGCGCGAGAGGCGCTCGCCCATCTGGTACTCGACGAACAACGCGAAGCCGAGGAAGGGCACGATGACCGCCGCGAGCACGGCGAGCACCAGCTTGGTGGAAATCCTGCGGATCATCGCGAGGCGGCGTAGCATGATCCGCTGCCTTGAGTACCGAAGAGCGTATCCTCCTCGTCCGCCTGTCGCACCTGGGCGACGTGGTGCACGCGCTGCCCGTGTTCCACGCGCTGCGCCGGCACCATCCGAGCGCTCGCATCGCCTGGGCAGTCGAGCCCGAATTCGCGGGACTGCTCGAAGGATTGCCGGGACTGGAGTGCACGATTCCTTTCGGGCGGCGCGAAGGCGCGGCGGCCTGGCTGCGGCTCGCGGCGAAGCTTGCCTGTTTCTCGCCGACCTGGGTCGTCGATGCCCAGGGCAACTTGAAGAGCGCGGCGGTCAGCCTGTGCGCGCCGAGCGCGCGCCGCAGCGGCCTGCATCCGCGCGACTGGCGCGAGCGAGCGGGCGCGCGCGTGCTGCACGACTGGGCGGAGGCCACGGATCGCGAGCCCGCCCACGCGATCGATCGCATGCTGGCCCTGGCGCGGCACGTCGGCAAGGAGGATGCGACGGCCTGCTTCGACCTCGGCCTCTCGCAGGAAGAGCGCGAGCAGGGCAGCAGGGCGCTCGAAGCGGCGCTTGGAAGCCCTGCGCGCAGCGATGTCGTGCTGCTCGCCCTGTCGGGTCCGAGCGACGTGCGCAGCTGGCCGCTGCCGCACTGGGCCGAGCTCGCCCGCAGCTTGTCGCGCGCGGGCAAACGCGTCCTGGTGGTCTCGGGTCCAGGCGAAGCCAGCGCCGGGGAGCAGCTCGCCCGCGAGCTCGAAGAGGACACCGGCGTGCGATCGTGGATCGGCCAGCGCGGACTGCGCGTCTATGCAGCGGCCCTTCACGCCGCGGCAGCGGCCGGAATGCGCTACGTCGGAGTCGACTCCGGTCCCCTGCATCTCGCCGCGGCTTGCGGCCTCCCGGTGGTCGCGCTCGAAGGACCGCAATCTCACGCGCGCACCGGGCCCTGGCCGCCGCCCGAGCGCGCGGATCGATACCCGATCGAGACCGCGCGCCACGCGATCGTGCGCTCGGCGGAAACCCTGGCCTGCGCGCCCTGCTACTCGCGGATCTGCACGCACCGCGAAGGCCCGGTGTGCATGAGCCGGCTCACGCCGGACCTCGTGCTCGCCGCCCTCTCGTGATCAGGGCTTCTGCTCGGTGACCGGAGCCACGACCGGCTTGAGCTGCTCGATCAATTGCTCGACGTTCTTGTAGCGCGGCCAGAAGGTGCTGATGCGCTTGAGCAACTCGAGCTTCTGCGCGGGATCCGTGCTCTCCATGGCCTGCTTGAAGAGCAGGTCGGCCTTCTCGATGTACCCCTTGAGCGTGTCGCGCCGCGCCAGCGTGTCCTTGTAATAATCGCGCTGGGCCAGCAGCTTGTCGTAGGCCGCCACTGCTTCCTCGAAGTCCTGGTCGGACTCCAGGGCCAGGGCGCTCTGGTAGCCCGCCTCGAGGCGCGCCTCTTCGATCTCCGCGCGCCGGCCTTCGAACTTGTCGGTCTGGTGCTTGGTCACCGCGAGTCCGGAGTCGATCGCCACGCCGGCTTCCTCGTATTTCTTGGCGCGGATCAAGCGGTCGATCTCGCGCAGCTTGTCCTCGGCCGAAGCCTCGATGCGCGTGCGGTCGTATCCGGTCTTGGCCTCGGCGCACTCGGGATCCATCAACAGCGCGATGCGGTATTCGTTGCGCGCGCCGGCCCACAGGCCCTGCAGCTCCAGACTGTGGGCGAGCGAGGCGCGGGTCAGCGCCAGCTGCCCGTCGACGGCCTTCTTGTTGACTTTGGCCTTGTCGTTCTTCGGCTGGTACTTCCCGGTGTAGGCGAAGCGAGTCGCCGCTTGCTGCAGCCAGTAATCGCGCAGCAAGTGCACACCGTCCTCGTAGTACTGCTGGCCCATCCCGCGCCGGTAGTTGATCTGCAACAGGACCTGAGTCAGCCCCGCCTTGGCGTTGATGTCGTCGGGCCCGTAGCTCAGTGCCTTCTCGTATTCCTCGCGCGCGGCGTCGAGATTCGACGAGGCGAAGAACTCGTCTCCGTCCCTCGTGTGGATCATCGCCAGCTTGCCCTGCATCTTGTTCTCCCAGTCGACGATCACCGGTTCCTCCGGCTCGACTTTCTTGGCCTCGCGCACCAGCTCCAGGGCCTCGAGGTTCTTGTCCGCGAAGCACAGCATGCGCGCCTGCTCGAGCATCACGGCGGCCTTCGCGCGCCGCAGCTGGCGCTCGCCCTCCGCGTCGCCGGGGTGGGCCTGGTTGAAGGCCTCGGCGGCGAGCAGGGCCTCGGAGTAGCGCCCGTGGGCCGAGAGGTCGTCGACCGCCGCCAGGCTGCTCGAGTACTCCGGATTGGTTTCGCCGGTGTGGCAGGCGGCGAGGAACAGGGGGATTGCGAGCGATGCGAAACGAATCTTCATAGATCGATGGGCGTGAGAGCCCGTCCTCCGACGCCGGACTCCTGTTTTTCTTCCTGGCGGGACCCGACCTTGTAACAAAGCGCGGCCCGGGCGGCCACGTGACTCAGGTCCGCATGAAATGGGTCAGGCTGATGCCCAGCGCGCCGAAGAAGAGCACGGGCAGCCAGGCCGACATCAGGGGCGAGAGGCCGCCGGAAAGGCCCAGAGAGCGGCACACGAAATCGACGCTGAAGTAGGCGACGCAAAGCAGCAGGCCGCCCATGACCGCTCCGCCGCCCTTGCCGCGCTCGCGGCCGACGAGGAAAGGCACGGCGCACAGGAGCAGCACCACGTTGGCCAGCGGAAAGGTCAGCAGGTACTGCATCAGCGTCTGGAAGCTGGTGTTGTCCGGATCGCGCGCGGAGAGGTCGGCCACCTGCGAGAAAGAAAGCTCGAGCACGCGCTCGCGCGCTTTCTCGGCGGTCAGCACGTCCGAGGGCCTGAACTGCACTTCGCGCTCGCGCACAGCCCGGAGCTTGCCCTCGGGCGTGGCCAGCTCCTGGGGCGTCGGCGGTCCCCAGCGGAACCATTGCACGGGCTCGGTCTTGTTGTCGTCGCCTACCTCGCGGCGGAATCCGCCCTCGAGCCTCCAGCCGACGTCCACGCCGTCGTCGACCCATTGCATGCGCTCGACGCTGATCCCCACGCCGATCCCACCGCGCTTGAGCGTCGCCTCGATGCCGTGAGCCTCCGGCGCCTTGCCCTGGACATGACCCGCGCGGTACTCGCCGATGTGCACTACGTCGCCGGCGACGTTGATGCGAAAGAAGAAGTCCTTGAGCACGACCTCTTCCCGGTGCTCATCGAGCTTGTCGAACAGCTCGTCGTGCCGCGGACCGATCATCGAGCTCGCGTACTCGCGGATCCAGAGCGTCGCCCCCGCCGCGAGCAGGCCGCCCAGGAACACGGTGGCGAGGAGCCGCTGAGCGCTGACGCCCGCCGAAAGTCCGGCAGTCAGCTCGTTTTTCTTGGCCAGCCGCGTGACGGTGAAGATGCCGGCGACGACCGTGACGAAGGGCGAGAACTGGACGTAGAGGAAGGGCATGCTCAGCACGTAGTACTCGAGCAGCATCCAAGTCGAGGCGCTGGTCCCATCGGGCCACGGCTCGAAATAGTCCAGGTGCGTCGCGACGTCGAGCACGATCATCAGCCCGAGGATCAACAGGATCGCGGTCGCGTAGGACATTGCGAACAGTCCGGCGACGTAGCGGTCGAGCCTGCCGCAAGGCATGAGGTTGGCGAGCCTCATTTGCGGAAGGCCTTCCAGCACAGCCACAGACCCGCGAGGCAGCCTGCGACCGTGATCGCCCATGCGCTCACCGCGGGCGGGATCGTGCCCCAGCTCGCCAGAGTCTTGCCCAGGCGCACCGACAAGAGGTAGTAGACCAGCGCGTAGCCCACGGCGGCGGCGAGGGCGCCGAGCTGCGTCCCGCGCCGCAGCAGGAGGCCGGTCGGCACGCCCAGGAGCAGGAACATGAAGAAGGTCGCGGTCCGCGTACGGCGCGAATGCAACTCGAAGATCGCCTTGCGCACGTCCTCCGGCGCAACTTCGCCCGCGTCGAGCATGCGCCCCAGCTCATTGCTCGTCTGGTAGCGCCATTCGAGGCGATTCTTGGACTTGATCTTCAACAGATCGTCGATGTCAACCTCGACCGCGATGTGCTTGATCTGCACCGCGTTGATGGCGTTCGCGCTGCGCGCCCGGGTCAGGTCGATGCGCATGGAATCGCCGTGGAACGAGAATTCCGCGACGTCGGCGAGCACCGTGCTTCCGGCCTCGGAAGCCGACGCGGCCTCGCCAGCGGCCCGCGCCTTCGAGGGTATGTGGATGGTCACGTCGCGGAACGTGTTGCTCTTGAAATCGCGCGATTTCGCCGAGAGATAGAAATCGTTGAGCGGGACCTCGGTGCGGCCCGCGTTCATGTTGCGGAAGCTCTCGACCACGTGGCGCGCGGCGTACTCGCGCTTGAGGAACGACAGGCTGGGCGAAATCTCCGTGGTCAGCCAATGCGACATTCCGCCGAGCACAAGGGCGATGACCAGAGCGGGGAGCATCATGCGCACGGGATGGATCCCCGCCATGCTGATCGCGGTCCATTCGTTGTCCGCGGCGAGCCGCCCGTAGGTCGAGACCAGGGCCAGCAGGAACCCGATCGGCAGGAGGTAGGGCACCAGGTCGACCAGGACCAGGGGCAGGAAGCCCAGCAGGGCCGCCATGTTCACGACGCCCAGCTTGTGCACGGCGCCGACCACGACTCCAGGGATCGCGATGAAGAACAATCCTCCCGCCGAGACGACGACCGCAGCGCAGAGCAGGCGCAGGACATAGAGGGTGAGCGTCACGCGGCGATAGTGTAGTGACCCTGACACCCAGACGCGCGTCTGGAGCCAAGCTCCAAGGCACCTGCAACGTTGAGTCGATTGGGGGCTAGCTTTCGGCGGAAATAACTTCTTGCCGCCTCGGTCTTTCCTGAACCTGGGGGCCGACCGCTCGTCCGCTGCTCGCCGAATCGCTTTCCAAAGTCCGCCGATGAAGAATCGCTCCGCTCTTGCGCTCTTTTTTCTGATCTGCTGGTTGCCGCTGCTTGCTCAGTCGCCGACGGCGAGTCTTCCCGGCGTTCCAGCCCTCGCCCGCGAAGCCATGTTGCGCGGCGACACGAAAACGGCGCTCGAGGTCCTCGACAAGGCCGGAATGGAGACTCCGGCGCTGGCGGACACGCTGCTGTACTTGAAAGCCGTCGCTCTGAGCCAGGCCGATCGACGCAAGGAGGCCTTCGAGGTCCTCGACCAGCTCGAGCGCAGCGCTCCCCAGTCGATCTGGATCACCAAGGCGAGCTTCCTGCGCGCCGACCTGCTGCGCCTGGAGCGACGCTTCCAGGAAGCCGCGGCGATCTACGAAGCCCAGGCTCGCCGCCTCAGCGGCCCCGCGCGGCAGGCGGAGCTGGCAGAGGTCTATCTGCGCTTCGCGGAAGAGCTGGCGGCTCCGGCGTCCGCGCCGAATGCGAAGCCTGACTTTGCCCGCGCGGCGGACCTCTTCGCTCGCGCGCTCGAGCTCGCAGCTCCGGAGGCCCTGCGCGAGCGTGCGTCCTACCGGCGTGCTCAATGCGTCGAGGCCTTGAACAACCCGGGCAAGACTCTGGAGGCCTACAAGGTCTACCTCGCTGCCTTCGACCCGACGCATCCCCACGCCGCGGCTGGATCGCCGGCCTGGATCTTCGCCGCGCGCCTGGCCTGCGCGCGGGCCGAGCTCAAGCTCGAGAACCCGGTCGCGGCGCGGCGCACCCTCGAGGATCTCTCCGCCGAGCTGCGCCGCGCGGCCGCGGGCGAAGGCCCGAACGCGGCGGGCATGCACGCGCTATCCGGCGACAAGCTGCGCGACGTGCTCTCGCTCGACGGGGAAGCTCAATACGCCCTGGCGGCGACGTGGTTCGCCGGCGGCCCGGGCGAGAAGCTCGGGATCGCGGCCCTGCAGCGCTTCCTCGAGCGCTTTCCCGCCCATCCGCGCACGGCCCGCGCCCGCTTGGAGCTGGGCGAGGCGCAGGTGGCCGCGAATCGCACCGAGGACGCGCTGGCCACCTTCGACGCGATCCTCGCCACGCCGCTGCCTGGCAAGGGCAAGGAACAGGCGGTGGCGGTGCAGATCGCGGCGCGCGCTCAGTACGTGAAGGCGCGCGCGCTGGCGAGCGCCAACCGCTACGAGGAAGCTCGCGCCGCCTACGCTGCCTACACGGTCAACTACCCCTCCGGGCCGGATTGGAACGAGGCCCAGCAGGGCATCCTGGACAGCGAGTACGAACTCGGCTCGACGCAGCGCGAGCGCGAGGAGTACGAGGCGGCCAAGCGCAGCTGGAGCGAGTATCTCGCGCACCACCCGCTCGATCCGCGCGCCGGAGAGATCCTGCTCGACATCGGCGAGCTCGATGCAACCCTGGCTGCGTCCGAAAAAACGCCGGCTGCCGAGCGCGAAGGCCATTGGCGCGCGGCGATCGCGACCTGGCGCGAGCTGGAATCCAAGTACGCGAGCCAGAACGCGAATTGGACCGGCCGCGCGCGCTTGCGCATCGCCCAGGTGCTCGAGACCGAGCTCGGCGACTTCGAAGGCGCGATTGCCGCGTACCGCTCCTGCGATGGCACGCCGTCGCAAGGCGAGGCGCAAACGGGCCTGCGGCGCATGCTCGAGCCGGCTCTCGCGATCTCGATCGAGCGCGCCGTGCTCGCAGGCGAGCCGCTGCGCGTCAAGATCGACCTGCGCAACCTCGAGAAGCTGGAAGTCGAGCTGTGGAAGCTCGATCTCGAGGCCTACTACCGCAAGAACCTGACCCACGCGGACGTCGAGAGCCTGGACCTCGACCTGATCAGCGCGCAGCAGAAGTTCGAGGTGCCGGTCGTGGACGCGCTGCGCTACAAGCCGATCGAGCAGATGGTCGACCTCGACGTCGCGGGCCCCGGCGCCTGGGTGATCGCGGTGAGCTCCGGCAAGCTGCGCGCCAGCGCGCTCTGCCTGCGCAGCGACCTCGACTTGATCGTCATGTCGACTCCGGACGAGACCATGGTCTTCGTCCAGGACATGGCGCGCGGCGACCCCGCGGCCAACGTGCGCGTCTTGGCCGCGCTCGGCGAGCGCAAGGGCAGCGCATCGCCGGTGGTGCTCGAGGGCAAGACGGATGCGCGAGGCTACGTGCGCTTCGCCCTCGAGCCGCGCTCGAGCGCGGGCAAAGTGTCCGTGCTCGGCATGCGCGACGGCCACTGGGCTTCGAGCGGCGTCGAGTTCCCGGTGACGCCGCTGGAAACGCTATTGCCGCGAGCCGTGGTCTACACCGATCGGCCGGCCTACCGGCCTGGCGAAATCGTGCACTGGCGCGCGATCGTCCGCGGAGCGCGCGACGGACGCTTCGTCGTCGAGCCCGGCGGCAAGGTCGATCTGCGCATCGACGACGCGCGCGGCCGCGGAGTCAGCGCCGAGACCCTCGTGCAATCGGAATACGGGACGATCAGCGGCGAGTTCGTCTTGCCGGAATCGAGCCCGATCGGCAATTGGACGATGACGCTGACGCTCCCCGACAAGAGCGCGTTCAACGCCTCGTTCACCGTCGCCCAGTTCCAGCTGGTGCACGTCGAGCTCGACGTCGAGTTCGAGCGCTCGGTCTATTACCGCGGCGAGGAGGCGGTCGCGATCGTGTCGGCGCGCTACGCCCACGGAGGACCGGTCGGGGATTCTCCGCTCGCGATCGTGCTGCCGGACGGACGCATCAGCGAAGCCCGCACTGATGCTCAAGGCCGCGCGCGAATCGCGTTCCCGACGCGCGAGCTGGCCGTGGAGCAGCTCCTGGAGCTCTCGGTCACGCTCAGCGACGAGCCGCTGACCGCGGAGGCGAAGACCTGGCTCTCGTTCAGCGAATTCTCGCTCAACGCGCGCACCGCGCAGGACACCTATGCCATCGATTCTCCGTTCACGGTCAAGGTCGCGGCGCGCGGTCCCGATGGCGCTGGACTGGCCAGGAAACTGAAACTTTCCACGCTGCGGATCGTCGAGCGGCCGGGGCGGCCGCGCAGTGAAACCCTCGTGTCCGCGGTCGAATTCTCGAGTGGCGCGGATGGAGCTGCGGCGCCGGTGGCGAAGGTCGCGAAGAGCGGCCGATACATCCTGCGCGTCTCGGCGATCGATCGATTCGGCAACCCGGTCGAGAGCGAGTGCGAGGTCGAGATCGTCGGCCAGGACGACGTGGAGACGCTGCGACTCCTGTCGGATTCCGACCAGCTCGTCGCCGGCGACGAAGCCTCCGTGGTCGCGCTCGAACGCGAGCAGGGCGGGCTGGCCTTGGTGACTTTCGAAGCCGGCCGCGTCCTCGACTGGCGCTGGATGAAACTGGTGCCCGGATCGAACTCCATCGCGTTCCATGTCAGCGACGAGCTCGCGCCCGGCTTCGTGCTCTCGGTCGCGCACCAGAAGCGCGGCCGCTTCCGCACCGCGGAGATTCGATTCGACGTGGAGCGCGAGCTCGAGATCGCGATCCAGCCCAGCGCCGAGGTCCTCGCGCCCGGCGCCGAGGGCTCGATCGAGCTCCTCGTTCGCGATTCGCGCGGCAAGCCGGTCCAGGCCGAGCTTTCGCTCGCGATCGTCGACGCGGCTTTGTTCGAGCTCTATCCCGAGGCCTTCGTCGAGCTGAGTTCCCTGTTCCAGTGAAGGCTCGGGATCAGCGCCTGTGGGTCGAGACGAAATCGAGCTCGACTTTTTCCTATGAAGGCGCGAGCTGGGAAGTCTCCGGCGAAGTGCTCGCGGAAGCGCGCCGCGTGATCGAGGATCGCAAGTGGCAGGAGCAGCGAGCCAATGCCGCGAAGGAACTGGCGAAAGCGGGTGCTTCGGGCCCCACCACGCCGGGCGCGCCGGCGACGAGGGGTGGGCTGGACGAGCAGGAAGGAGTTGGGGTCGCTGCCGGCGACGGTCCCGGGCACTTCGATCGTGGCTACGCCGGAGGCGGCGGCGGCTCTGCGGGCGGAAAGAGCAGGAATGTCGGGCCGGATCCACTCGCGCTGCACTCCCCCACCGCCTTCTGGTCAGCCTCGATCGTGACCGACGCGGCTGGCAAGGCCAGCGTGAAGTTCCAAGCCCCGCCGACCTCCGCGCGCTGGCGCGTCAGCGCGCGCGCCGCATCCAAGGATCCCCGCGCGGCGAACAAGACGGCCTCGTTCGTGACCCGCGCGGATTTCTTCGTCGAGCTGCGCGCTCCGCTGACCTTGATGGAGGGCGACAAGCCGCAGTTCTTCGCGCGGGTGCACAACACGACCAACGCTCCGATCCGAGCCGATCTGAAGCTCGTGCTGCGCGGCGCCGGCGTCGAGACGAGTCTGCCGGCGGGACCGGTCGAAATCCCTCCGGGCGCGAAGGAAGTCGTCTTCGAGGGTCTCGATCGATCCTTCGAGGCGGGCGCTCTGTCGCTGACGCTCGAGGCCAGCGCGGAAATCGCGGGCAAGCGCGTCGAATCGCGCGACGCCCTGTCGATCCCCGTCCAGGCCTGGGGTGTCCAGTTCAGCTCGACGGCAAGCGGCGAGCTCAGCTCGAACGCCAGGCTCGATCTGGAGCTTCCCGCCGGTCGCAAGTACACGAACCTGTCGCTGGAACTCTTCGTCGGCCCGAGCCTCGACTCCGTGCTCGTCGACGAAGCCCTCGGCTTGCGCCGCGCGATCGTGTTCCGCGCTCCCTCCGATTCCGGAGTCCTCTCCAGCGATCTGCTCGGAGCCGCCGAGGTCCTGGCTCAGCTCGCGAAGAGCGGGCGCGACTCGTCGAATGAATATGCGCGCGTTCAGGATCGCGTGCGCTCGCTCTGCGCGGCATTGATCTCCTCCCAGGATCCTCAACAGGGCTGGAGTTCGAGGTGGAACAATCCCGAGCACCAGGCCGAGCTCACCGCCCTCGCCATGCTGGCCCTCGCCGCGGCTCGCGACGCTGGAATCTCGGTCGCGTCCGAGGCCCGGGAAACGGGTGTGGTGACGCTCGAGCAGATGCAGCGCTCGGCCCAGAGCGAAGAGAGCAAGGCGCTGATCCAGCACGCCCTCGCGCGCTGGAATCGCGGCGATTACGGCGCGCTCAACCGACTGCACCGCATGCGCGAAGAGCTGTCCAATGCGGCCCTGGCGCACACGGCACTGGCCCTGGTCGCGATGGATCGCCTGCCGATGGCGGCGGAAATCGCCGCGGTGATCGAGACGCGCAGCGTGTTCGACGCGGCCCATCCGGAGCGCGGCGGTTGTTGGAGCGTCGAGAAGAACCTGGCCTGGTCGCGCTCGAGAATCGGCACGGCTGGCTTCTGCGCCCTCGCTCTCGAAGCCTGCGCACCGAAGTCGGAGCAGTTGAATCGCGCCGTGCAGTACCTGCTCGCCCATCGCCCGTGGAACGATCCGCGCTGGTCCGGCATCGCGCTCGCGGCCCTCGCCCGCCACGCTGGCTTGACCGCGCCGCAGAACGAGCGCTTCGAAGTCAGCTTCGCCGTCGGCGGCGGCGCGCCGGAAGTCTTCGAGTTGCAGAAGAATCGCTCGCGCATCCTGCCGATCGACCCGGCCTCCGGCGGCAAGCTGCGCGTCGATCTCAGCCTGCGCGGCCGCGGTGCGCCGCACTACATCGCGATCCTGCGCGGCTTCAGCGCTGACGCGGCTGAACGCACGGCCCATCCCTTCGCCATCACCGAGCGCTACGTAATGGCGCCGCCGCCCTTGTGGCGCGGCAAGCCGGTTCCCGTCGGCTTCTCGACCGTGCGCAACCCGCGCGAGCAGTGGTGGAACCGCGTGGTGCACCTCGCGCGCGGAACCAGCGCGACGACTTTCGTGAACTTCAGCCGGAGCCAGACGCGCTCCGACGACTTCGAGAACGACTGGCTGATGGTGGAAATCCCGCTGCCCTCCGGCGCGCGCGTCAAGCCCGGCTCGGTCTATGGCTCGATCGCGGGCTTCGAGATCCTGGCCGATCGTCTGATCGCCTACATCCCGCCCGACTCGGGCTGGGGCAGCGTGCAGTTCGCCTTGGAAGGCGCGATTCCCGGTCATTACCGCGTCGGTCCGGCCGTGCTGCGCAACGCCGGCGATCCCGAGCAGATCTCGATCGGCAAGTCGGGCGAGTTCGACATCCTGCCCAGCGGCAGCGTCCTCCCCGACGCTTACCGCGAGACGCCCGACGAGCTCTATGCGCTGGGCATGGCCGCCTGGAACGCGGGCGAGAACGACCGCGCGCGAGAGTGGCTCTCCAAGTTGATGCAGGGCTTCCAGAACGATCTCGCGGACGACAACTCCGATTCGCCGCTGCAGCAGGCGGCCAGCGCCCTGTTCTTCCTCGGCCTGGAGAAGAACAACGCGCGCGAAGTCGTGCGCTGGTTCGAGGTGCTGCGGGAGAAGCGGCCGGACCTCGTGATCCCCTTCGACAAGATCCTCGCCGTGGCGAAGGCATACACGGCGATCGACGAGCACGAGCGCGCCCTCTCGATCCTGCGCGCCAGCGTCGAGCAGACCTTTGGCGTCGACCTCAAGGTCGCGGGCGCGCTCGAGAGCCAGGGCGACGCTTCGCAAGCCCTGAGATTGCTCGCGCGGCTGTGGAGCGAATACCCCGACGCGCCGGCGGTGCTGCAGACCTGGCTCGCCCTGTCGGACAAGCTCTTGACCATGGCGCCCAAGGCTGGAGGGGACAAGAGCCTGGTGCGCGACGGAAGATCGCGCGCCGACCTGCACCTCGAGGGCACGCGCCTCTTGCAGATGTTCCTGTGCCTGTATCCGAAGGACCCGCAGGCTCCGGAAGCGGCCTTGAATCTGATCTCGGCGCACCTGGGCCTCGAGGACTACGCGACCGCTTCGAGCCTGGCCCAGGCCTTTGCCTCGCGTTTCACCGCGCCCGAATTCGCCGACGCCTTCCTGTACTCGCGCGCGGTGGCCGAGTGGTATCTCGGCAACGACGAAGAGGCGATGCGCGTGTGCGAGCGGGTCGCTGCCGCGGTCTATCCCGACGCCAGGGGCGTCCCGCAGCCGTCCAAGAACCGCGAGCTGGCCCAATACATCCTGGCCCAGATCCACCACGCGCGGCGCGAGATGCCGCGCGCCGCCGAGTACTACGCGAAGGTCGAGCAGAGCTTTGCCGACGCGAAGGCCGCGCTGCTCGAGCTGCGCGCGCGCACGCTCTCGCTGACCGAGGTGACGCGCGCCAAGCCGGGCGAGACCGTGCACCTCGCGCTGCGCTCGAAGAACGTGGCCGAGGTCGAGCTCGCGATCTATCCCGTGGACTTGATGACGCTCTATCTGCGCGAAGGCGACCTGTCGAAAGTCGCGCAGGTCGACCTGTCGGGCATCGCGCCCGAGATCGCGCGCACCCTGGCGCTCGACGGAGCCAACGCGCTGCGCGAAGTCGAGCAGAAGCTCGATCTCGCCCTGCCGAAGACCGGGGCCTACCTGGTGATCGCGCGCGGCGGCGAGCTGTTCGCGTCCGGCCTGGTGCTCGTCAGCGAGCTCGAGCTCGACGTCAGCGAGGACGCGGCGCGCGGTGGAGTGCGCGTGCAGGTCGTCGACGGCCGCGACGGCAAGTACGTGCGCGAAGTCGACGTGCGCGTGGTCGGATCGGCGGACAAGAAGATCCAGCGCGCGAAGACCGACCTGCGCGGCATGGCGAGCCTCGATCAGGTCCACGGGCTCGCGACGGTGATCGCGCGGGCCAGCGACAATCGCTACGCCTTCTACCGCGGCACGACCCAGCTCGGGACGCTGCGCGAAGAGGGCAAGAAGACGAAGCTGGAAAAACCGGCGGAGCAGCTCTCGCAGGAGGCTTACCTGAGCAACGTGATCCAGTTCAATGCCCAGAACCAGTCCCTGCGCGCGGGCCGTCTGGTCGAGGAGACCTCTCGCGAGCGGCTCGGCGTGCAGATCAACCAGGTCAAGTAGACTTGTCGCCCGGTGACGGGCGGATCCCTAGTCCTCAAGCAGAGTCTGCATCGCTGCGTGCGCCTCGAGCGCCGCAGCGAAGGTCCTGTGATCGTCAAGCGCTTCGAGCAGCGCGGCCCGCTCGGACGGGCGCTCGACGCCGGGAGGGCGCGGCGCGAGTACGAGGTCCTCACCCACCTCGCGAAGGCGTCGGTCAGCGTGCCGCGAGCCTTGAGCCTGACCCGCCGCGGTCGCGCCTACGAAGTGGAGATCGAGTGGATCGACGGAGCGCGGTCGCTGGCCGAGCTGTGCCGCGCAGGGGCGCCCCTGTCGGTCGAGCTGGCGCGCCGCCTGGGAGAGCTGCTCGCGGGCCTGCACTCCGCCGGCGTGGACCATCCCGATCTGCACGCGGGCAACGTCTTGATCACCGAAGCATGTCGTGTGGTCGCCGTCGACTTCGACAAGGCGCGGATCGTGAAGCGCGTCGGCGACGAGCAGGTCTCGCGCGATCTGGTCTCGCTGTGCGCGGGGCTGCGCGAAGCGACCCTGCCTCGCTGGCGCGCGGTTGCGCTGCGCGCCTGGTGGAAGGCGCTCGATTTGGGTCTGCGCGATCGATTGGCGCCGCCGCGGGCCTTCGAAGTCGAGCAGCTCGCGCGCGCACGCCGCCTGCGCGTGGTCCAGGACAGAGAGCGACGTTGGACACGCGCGGGCTCCGCCGTGATGGCGCTCGCGAGCGGCCGCGGATTCGCTCGCGCCGGCGCGGATCCGGCGCTGATCGCTCGCGCACTCGCGGGCGAAACACTTCCGTCGTCCACGATCCGCGTCAGCGGATCGAGGAGGCAGGTGCTCGCGCTCTGGCGCTCGATGGCGCGGCTCGAGGAGCACGCAGTCCCCGCGCCGCGCTGCTGGCTCTTGAGCGACGAGTCGCCCGCCTGCGCCTGGTTCGAGCGAGAGCTTCCGCGCAAGCCCTCCTCGCCGCGCGGCCGTGGTCGCTGGATCGGCGCGCTGATCGATCGCGCCCTGTGGTGTCCGGGGCTGGCCGAGGAAGACCTCGACGACAGCGGGCTCAGACTGCCGCGAGTCCTTGCGCGGCTCTCCATGTCGGAAGCTCGCGAGCGACTCGCGCCGTGGCTCGCCGGACTTTCGCCGGACGCGCGCCGCGAGTTCCTTCGCGGCCTGGCCGAATCCTGGCGCGGCCCACTGCGCGAGTGCCGGGAGCTCGTCCTGCAACTCCATGCCTGATCCGCTGCGCCGCAGATTGCGCGCGAAGGCCGTGATGGCCGCGAGCAGCGCCTCGCGCTTCTTCCCGCGTCCGCTGATCCACGGGGCGCTGCGCGGCCTGGCGCGCGCCGCGGGCCTCACGCGCTTCGAGACGCAGATCCAATCGAATCTCGCGCAGGTGCTGGGCAACGAGCTCTCGGCACCCGAGCGCGCGAAGCTCGGCCGCGAAGTGAGGCTTCACTGCGCTCGACTCGTCGAGGAGTGGTTGTTCTTGTCCCGCGCGCGCCACGGCTCCAGGGAACGCGCGAGTGTCGAAGCCTGGCTCGACGCCACGGTTCGATTCGACGCGAGCTGCGACGAGCTGTTCCTGCGCACGCGTCAGGGCCGCGGGGCCTTGATCGCGACCGCGCACCTGGGCAACTGGGAAGTGCTCGCCGCCGCCCTGCGCCGGCGCGGGCTCGACGGAGCGGTGGTCGGCCTGCGCAAGCACCGCGATCCCGGCGCGGACTGGCTGGTGCGCATGCGCGAGGGTCTCGCGGTGCGCACGATCGCGCAGGACGCGCCGCCGCGCGAAGTCCTCGGCGTGCTGCGCTCCGGCGGAACCCTGGGGCTGCTCTGCGACCTCGAGGTGCGTCGCCTGGCCGGTGTCCACGCGCCTTTCTTCGGCATTCCGGCCCTGACCCAGACGGCGCCGGCAGCCCTGGCTCGCGCCGCGCGAACGAGCATCCTGCCCGTGCGCTGCGTTGCGCGTCCTTCCGGCTACGTGGTCTACGCCGATGCGCCGCTCGAGCTCTCCGCGGACCTGCCGCGCGCCGAAGCCGCGCTGGATCTCCTGACACGGCTCAACGCGACCTACGAGCGCTGGATCCGCGAAGACCTCGCCCAATGGGCCTGGCACCAGCCGCGCTGGCGCACGCGGCCCGGCGAGCGCGCGGCTCCGCCGCTCCACTCCAGGCGCGCGACGTGAGCGAAGTGCCGCGCTCGGCTCAGAGCTTGTTGGTTTTCAAGAACGCGGCGATGACACGGTTCTTGGACACTTCCGCGAAGCCGTCGGGATCGTTGGTCCGGTAGCCGCGCAGCCAGCTCGCCATTTTCTCCGCGTTGCCGTACGCGAGCAGCCGCTCGGCGGCGTTGTCGGCCATCGCCTCGTCGCCGGCACCGCGGATGATCGACAGCAGCACGCCGATCGACAGACCCTCTTCCTTGCGATCGAAGTGCCAGCGCGCCTGCTCGAGGCGGTCCTTGAACCAGTCCGCGCGCTTGCCCTCGAGCTCGTGGAGGAAGCCCGCGACCTTCTCGACGTCCGGACCGGTGGCGGTCGCCTGGAACGCCTTCGCGGCGGCGAAGGCTTCCTTGTAGTTGCGCGGGTGCGACCAGGTCAGGGACTCGACCTCGAACTGGATGTCGTCGAACGAGGGCGGCTGGGTGAGGTCGACGGCGTCCTTGAAGCGCTCTTCCTGGCGGTTGACCCAGGCCAGCTCCGAGTGTGTCGGCCACTTCTCGCGGAAGTACTTCGCGCGCTTCATGAACACGCGCGCCTCCGAGGGCGTGATCTTGCCGCTCATGTAGTTGTTGACGAAGTTCTCGAGCTGCGAGCTAAAGTACTTCTGGCCGTCCATCTCGTTGCGGCTGTACTCGTTGCCCTCGGCGATCTTGACCTTGATCTCCTCGCGCATCTTGGCGATCCGCGTGGCCAGGGTCGGCTCGAGCACGGCGTCCGCAGGGATCCGATCGAGCTGCTTCGATGCGGCATCGAAGCGCGAATTCTTGATCTCCTCGAGCGCCTTGTTGTAGTCGGCGAGCGCACCTGCCTCCGAGAAGTTCTGGTTGTTCTTGCCGAGCAGCTTGCTGGAGATGAACCAGCCGCCGATGGCGATGATCGGCACGCAAGCCGCGATCCAGACCCAGGTCGGGACGCCCTGCTTGCGCGGCCGCCGGCCCGGCCCCTTGTCGTCGTCCTCGTCGTCTCGCCCGCGCCTTGGAACCCGCGAGGGCGAACGTTCGCCGGCCGGTGCAACGGGCGGGATCTTCGAAGGCAGCCCCTCGTACTCGACCGTGACCGTCGCTCCGCCGATCTTGACCGGCACGCCGTGCTGCAGCACCACCGGTCCGGTCGCCGCGCGTCCGAGCAGTTGCGGCGCCGTCACGCCGGGCTTGGGATGCAGCGTCGCCTTGCCGCCGTGGATCTCGATGTCGACGTGCAGGCTGGCGACGCCCGGCGAGGTGAGCTTGAGCTTCGCCTCCGTCCCGCTGCCCACCGACAGCCGGCCCTCGCCCACGTTGAATGCGCGCCGGTTGCCGGCGTCGTCGACGATCAATCGAACCATGTTTTTTTCTTAGAGGTCGGTGAGGAACGTTGCGTCCATACCGAAGTTCTGCGTCCAGTAACTCGAGGCGATCGCACTGGCCATTTCGCGATGGTCGCGCATCAGGAGATTGCGGTGGTGGCCGCTGGAATGGGTCCAGCCTTCGTGCGCGGACTTCGGATCGCCCTGGCCCATGCAGATGTTCTCGCTGACGCCGTCCTTGTAACCGGCGAGCCGCATGCGATCGAAGGGCGTGGCGCGCTTGGGATCGCCCTTCTCGAAGTGGCTGAAGTCGCCGGTGTTCGCCATGTGGTCGGAATGCCCCTGGGCCGCGATCTCGATCTTCGGGTTCCAGGCCAGGGCGCGCCGGCCGAGCATCAACCGGTAGGCGTTGGTGATGCGCACCTGGTTCTGCTCGTCGGAGCCTGGCACGTCGTCGCCGGGCTTGGCTTTGTCGAGGGCTGCCCACAGGCGTTCGTTGCGCGCCTCGATGCGCTGACTCTCGATCAGCTTCGCGCGCTCCTGCTCGTCCCAGGCAAAATCCGTGAGACCGACGTCGGCCGTCCCCGGTAGGGCCAGGGCGAAGCGCCACTGCGCGGCCACCGGCTCGATCTCGACGCCTGCCTCCTCGGCGCGCGCCGCAGTCCAGTCCGCCGCTTCCAGTTGCTGGCGCAGGCCATCGCCGATCTTGACCCGCTTGGACTTTTCCCAGATCACGCGCACGGCGGTCACCAGCTCGTCCACCTCGCGCTGCACGCCCGCGTACTTGCTCGCCTTCTCCGGCGGACACTCAGGAGGGTTGTACGGATAGAAGTAGCGCACCTCGTCGAAGATCAGGCCCAGGGCCTTCTCGCGCGCGGCGTCCAGGGCGCGGCGCTCGTCGGCGATCGCGGCGAGCTGGCGCAGGTTCGGGTTCTTCTCGAGCCTGTCCCAGTCGTCTTGCCAGCGCTTCGACAGGGCTTCGCTGGTCAGCTCCGGATCGGCGATCGCGCGGATCTGCTTGAGCAGGCCGTCGCGCTCGGCGCTGTTGGCGCGGCGGAAATCGCCGATCAAGGCCGCGTACCTGGTGTTGCGAACTGTGTCGGCTTCGTGCGCGGCGTCGAGCTTGGCGAGACTGCCCTCGACCCAGGCTCCGCCGCGGAATTCCCAGCCCCCGTCGCCCACCGCGCCCTTGGCCCGCGCCACCAGGCCGGAGGCGTGCAAAGCGTCGATCTCGCCGCGCTGCACGCAGGCGCCCAGGCCCGGCAGGGCGATGTCGCGCTCGCGAGCGTCGCCGCGCACGATCGATTCGACCAGCCAGCCCAGCTGGGCCTTGCGCGACACGTGGGCGCGCGCGACAAGGCCGGCGAGCTCTGGCAGCGGGATCGATTCGAAGCGGGTCTGCTGGCTGTCGTCGGTGCTGGCGTGGGCCTGGAGGATTCGCGCCGTCGCCTCGTCGACCCGCGCGAAATCGGCGAGCTCCTCGCGCAAGGCCATGCGCAGATCGAGCTCGCGCGCGCGCCGCTCGTTCTCCGCCTTCATGCTCGCGGACTCGCGGCGACGCGCTGCTTCGAGCCAGGCGTCGCGCGCCCCGGCGAGATCCCCGGCCGTGGTGCGCCATTGCGCGAGGGCTTCGCATTCATCCGCCGACGCGGCGCGAGCGAGATCCGCGTCCGGTCCGCGCGTCGAGCTGGGGATGACCGCGACCTCGGGCGCGCGGGACGCGGGCTGTGCCGCGCCTGCCGGCTTGGCGTGCAGGGCGCGCTCGCTCATCATTTCGTATTCGAAGCGCAGGCTGTCGAACTCGGCCAGGCTCGGGAAGCGGGCGAGCTCGCGCTCGAACATCCGCGCGGCCTCGACGAGCTGGCCGTTGTCCTCGAGCTCCCTCGCCTTGCCCAGCACGGCTTCCGCGTCGACGCGCGCCGCGCTCAGGATCGACTGCTGCACGAGCCGCGCGTCCGCGGCCGCGGCGCTGTCGACTTCGGCCGCGTGAGCCAGGGCGATCGCCGTCCGCCACTGTCCCTTGCCCTGCGACTTGCGCGCTTCGGCGAGCGAGGCGCTGGCGAGCTGGCTGCTCTCGCTCTTCGCCGGCGCCTGTCCCGCGCTCGTCGATGCATCATCCTGCGAAGCATCCTCCGCTGCGATGCGCGCGCTCGAATGGCGCTTCTCGGCGATCAGCGTGACCGCGTCCGACTGGGTCTGCTCGATCAGCTCGATCGTCAGCGGGTCGCGCTCGCCCTGCAACAGCTTGTTGAACTCCAGGGTCGACCAGCGAACCTCGTGCGCCGGCGCGGCTTGCACGATGCGCTCGAGCTCGCTCTCGACCTGCTTGCGGTGCGCGAGCCCGGCCGCGATCATGGCGCGCAGAGCGTCGGCGCGCGGGCCGCTCTTCTGGGCCAGGGCCGCCTCGGCGATCTTGAACTCGCCGCGCTCGATCCGCACCCGAGCTTCCTGGATCGCGGCCTCGTCCCCGCCACCGCAGGCCGCGAGCGCCAGAGCCAGGAGACAGGATCGCAGGTGGGATGACTTTCGGAGGGATCGCGGCATGGGCACGGCGCCCACAGCCTACCGGAGACGTCCCGTCTGGATACAGAGCCGAGACCGGAAGCTCAGCCCACGGCCCGGATGTTCGTGCTGGAAAGATCCCCGCCGATGACTCGGTTGCGGCCGGCCTGCTTGGCCTGATAGGTCCGCTCGTCGGCGGCCTTGAGCATGCGGTCGACACTCGGGTCGTTGCGATCCAGCTCGGCGACGCCGAGGGACAGGGTCACCCCGCGACTGAACGTGCCGTGCTGGATCACGTTCGACTCCGCGGCGAGCCGCATGCGCTCGGCGATCAGCATGGCCTTGGCAGCCGTGGCGCGCGGGCAGATCACGAGGAATTCCTCGCCGCCCAGCCGGCAGACGAGCTCGGTGGCGCGGATGCAGCCGCGCAGGGAGCGGGCCACTTCGCGCAACACCGCATCGCCGGTGTCGTGCCCGTGCTCGTCGTTGACCTTCTTGAAGAAATCGATGTCGATCATGATCACCGACAGCGGCGTGCCGTCGCGCTGCGACTGCGCGAGCTCCTGCGCCAGCCGCTCCATCGCGTGCCTGCGATTGGGCAGATCGGTCAAGGTGTCGGTCAGCGAGGCCATGTGCATCCTGCGGCTGAGCACCGCGAGCTCGGCCATCTGGGCATTCTGCTTCTTGGCGTCCTGGTTGATCTGCTCGCGCATCGCGACCACGCGGCCGACCGAGCGCACGCGCGCCATCAGGATGCGCGGGTTGAGCGGCTTGATCATGTACTCGTCCGAGCCCGCGTCGAAGGCCTCGATCACGCGCGCCTCTTCCTCGCGGCCGGTGAGCATGATCACCTGCATCTGGCGGCCTTCCTCGCTGCTGCGCAGCGTGCGCACCAGCTCGATGCCGTCCATCTCCGGCATCATCCAATCCGTGACGACCAAGTGCGGCTGGCGATCGATGGCGAGCTTGAGCGCCTCGACTCCATTCGCGGCCGAGAACACCTGGTGGCCATCGCGGGTCAAGTGGAAGGAGATCAGCTTGCGCGAGACCGGATCGTCCTCGACCACGAGCACGCGCATCAGCGTGGGCTTCGAAGTGTCGACCGGCGCGGCCGGGATCGGAGCAAGGCTCGTGTCGGAGAGACTGGACGCTTGCTTGGGAGCGGTCCCCGTCGAGACTCTCGCGGACACTTCGAGGCCGACTGGCGCGGGATCCTCGGTGCGCTCCGAGCGCTGAGCGAGCTGCTCGAGCCGACCTGGCGAGGAGACCTCGGAGGTATCGAGGTTCATGATCTTGCCCCACTCGCGCCAGTCCGCCGCGACCTGGCTCCACAGCTTCTCGAAGTCCTCCAGGCTGAGCGCGAAGTTCGAGCGCAGTGCGGCCAGGCGCTCGCTGCGAACGCGGCACAGGGCCACCGAGTCGCCGTCGTTGGTCATCAAGGCATCGGCGAGGGCGCGCGCGCCGTGGAACACGCGGACCAATCGCTCGGCCGAAGGATCGATGTCCTTGTCGCAGGGTGATTCGGCGCAGGCGAGGACCGCGCGCACGTAGTCGGCCGGCAGATGCCAGTCCTCGAACATCGCCGCGCCCAGCTCGCCGTGGTCCAGTCCGAAGGCTTCGCGCTCGATCTTGGCCAGGCGCAGGCTGTCTCCGTCAGGCACCTTCTCGAGGATCTCGGCGTAACTTTCGGGGTGGATGCTGGCCAGCGCGAGCCGACCGATGCCCGCGAGCAAGCCGAAGGTGAAGGCCTCGCTCGGCACCATGCGCTCCATGCCCTTGGCGAGCACCTGCGCGGTGACCGCGATCGCCAGCGAGTGCGACCAGTAGTGCTCGTAGTCGAAGTTGCGGCAGCTGCCAGAGCGATGCCCGGAGACCAGAGTGAAGCCCAAGGCGACGTTGCGCACGGTGCGCGCGCCCAGGCGCACGGCAGCTTGGTGCGCGGTGCGCGAAACCTCGACTCCGGAGTTCAAGCTCGAGTTCGCCAGGCGCAGGATCCGGCCGGTCAAGGTCGGGTCGGCGGCGAGCGTGTGCGAGAGGTCCGACAGGGTGTAGTCCTCGTTCTGCGTCTGATGCAGCACGGACAGGCCGACGCCCGAGGGCGAAGGCAGGCAGCCGGTCAGTTTCAATTCGTCGAACTGCTTCTGGAGCATGGGCGGGAAGTGTCGGGGGAAGATCGCGACGTTTCCGCTATCGACCCGCGGCTAGCTCTGACTTGGGTTTATCTCGCGCGGTGCCCAGAGCTCGAGGACCAGCGCCGCCAACGTGCATTCCAAGCCCAGGAACACGACATTGCCCGTGATCAGGCGGGTCGCCAGCGCGTCGCCGAGCAGCGCGGGCGCGGTGGCCCCGATCAGCAGGATCGATGCCCAGACCAGCGCCTCGCGCAAGACTCGGCGCCAGCCCACGAGGCGGCTTTGCAAGCCGAGCAAGGCAACATAAGGAAGCAGGAGCCAGAGCATGTGGGCTTTCTGCACCACCGGACCGAGCGCCAGGATCATGGCGACCGAGAGACCGGCCTCGAGCAGGAAGCCCGGGTCCTCCGACGCCAGCGCGGGTCGCCGCCGCCGCAACACCGTCGCGGCCCAGATCGCGACATGCAGCAGCGCAAGGCCCTGCACGATGCGATGCGTGGTCGCGAGCGGAAAATCGAACAGGTTGGCGCGCGGTCCGCTCGCTCCCGCGGAAGTGGCTGGCGTCGCGCTGAACACCCGATAGCAGGCCGCGGTCAGGCTCTGGCCCGGCACGTAATCGCGCGCCTCGAGCAGCTTCTCGCCGCCCGCGCCCACGGGCTCGACGACCAGGGCGATCCAGTGCTGGTAGGAGCGCAGGCTGCGCTCGGGTCCCATGGCGATCAAGGCGAGCGCGCTCATCCACACGAGGATGGCAATCAGTGAGGCGGCCGCGGCACGCCAGGCGCCGCGCAGCAGGAGCCAGAGGACGAAACCCGCGGGCAGAATCTTGAGCGCCGCTCCCGCGCCGATCGCCAGGGCGGGCGAGACCACGCGAGCCTGCCGCCAGCGGTGCACGGCTTCGGCGACCAGCGCGAAAGTGATCGTGTTGACCTGGCTGTACGCGAAGCTCGAATCGACGAGGCGCGCCACGGCGAGCAGCGCGAGCCAGGAGACCCAGGGCCGCGCTTGCAGGGCGGGCCCGAGCATCTGCAGGCAACGCCGCCAGCCCCACAGCAGGCAGGCGAACGAGAGGCTCTGCCACAGGATCAGGGCGGCCGTGAAGGGCAGGAGCGCGAAGGGCGCGAGGGCCGCGTCGAAGCTCGGTGGATAGATCGAGCCCTCGACGAGCAGCGGATCGCGGCCATCGAGCAGGGCGCTCGCCGAGTCGTAATAGATGCGGAAGTCGTTGCCCCGCGGACGCAGACCCTTCATCGCTCCGCGCACGGCGAGCCAGGCGCAGAAGGCCAGGACCGCGATCGTCGCGACCCGATGGACCAGTGGCCGCGGAAGGACGGACGGCGAGGGCATTCGCGCCGAGGATACCGGTGTGACGCTTGACCTCCGCAAGCCGCTTCCCAGGATGCCCGGCGTTGGAAGCCATGTTCCCCAAGTCCGCCGATCGGCGGCGGCGCATCGCGCAGGTCCTCGCCTGGCTGGCCCTGGCCCTCGCGATCCTGATGGTGGCGCGGGCGATGCACAAGCAGGGCGGCGTGATGCTGCTCAACCGGGCCTTCGGCGCGCGTTTCGCCGCGGGCCTGGATCCGTGGTTCGATCCGCTGCGCCAGCAGCGCGTGCACGGCCCTTACCCGCCGTCGCTGGCCTGGGTCGCGGTTCCGCTGGCCAGCGTCCCGGAGCTCGCGGCGCGCGGTCTGTGGGCCGGCGCGCAAGTCGGAGCTCTGGCGGCCCTGTTCTTCCTGCTGCGGCGGCGCGCTCGCCTGGATTTTCCTTCGGCCGCGGAGCACGTCCCGCTGCTCTTCGCGCTGAGCCTGTTGCTCGCGAGCCGCTTTCTGCTGCGCGATTTCGCCGGCGGCGGCGGCAATCTCCTCTACGGCACCCTGGCCTTCGCGGGAATCGAGATCGCCCTGAGCCACGGAGCGCTCCTCGCGGGGATTCCGCTGGGAATCTCGCTCGCCCTCAAGCCGAACCTCGCGCCGCTGCTCCTGTTCCTCGCCTTGCGCGGACGCTGGCGCGCTCTGGCCAGCGCTGTCGTCTTCACGCTGATCTTCTTCTGGCTGCCGGCCCTGTCCTACGGCCCCGAGCGCTATGCCGCCCTCGCGCGCGAGTGGGCCAGCGGCGTCGTGCAATACGCGGAGCTCGAGGAGCTGCACGATTCTAGCCTGATCCCCGCCGGTCTGCCCGCGGCCGAGGACGGCATGAACCAGTCCCTGCGCGAAGCCGTGCAGCGCCTGGTGCGCTCGCCCGGCGACTCCGGCGCCGTCGACGTGCACGTCGTGGACCTCTCCGCCGCGAGCGCGACCTGGATCGCTCGCTCGCTGCTGCTCGCGCTGATCGGCCTGACGGCCTGGATCGCCCTGCGAGCCCGCGACCGGCGCGCGGAATGGCTGGCGATGCTCGCATTCTTCCCGCTCTCGCTCCTGATCTCGCCGATCACCTGGAAATCGCACCACGCCCTGCTGGTCCCGTTGTTCTTCGGCCTGTGTTGTGCGACGTTCGAGAAGGCGCGCGCGCGCGGCTGGTGCGTGTTCCTCTTCGTGTACTGGATCGCTTGCGATCTGCTCTCCGAGGAGGTCGCGGGCAGGCAGGCCAAGCGCGCGCTGCAGGCCGCCGCGGTCGTGACCTGGTTCGACATCGCTTTGATCGTCGCGCTCGCGATCCTGATCCTGCGCGACAAGGAACCTGACTGGAAAGCAGACCACCCATGAAGCTGATCGAGGACTTGAACCAACGCTACGCGCGCCTGCACACGGCGAAGGAGGACGCTTTCTGGGTGCAGAAAATGGGCACCGCGGAGGACAGCGCCCTGGCCCAGGCCGACTTCGACGCGAAGGAGATCGAGCTGCAGCGCTTCCTGCAGGATCCCGAGCAGATCACGCGGGTTCGCGCGGCGCTCGAAGCAGCGCGCGCCAGTGCCGGCGCGGATGAAGTCCTGTCGCTCGAAGGCTGGCTCGCGACGTTCGAAGCCCACGCGATCGAGGGCCGCGAAGCGCGCGCGCTCGCCGAGGAGATCGTCGCCGCGGAAGGCCGTCTGGCCCAGGCGCGCGGCTCCCTGCAACTCTCGTATCGCGACGAGCAGGGAAAAACGCAGCCCGCCTCGAGCGTGAAGCTCGGCGCCCTGCTGCGCAGCGACCGCGATCCAGGCGTGCGCCGCTCGGCCTGGGAAAGCCTGCGAAGCATCGAGCACCACGTGCTGGCCGCGGGCTTCCTCGACGTGATCCGCGCGCGCAATCGACTGGGCCGGATGCTCGGCGCGGAGGACTACTACGACTGGAAAACGCGCCGCGTCGAGCGCATGTCGAAGGCCGAGGTGTTCGCCCTGCTCGACGAGCTGGAAGCGCGCACGCGCGACAAGGCCAGCGCCGCCGTGCGCGAGCTCGCCACGCGCAGCGGGCCCGAGGCCATCCAACCCTGGAACATCCAGTTCGCGACCGCGGGCGACTCGACGCGCGAGCAGGATCCGTACTTTCCTTTCGCGGACGCGGTGCGCCGCTGGGGCCATTCCTTCGCGGCTCTCGGCATCACCTACCACGGCGCCGAGATGCTGCTCGACCTCGTCGATCGGCGCGGCAAGTACGAGAACGGATTCATGCACGGCCCGGTGGTCGCGTGGCGCGACCGCGGCCGGCGGATTCCCGCGCGGATCCATTTCACGGCCAACGCGATTCCCGGCATGGTCGGCAGCGGCTTCCGCGCCAGCGAGACCCTGTTCCACGAAGGCGGCCACGCCGCGCACTTCGCGAACATCGACATGCCGGCGCCCTGCTTCGGCCAGGAATTCGCGCCGACTTCCGTGGGCTTCAGCGAAACCCAGAGCATGTTCCTCGACAGTCTCCTGCGCGACGTCGACTGGCAGGCGCGCTACGCCCTCGACCGCAAGGGCGAGGCGCTGCCCTGGGAGATCATGGAGCGCGCGATCCGCGCGAGTCAACCCTTCGCGGCCTGGCATGCGCGCGGAATGCTGGCCGTGTGCTACGCGGAGCGCGCGCTGTACGAGATTCCCGACGAAGAGCTGACCAGCGAGCGCGCCCTGGCCGAGGTGCGCGCCGTCGAGCGCCGCCTCCTGTTCCTCGAAGAGGGCGGTCCGCGGCCGGTGCTCGCCGTCCCGCACCTGCTCGCCGGCGAATCGAGCGCGTATTACCACGGCTACGTGCTGGCCGAGATGGCGGTCGAAACCACGCGCGACTTCTTCCTCGAGCGCGACGGCCACATCTGCGACAACCCGCGCGTCGGCGCGGACCTCGCGCGAGCCTACTGGCAGCCGGGCAACAGCCTCTCGTTCCTCGAGTTCATTCCGCGGCTGACGTCGCGCGAGCTCGGCGCTGGGGCCCTCGCCCGCCGGCTCTCGATCGACGTCGAGCCGCGCCTCGCCGAGGCGCGCCGCACGCTGGAACACAGTCGATCGAAGCCGCGGGTCGAGCTCGCGCCGGCCTTGGACGCCCGCCTGCGCATCGTGCACGGCCGCGAGACCGTGGCCGAGTTGCGCGGGAGCTTCGACGAATTCGCCGCGGATTTCGCGCGCTGGATCGGCGCCGCGGAGCGCGCGGGCTAGAAGGGGCCAAGCCTCCGGGCGTGGTACGATTCTCTTTCGCACCGCTCGCGCACCAAGCTCGCATGGAGATCGCCCCCACCGACCTCGCCCTGGTCCACGAAGCAGTTTTCGAGACTGCCCGGCACAGGCCGGAGGGCATCGCGACCCTGTCCGTGGAGCGGAGCCAGACCTACGCCGAGCTGGAGCGCTCGGCGCGCGACGTGGCGGCCGCTCTCGCGGCCCTGGGCGCGGGCCCCGAGCGCATCGTCGCCGTGTGCATCGAGCGCAGTGTCGAGATCGGTGCGGCGGTGCTCGGCGTGCTCGCCAGCGGCGCTGCTTATCTACCGATCGACCCGAGCACGCCGCCGGCGCGCCTGCGCGAATTGATCGCGGACTCTGGCGCGATCCTGGTGCTGACTTCGAAGCGCCTGGCCGCCCACTGCGCCGCGGGCGGCGTGCCGGTGATCGCCGTCGACGATCTGCCGGCGGAGCGCGCCGTGGCGAAGCGGCCGTCGCTCGAGAACCTGGCCTACGTGCTCTACACCTCGGGCTCGACGGGTCGCCCGAAGGGTGTGATGGTCGAGCACCGCTCGCTCGCCGTCCACGCGCGCGGCATGGCCTCGCACTTCGGGCTCGAGCCCGCGGACCGCGTGCTGCAGTTCGCCTCACTGGCCTTCGATGTCGCCGCCGAAGAGCTTTTTCCGACCTGGCTCGCGGGCGCGACGGTCTGCTTGCGCGACGAGGCGATCGCGAATTCCTTCGCGGCCTTCACGAAGTTCCTCGCTGAGAAAAAAATCAGTGTCGCCAACCTGCCCGCGGGCTTCTGGCAGGAATGGACCAGCGAGCTGGCGCGCACGGCGACCGGGCTGGATCCGAGTCTGCGCCTGGTGATCGCCGGCAGCGAGCGCGCTTCGCCCGCGAGCCTAGCGCAGTGGAAATCACGCTTCGGCGAGCGGCCGCGCTGGATGAACGGCTACGGGCCGACCGAGACCACGATCACCGCGACGACTTTCGAGCCGAGCTCGGACGGCTTCGATCCGCGCGCCGCGAGCGTGCCGATCGGCCTGCCCCTGCCGTGGGTCGAGCTGCATGTGCTCGATGCAGAGCTGCGCGAAGTCGAGGACGGAATGCCTGGGGAGCTCGCGATTGCAGGCGCGGGCGTGGCGCGCGGCTACCTGGGCGCGCCCGAGCTCAGCGCCGCGAAGTTCGTGCGCGATCCTTTTTCAACGCAAGCGGGCGCGCGCATGTACCTCAGCGGCGATCGCGTGCGACGCCGTTCCGATGGTGTCGTGGAATTCCTCGGCCGCGAGGACGATCAGGTCAAGCTGCGCGGCTACCGCATCGAGCTCGGGGAGATCGAATCCGCGCTCGAGAAGTTGCCCGGTGTCGCCGCGGCGGCGGTCCTTCTGCGCGAGGACACGCCCGGAGTGCGCAACCTGGTCGGTTACGTTTCGCCCGTCGACGGCGCCGCCATCGATGTCGATGTGTTGCGCAACGCACTCTCGAAAACCCTGTCCGAATACATGGTTCCCGCCGAGATCCTGGTGCTCGCGCAATGGCCGCGCACCGCAGGCGGCAAGCTCGATCGCAAATCCCTGCCCGCGCCACTGCGGCGCGCGAGCGGTGAGCCGCCGCGCGGCAAGACCGAAGTGCTGCTCGCGACTTTGTGGTGCGAGCTCCTGGGGCTGGCGGCCGTCGGTCGCGACGATCACTTTTTCCGACTGGGAGGTCACTCGCTGCTCGCGATGCAGCTCGCGGGACGTCTCGCCGAGCGCGCGAAGCTCGAGCTGACGCCGCGCCTGGTGTTCGAGCACCCGACGCTTTCCGCCCTCGCGGCGGCGATCGACGCGGGTCCGGGGAATCCCTGGCCCACCTACCCGCCGATGCGCCGCGTCGATCGCTCCCTGCCGATTCCTCTGTCGGCCTCGCAGGAGCCCGTGTGGTTCCTGCTGCAGCTCGAGCCCGGGCTGCTCGCCTACAACACGCAGTTCTCCGTGCGTTTCGCCGGCGCGATCGATCCGCTCGCGCTGCGCCGTGCGCTCGCTCTGCTCGTCGAACGCCACGAGATCCTGCGCACCACGTTCCACGCGGTCGGCGACACGCCGCGCCAGACGATCCACCCAGCCTGGCAACCGCCGATGGAGTTGATCGACTTGAGCCTCGAGCCCGCGGCAATCCGCCAGGCTCGCGCCGAAACGATCTGCGCGAAACTCTGCGTGCGCCGCTTCGACGTCGGCGAGTTGCCGCTGGTCGAGTGGACGCTCCTGAAGCACGCGCCGGACGACTGGGAGCTGGTGCAGGTCGAGCACCACTTCGTCCACGACGGCTGGTCGATCATGCTGCTGATGCGCGATCTCGCAAAGCTGTACGGAGATTGCGCAGCCGGCCGCGCGCCGTCCTTGCCCGCGCAGCAGTTCCAGTTCGCGGACTACGTGACCTGGCAGCGCGAGATGCTCAGCGGTCCGCGGCGCGAGCGCCTGGTCGGATTCTGGCGCGAGCGACTGCGCGGCGCGCCCGCTCTCCTGACCCTGCCGACCGATCGTCAGCGGCCGGCGCTGCAGACCTTCAACGGCGCGAGCGAGGTGCTGACCATCCCGCCGGTCTTGTTCAAGAGCCTGGCTGGCCTCGCGCGCAGAGAAGGCTTCACGCCCTTCCAGCTCCTGCTGACCGCCTTCGAGATCGTGCTCTCGCGCCACAGCGGCCAGAGCGACATCGTGATCGCCACCGCGGCCGCGAACCGGCGCACGCTCGAGGTCGAAGGCATCCTGGGCATGCTGGTGAATCCGGTGCCGATCCGCGTCGACACCAGCGGCGACATCAGCCTGCGCGAGCTGGCGACTCGCGTGCGCGCCAGCGCTCTCGAATCCTTCGAGCACCAGGACCTGCCCTTCGAGTCGGTGGTCCAGGCCGTCGAGCCGCCGCGCGACTTCTCGCACAACCCGATCTTCCAGGTGCTGTTCAGCTTCCACGACTCTGCCGTCCCCGATCTCGCGATGGGCAGCGCGCGCGGCCGCATGGTCTATCGCTACAACGGCTCGGCCAAGTTCGACATGAACCTGGTCGTGATCCCGCGCAGCGAGCAACGCGTCGGCCGCGCAGAGTCCGACGAGGACGGCGACGCGATCATCGAGTGGGAATACAACACCGATCTGTTCGATCGCGCGCGCGTCGTGCGCATGGTCGGCCACCTGCGCCGATTGCTCGAAGGGCTCGAAGCAGGCTTCGACGCGAAGTGCGCGGCGCTGGAGATGCTCTCCAAGGAAGAGCTGGCGGAGGTCGCGGCATTCAATGCGACGGACGCGCCCTTCCCGCGCGAGCTCGGGCTCGTCGACCTCTTCCGCGAGCAGGCCGGGCTCGCTCCCGATGCGATCGCGGTAAGTTTCGGGACCTCGCGCGTCTCCTACCGCGAGCTCTCGGAGCGCGTCGATCGACTCGCCGCGCACCTGGCCTCGAAAGGCGTAGCGCACGGCGATCTGGTCGGTGTGTGTGTCGAGCGCTCGCTCCCCATGCTCGTGTCGCTGCTCGCGATCTCCGCTTGCGGCGGCGCTTACCTGCCTCTGGATCCCGCGCTTCCGCCGGACCGTCTCGACTACATCCTCGGCGATGCCTTTTCAGCGACCGCGCGGCCCTGGGTGATCTCCCAGGCTTCCTTGTCGGAGCGCTTGCCGAAGCGCCTGGGCGAGGGCCTGATCGACATCGACATTGCGCTCGCCGCTCCCGCGAGCCCGCTCGCGCGCGAAAATCCGCGGCCGGCGCGCGGCGGGGATCGCGCCTACGTGATCTACACCTCGGGCTCGACCGGAAAGCCCAAGGGTGTCGAGGTCACCCAGTCCAACCTGGTCAATTTCCTGACCTCGATGCGCAAGCGCCTGCCGCTGGCCCGCGGCGACGTGCTGCTCGCGATCACGACCCTGTCCTTCGACATCGCCGGGTTGGAGCTGTTCCTGCCCCTGTGCTGCGGCGCCGCCGTGGCGATCGCGACGCGCGAGGAAGCCAGCGATGCGCAGAACCTCTCGGTCGTGCTCGCGCGCGAGAAGGCGACCTGTCTCCAAGCGACGCCGGCCACCTGGCGCATGCTGGTCGAAGCCGGCTGGCAGCCGCAGTCGCCGCTCACGGCCCTGTGCGGCGGCGAAGCCCTGCCGCTCGAGCTCGCGCGCGAGATCGCGGCGCGCACGCGGAAGCTCTTCAACCTGTACGGCCCGACCGAGACCACGATCTGGTCGTCGATCGACAGCGTGGAGCCGGAAGCGCGCGAGGTCACGATCGGCCGGCCGCTCGACAACACACGGCTGTACGTCCTCGGACCCCAGCGCGAATTGCTCCCTCAAGGCGCCAGCGGCGAATTGTGGATCTCCGGCGCCGGCGTGGCACGGGGATACCACGGCCGAGCCGAGCTCACCGCCGAGCGTTTCCTGCCCGATCCCTTCGCATCGAGCGCTGCGCGCATGTACCGCACCGGCGATCTCGCGCGCCGACGCGCCGATGGCCGCATCGAGTACCAGGGCCGGTTGGACCAGCAGATCAAGCTGCGCGGATTCCGCATCGAGCTGGGCGAGATCGAGGCCGCATTGCGCGCCCATCCGGCTGTCCTGGACGCGGCCGTGGACCTGCGCGAGCTCGGCGCCGGCGACCAGCGCCTGGTCGCCTGGTACGTCGCCGCCGATCCCACGGCCCAGGGCGAGATCGAGCTGCGCGACTTCCTGGCGCGCCAGTTGCCCGAGTACATGGTCCCGTCGGCCTTTGCCCGCCTCGAGGCCTTGCCGCGCACGCACAACGGCAAGCTGGATCGCGCGGGCCTGCCGGCGGCGGCGGGCATCGCGCGCCACGGCGATTTCAGCGCGCCCGCGGGCGAGCTCGAGCTCGGCGTGGCCGAGATCTGGCGCGAAGTCCTGGCGCTCGAGCAGGTCGGCGCGCGCGATCGCTTCTTCGATCTCGGCGGACACTCGCTGCTCGCCATGCGCGCGATCACGCGCATGGAAGCGCGCTTCGGCGTGCGCGTCCCGGCGCGCGACCTGATGCTGCAGAATCTCGCGCAGCTGGCGAGCGCGATCGCGGAACGACAAGCGAAGACCGACAAGTCGCGGCGGCCGCTCGAGCCCGCCGCGCCCGATGCGAAGAAGTCGAATGGCCTGCTCGGCGCGCTGCGCGGCTTCCTGGGCAAGCCGCCGCGGCCCGACTAGGAGACGACAGGCGGAAGGGCCTGCTGGAAATCGCGAGCCACTGCTACTGTGGACGTCGCGCACGTCGCGCCGTCCCACCCTGAGTTGCGCGTTCGAAACGGAGGAACGCAATGCTCCGCAGAATTCACGGCCTGAGTCTCCCGCTGGTTCTCGCACTGGCCTCGCAGATCCCTGCGAGCGCCCAGGTCAGGCTGAGTCAGATCTACGGAGCCGGCAGCAACTCGCAGTCGCCGTGCTCGCACGACTACATCGAGATCTGCAATTCAGGACCGCCGCAGTCCTTGAGCGGCTGGTCGGTGCAATACGCCGCGGCAACGGGCCTGTCGTGGACCGTGACGCCTCTGCCGTCGATCACGCTGGGAACTGGACAGTTCCTGCTCGTGCAGGAAGCCAAGGGCGCCCTCGCGCTCGGACAGACGCCCGGCCTGCCTGCGCCCGACGCGATCGGCTCGTCGGGGATGTCGGCCAGCGACATGAAGCTCGCGCTGCTCAGCTCCACCCTTTCGCTCGTCGGCGCCACGCCCACCTATGCCGGCAATTCCACGCTGGTCGATTTCGTCGGCGCGGGGGTCCAGGCGAATTGGAACGAGACGGCGGCCCTGGGTGGCGCATTCTCCGCGGCCGACAACGCGCCTGCGCCGAGCACCGCCTACGCCCTCTACCGCCGCGGTTGCGGCGCCACGGACACGGACGTCAACAAGGACGACTGGGCCACTGGTTTTCCCGGCCCGCGCAATTCGGCAACGGCCCCGAGCAATGGGATGACCGTGCTCGGAACCTCGTTGCCCCTGACGCTCGAGGAATTGCAGACAGCGCGTCTCACGGTGACGCCTTTCCGCTGCGGCAGCCTGGCTGTGGGCGTGGGTACCCTGGTCACGATCGACCTGAGCCCGATCGGCGGTGGCAGCGCGGTCGCGATGGTCGACACTGGCGCGAGCCCTGACGAGATCGCGGGCGACGGCGTCTACACCGCGAACGCCACGGTCGCGGCCGGGACGAGCACGGGAACGAAAAATCTTGCCTTGACCGTCAATGACGCGAGCGGCAATTCCGGCGGCGGCTATCTCTCGATCGTCGTCCTGCCCACGACCACGCCCGACAACGACAATTGTTTCACGGCTCAAGCCGTCTTGATTCCGTCGTCCACGCAGGGCACGGTGGCGGATGCGACCGTCGAATCGAATCCGTTCATCACTTCCGCCGGCCTGTTGGTCAGCGGCATGAGCTCGCGGCGCGGCGTGTGGTACACGGTCCAAGGCAATGGCAACACGCTGACGGCTTCCCTGTGCGGCGCGCTGCCGATCTTCGACTCGGTGATGATCGTGATGGCCGGGACCTGCGACGGACTGAGCATCATCGGGACCGACGACGACGCTTGCGCGTCCTTGAATGCCTCGGCGCTCACGTGGTGCTCCGAGGCGGGCACGACCTATTTCATCTGGGTCGCGTCCTTCCTCTCGACAGCAGAGACCAACGCATTCACGCTGAATCTCACGGACACCGGCCCGTGCACGACGGCCTTCCCGGTTCGGATCTGCAGCGGTGTCGGTGGTCCCTACACCGAAGTCGAGCCGGGCTACGGGATCCACGACAACGAGGGCTGCGTCTTCTCGCCGAACCGCTTCACGGACATCGCTTCCCCCGTCTACCCGGGAACTGTCATTCGCGGCACGGCCATGGGGATGATCGGCAATCGTGACGTGGACGCGTATCGATTCCAGGCGCTTGCCAACGACACGCTCACGATCACGATCGACACGCTCGGATCCGGCGCCCAGGCACAGCTCCATTCGCTCTCGGCCGGAGGCCTGTGTCCCCAGGTGCCGATCGTCAACACTCTGACGCTCACCAGCCGTTGCACGAGCGGCTTGCAGACCGCCGTCGCGCCGCTGACCGCGGGCACCTGGTACAGCGTTCAAGTCATCGGCGGCCTCGGGCTGCAGTTCAGCCCCTCGGCGCTCGTGTTCGGAGGCCAGATGCCGGGCGGGACAACGTACGAGTACAGGCTCGTGCTGTCCCTGGGCAACGGACTGCCGACGACCACTTATTGCACGGCGAAGGTCAACTCGGTCGGCTGCACGCCCGCGATCGGCTCGAACGGAACCTCGAGCGCCACGGCGGCCTCTGGATTCACGGTCAGCGCCGTCAACGTGCGCAATCAGAAACCGGGCCTGGTGCTCTACACCAACGCCGGCCGTGCCGCGCTGCCGTTCCAGGGCGGCCTGCGTTGCGTCAATGCCCCGATCAAGCGCTCGATCCCGATCAACTCGGGTGGCACACCCCTGCCGACGAGCGACTGCTCGGGCGTCTATGCCCTGGACATGAACGCTTTCGCAACCGGGGCGCTCGGAGGCTTCCCGGCGGCATACCTGAGGCTGCCCGGCAGCGTGGTCGATTCCCAGGTCTGGGGGCGCGACCCGGGCTTCGCCTTCCCCGACAACTCGACCCTCTCGAACGGGCTGGAGTGGACCATCGGCCCTTGACGGCGGCGCGCAAGCCCGCGCGGACTTGCATTGTTCTCGGATAAGAACTATTCTTATCCCCATGAGCCGAGAGATCGCCGAGCGCCTGCGCCAGCTGGACATCCTGCCTTCCGCCCAACGCGTGGCGGTGGCCGAGTTCGTGCTCTCGACCTGCACGCACCCCGGCGCCGAGGAAGTCTTCCGGGCCATCCAGCCCAGGGTCCCGGCCATCTCGCTCGCCACGGTCTACAACACGCTGCACCTCCTGGCGCAGAAAGGCCTGCTGCGCGAGCTGGCCATCGCCGAGGGCAAGGTCGTGTTCGACTGCATGGTCGAGCCCCACCACCACATCGTCGACCTGGACACGGGCGCGATCCACGACCTGCCGTGGACGGCGGTGAAAGTGAGCCGCGCCCAGGAAGCCGCAGCGGCCCTGGGCTTCGACGTCAGCGAGTATCAGGTCGTGCTGCGCGGCAAGAAGAGCAAGCCCGCCAAGACGCCCGTCAAGGCGCCCGCCGGCAAGGCGCGCAAGACCCGCAAGAGCGGAAGCTGAACGCGCATGGAAAGAGACCCTCGGCCGCCTTGCTGACCACGATCTAGAACAATTCTTGTGTACGACTTACTACTGAATACAGCCACGACCCCCACCCCAAGCCTCGAGGACCCACCATGTTGACCGTAGGAGACCATTTCCCCCGTTTCGATCTGCAAGCTGTCACCAGCCTGAACAAGGGCAAGGAATTCGAGTCGATCACCGACAAGAGCTTTCCCGGCAAGTGGCTGGTGCTGTTCCTGTGGCCGATGGACTTCACCTTCGTCTGCCCGACCGAGATCGCCGAGTTCGGCAAGCAGAACGCGGCTTTCCGCGAGCGCGACGCCCAGGTGCTCGGCGCGAGCACCGACACGCACTTCGTGCACCTGGCCTGGCGCAACAACCACGCCGACTTGAAGCATCTGCCCTTCCCGATGCTAGCCGACACCAAGCGCGAGCTGTCGCTGGCCCTGGGTGTGCTGCACAAGGAAGCCGGCGTTCCGCTGCGCGCCACCTTCGTGGTCGACCCAGAGGGAGTGATCCGCCACGTCAGCGTCAACGACCTCTCGGTCGGCCGCAACGTGGAAGAAGTGCTGCGCATCCTCGACGCGCTGCAGACCGACGAGCTGTGCCCGTGCAACTGGAAGGCCGGCGAGCCGACCTTGACGGTGTGACCATGCAGCACACCGAGATCCTGCGCCAGCGCATCGGAGAGGAATGCAAGGACGTGCGGCTCAACTTGAGCGCCGTGCTCACGAGTCCCAGCAGCTTGAGCGAAGCTCAACGCTGGGGCACGGCGGTCGCGGCTGCCGCGGCGTCGCGCTGCGGAGAGCTGGGCCTGGCGATCGCGCAGGATGCACAGCTCGCGGTCGACGCGCGCGTCCTCGAGGACGCGCGCGCCGCCGCGGCGCTGATGGCGATGAACAACGTCTACTACCGCTTCCGGCACATGGTCGAGAAGCCGGTGTACGCCACCAAGCGCCCCGGCCTGCGCATGAACCGCATCGCCCAGCCCGCGACGAACAAGCTCGACTTCGAGCTCTTCTGCCTCGCGGTCAGCGCGATCAACGGCTGCGGCACCTGCGTGCAGGCCCACGAGAAAACCGTGCTCGAGGGCGGCCTCAGCGAGGATCAGGTCCACGACGCGGTGCGGATCGCGGCGGTGATCCACTCGGCGGCGGTCGCGCTGGAAATGCTGGACATGGTTCCTGGCGCGCCGGCTGGGAACGCGGGCTGAAGCGCGGCTCCGGTTGCCGACGCCGATCATCGGTGTCTGGCGGCCGGGGCTCGCTGTGCGTACCGTCGTCGCGCGGCATGGCAAGCGAACGCATCGATCCGCTGTTCTTCGGCATCAAGGATCGCCGCCTCTTCGGCTGCCACCACGCCCCGTCGCAGGGTCCGGCGCCGAAGCTCGGCGTCGTGATCGCGCCGGCGGTCGGCCATGAGTACTCGCGCGCCCACCGCGCCCTCCGGCAGCTCGCCGGCTCCTGCGCCGTCGCGGGCCTGCGCGCCCTGCGCTTCGACTTCAGCTCCACCGGCGACTCCCAGGGCGATCGGTGGCCCGAATCGCTCGGGCCCTGGCGCGAGGATCTGGAGCACGCCCTGCGCGAGCTCGCTTCGCGCACGCGGGTTGCGCGCACGGCGCTGCTCGGCGTGCGCGTCTCCGCCAGCCTGGCCGTCGACTGCGCGGCACGCAATCCCGGCTGCGCCGCGCTGGTGCTCTGGGATCCGTGCTTCGATGGAGCGGCCCACGAGCAGTCCTTGCGCCAGGCGCAGGAGCGGTTCGAAGCGAGCCTCGCCTCGCCGATCCGCCGCGCGGGCCAACAGGAGGCCGGCGTCGAGTGCCTGGGCTTCCACTGGCCCGCCGCGCTGCTCGGCGAGCTTCGCGAGTGGCGCGCGCCGAGCTTCGAGCAGGGCGCGCCGCAGCGCGTGCTGATCCTCGAGTCAGCGCTCTCGCCGCGCGCGAGCGAGCTCGCCCTTCTGCTCGGGAAACGTGGCGCGCGGGTCTCGCACGAGGTCTCGCGCGGATCGCAGCCCTGGAACGACGAGGTCGACCAGGGCCTGGTGCCGGCCGTCGATCTCGCTCGCATCGTCGACTTCCTGCGCGAGGAGAGCTGATTGGTCCGCGAAGAAGTCCTGCGCGCCGGCGGCGACGGCTCGCTGGTCGGGATCGCGAGCTTCCCCGACCAGCCGGCGCGCGCCGGCGTGGTGCTGCTGAACGCCGGCCTGGTGCACCGCGTCGGCCCGGCGCGCCTGTGGGTGGCCCTGGCGCGCCGCTCGAGCGAGCTGGGCCTGGCCACGCTGCGCCTGGATTTCTCCGGCATCGGCGATTCGCCCGAGACCGCCGCGAGCGCGCGCTTCGAAGCCCGAGCGCCCAAGGAAGCCCGCGCCGGCATGGACGCCCTGGCCGCCGCGAGCGGCGTCGAGCGTTTCGCCCTGATCGGGCTGTGCTCCGGCGCCGAGATGGCCTTCAAGACGGCGCTCGAGGATCCGCGTGTGCGCGAGCTGGTGCTGATCAACTCCCCGCGCTTCCTCGAGGAGCCCTCGGCCGAGCTGGTCGCGCGGCTCGAGAAGCAGCAGGACGCGCGCTACTACTGGCGCGTCGCCCTGCGCAATCCGCGCAGCTGGTGGAAGGCGCTGCGCGGCAAGGCCGACCTGCGCGCCATGGCGCGAGCCGCGCTCCTGCGCGTCCGAAGCCGCGAGACCAGGCCAGCCGGCGCGCCCGATTCCGCGGACGCGCGCGCGTTCCGGACGCTCGTCCAGCGCGGAACGAACGTCCATCTCGTGCTCTCCGAAGGCGACTGGGGACAGGACTACCTCGACGCCATCCTCGGGGCCAGCTTCGACGCCGGCGGCGCGAGCGGGAAGATCCAACGCACGATCGTGCCGGCCTGCGATCACCTGCTGACGCCGCTGGCGGCTCAGCGCGCGCTGCTCGACCACGTCGAGCGACTCGCGCGGACCTGGATCTGAGCGAGGCTGCCCCGCATCGCTGTGCTGCCGAGGCGCCGGGGCCGTCTGGGCAAGCAGCTCCGCTTCGAAAAGAAGCTCGCGCGCCATGCACAGCGATGCGGGGCAGCAGCTGCCCGCGGGCCAGCGCCACTTGCGTCCCTGTTCGGGAGGGATGACAATCGCTACGGAGACCTGCGGATGTCCCAGGAAACGTCGAAGCCCCCGGAATCGGATTCCGGCCAGGGAATACTCTGGCCTTCTGGCCAGCGGCCCATCCTGATCGTCCTGATCGACGCCGAGGAGGAGTTCGACTGGTCGCGCGCCTTCGACCGCAGCGCGACCGGGACCACCTCGACGCGCCAGCTGCTCGAGGCCCAGGCGCTGTTCGACTCCCTCGGCGTGAGCGCCACCTACGTGGTCACCTACCCCGTCGCCGCCGATCCCGAATCGTCCTCGGTCCTGCGCCATATCGCGGCCAGGCCGGGCGTCACGATCGGCGCTCACCTGCACCCGTGGGTCACGCCGCCGTTCGAGGAGCTGGTCTCGGTCAACAATTCCTATCCGGGCAACCTCGACGGCGCCCTCGAGCGCGAGAAATTGCGCTGCGTCTGCCAGGCGATCCGCGAGAACATCGGCGTCGAGCCGCGGGTCTACCAGGCCGGACGCTACGGCTTCGGGCCGCGCACGGCGACCACGCTCGAGGAGCTCGGATTCGTCGTCGATTTCTCGCCTGCCCCGCCCTTCGATTATCGCTCGGAGGGCGGTCCCAATTTCTCGGATCACGGCGTCGCGCCGCGCTGGATCGGCTCGCGCAAGGAAATCCTTTCTGTCGCCGTCACCGGTGCCTACGTGGGCTTCGTGCAGAATCGCGCCCACGAGATCTATCGCATCGCGACCCACCCGGCGATGAAATGGGCGCGGCTGCCGGCGGTCTTCTCGCGCCTGGGCGCCATCGACCGCCTGCGGCTTTCACCCGAGGGCTTCGAGCTCTCCGACCTCGAGCGCCTGACCCGCGTGCTGCTCGAGCGCGACGTCGGCATCTTCACGCTGAGCTTCCACGCGCCCTCGCTTCTGCCGGGCTGCACGCCCTACGTGAAGAACCTGGCCGAGCGCGAGCAGTTCCTCGCACGCCTGCGCGGCTACATCGAATTCTTCCTCGGCGAGCTCGGCGGCGAATCGATCTCCCCGATCGAGCTGCGCCGCCGCCTGCTCCCCCCCACCGCCCAACCGTCCCTGCCCCTGCAAATCCCGCGCGTAGCCGGTACCCGGTAAAGCACCACCATCCTGAACACTGCCGATACCCGGCGTGAGCGCCGGGTATCGGCAGTGTTCAGGATGGTGGTGCTTTACCGGGTACCGGCGAACATTCCATACGAGTGGGCGACGCTGGCGCGCTTGCCGAGGGCGAAGACGGAGTGCCAGGCGCTGAGGTTGGGAGTGGGCGAGGGCAGGATCAGGACGTCGCCGGGCTCGAGGCGGTAGAAGGCGCCGCGCTCGACCAGGCGGCGCGTCAAGCGCGGATCCTCGTCGAGCAGCTGCTTCAGCGCGCGCGGATGCTCCATGGCGCGCAAAGCCTTGGCGAAGGAGCCTGCGCGTCGCGCCAGCGGCGTGCGCGCGGACAGCGCAGCGATCTCGCGCGCGAGCTCGTCGCGCGGGAGGGCCAGCCAGCCGGTCGAGCCGCTCATCTGCCCGTAGACCACTCCGAGCTGCCCTGTCTCGGCGTCGTGGTGGAAGCTCGCGCCGCCGCCCGGCGAATTGTTGTAGACGATGCGCTCGGACAGGCGCACGCCGCCGCCGCACAGGCGCTCGAGCAGGGCGAACAGCGCGCGGTGCGAGGAGATCAACGCGGACTCCGGGAAGACCAGCTCCGCGAGACGGTCGGCGGCCTGGGCGCGACGCGGGTCGCGCTTCCAGTCGGACGAGCGCTCCAGGCCGAAGGAAAAACGCACGCGCAGCGACTCGTCGCGCTCGTCGTCGGCGATCCACGAGAGCTTGGCGTAGAGATCCTGGGCCTTGCCCGCGCGGCCCGCGAGCTCGACGTGGACCTTCTCGATCTCGCGCGCGTCCGAGACGTCCTCGCTGACGCCGAGCACCCGGGCGGCGCGCTCGCCTTGATCGCGCCGGCGCGCCAGGCGCTCGCGCACGCCGGCGCTGAAGCTCGCTCCCGCGCGCAGGCGCTCGAACCAGCGGCGCGAGGCCTCGATCCGCGAGCGCGCGCGCACGCCGCGGACCGCCAGCCAGCCGCGCAGCAGGATCGGATGGGCGCCGGCGAAGCGCTGGTCGAGGTCCTCAGGCGCCGAGGGCAGGGCGGCAACGAGCTCGACCGACCCGTGGCGCACGCCGCGCCGCGCCAGCTCGACCCTGCCCGCCGCACGAGCGCGCTGCGGCGGCCGCCAACGCCACTGGGTCGAACTCACGTCCATGGACTGCGCAAGGTAACATCCGCCGCCATGGGCTTCCTCGACACCAAGCACGCGCTGCGTTTTTCCGCTGAAAAGCTCGCAAAAACCAATCTTTTCGAGACGGCGCAGATGTTCTGCGACGTCTACGGCCTGGAGCCGGGCCAGTCGCAAAAAGCCCACGCGCACCCGGGGGCGACCAAGTTCTACTTCGTGCTCGAAGGCCGCGGCGTGTTCCAGAGCGGCGAGCAGCGGCGCGAGCTCGGCCCGGGCGAGCTGGCCTGGTCAGCGCCCGGCGAGGAGCACGGCGTCGAAAACCATTCGAAGGAGCGCCTGGTGCTGCTCGTGGCGATGGCGCCCAATCCGAATCTGCGTTGAGCGAAGCGCGCGAGCCAGCGGACTGCTCCCTCGCGCGCGCGGCCGACGTTCCGTGACTCAGCTCGAAGGCTGGTAGCGCAGGCTGATGTTCTCGCGGCCCATCTGGCGCAATCGCTCGACCTGCTTCTTGAGCCCGAGCTGGTGCGCCTTGGACACGACGCTCTTGACGCTGCGGCCGAGACTCTTGGCGATGTCGATGTTCGACTCGCGCGGGTAGCGCTCGCGCAATTCCTCGAGCGCCGCGCCGGTCCAGCGCGGCATGCGCGTGGTCTGCCGCGGCTCGTGTCGCTTGAGGAAGACCTTGTCCTTGGCAAGCCGCAGCTCGCGCGCAACCGCCTTCACCGACTCGACCGAACGCTCGAGGATCAAGGCCAGATCTTCGTCGCTGCGCGAGCCGTAGAGCTGCTTGAGCCGGCTGCGCTCGTCGCGCGACCATAGGCCGTCTCGGCAGCGCAGCGAGAGCTCGGCGATCTGTGCCCGCACTTCGCTGATCTCGCGGCCGAGCACGCAGCCGAGGATCTCTTCACTCGCGAGGCCGAGATACTTCTTGAGGTCGATAATCTCCTCGTCGCTCCACGGACCATGGCGCGGCGCGTGTCGGCACACGATTTCAGCTTGTTTCTGCACGCTTTCCGGCTTGCGGGCCAGCTCGCGCGCAAGGATGTCGAGATCCCTCAGCCCATACCAGTCCTGGAGATGGGCAATTTCATCTGGCGTCCATCGCCCTCGGCGCGGCCCTTCAGGTCGCGGCTCGCCCCACGCAAGTCGATTCACGGTTCTTTCTCCTCATGAAGCCCCTCGCGCAGGGAATCGTAGCGTGAGCGGCCTCTGCGGCACAGCCAGGGGAGGAGCGATTGTCTAGGTAATCAGCTCGCGGCAGCGCGCGACCACTTCCTTGACCTCGTTCGCGTTGCGCGCGCCGACTGCGGCCGCGGCGAGATCCGCCGCCTGGGCATGGGAGATCTTGCGCACGGAGTACTTGATCTCCGGGACGAAGTTCGGAGCCACGCTGACCGAGTCGAAGCCCATCCCGAACAGCAGGACGGCCAGAGCCGGGTCGCTGGCGAGATCGCCGCAGACCGAGCAGGGCTTCTTGAGCTCGCGGCAGACGGTCGCCACCTGCTGCAGGGCGACCATGACCGCCGGATGCTGGGGCTCGTAGAGCTTGGCGACCCAGGGATTGTCGCGGTCGACGGCGAGCAGGTACTGGACCAGGTCGTTGGTGCCCACGCTGACGAAGTCGACGTGCTTGAGCATCTCGCGCAGGGTGAACAGGACCGAGGGCACCTCGATCATCATCCCGACCGGCACCGAGCCCTCCTGCTCGTAGCCCTGCTCGGCCAGCATCGAGCGCACTCCGTCGAAGATCGCGTGGGTCTTCTGCACGTCCTCGACCGAGGCGACCATCGGCAGGAGCAGGCGCATGTCGTGGCCCGCTCCGGCGCGCAGGGCGGCGCGCAGCTGGACGCGCAGGAGATCCTGCCACTCCAGGGAGATGCGGATCCCGCGCCAGCCCAGGGCCGGATTGGTCTCCTTGGGCGTCTTGAAATACGGCAGCTGCTTGTCGCCGCCGATGTCGAGCGTCCGGATGGTCACGGGCAGATCGCCCATGCGCTCCATGACGCGCCGGTAGAGCCTGAACTGCTCGTCCTCGGAGGGGAATTGCGGCCGCTCCATGTACAGGAACTCGGTGCGCACGAGTCCGAGGCCGTCGGTGTGCTCGGGCCGGAACATGTCCAGGTCGCGCAGGCTCTCGATGTTGACCTGCACGCCCAGGCGCACGCCGTCGGTGCTCAGCGCGGGCTGGCTGGCCTGGCCCTTGAGCCCTTCCTGGCGCGCCGCGCGGTTGGCCGCGCGGACCTCGAAGCTCTTGCGGTCCGCTTCGGTCGGCGCGAGCTGCACCGTGCCGCGGTCGCCATCGACGGCGACGATCATTCCGCGCTCGAGCCGGCCAATCAGCCCGCTCAACCCGACCACGCAGGGCACGCCGAAGGCGCGCGCGAGCACGGCGGCATGGGAGAAGCGGCCGCCGGTCTCGGCGATCACGGCCAGGAGCCTGCCGCGCTCGAGGAAGGTCATGACCTGCGGCGTCAGCTCGGCGGCGGCGAGCACGACCTGGCCGGAGGTCGACTGCACGTCGGCGCGCTCGACCTCCTGCAGGGTGTCGAGCACCACGCGCCAGGGATCGGCGATGTCGGTGGCGTAGGCGCGCACGCTGTCGCCTTCGAGCTTGCTCAGGGAGGCCTGCAGGCGCTGGATCAGGGCCTGGACTCCGGCCTCGGCGTTGACGCGCTGGTCGCGCACCACCGATTCGACCTGGCGCAGCGCGCCCGGGTCCTGGAGCACCATGCGGTGCACGGCGAAGATCTCCGCGTCCTTCTCGCCGGCCTGGGCGGCGACCAGGCGCTGGCGGCGCACCATCTCGTCGGAAGCGCTGCGGATCGCGCGCTGGAGGCGCTGAACCTCGCGGTCGAGGTCCTCCTCGGGCACCGACCAGGTCGCGACGTTCTGGGAGGCCGATCGGGCGGCGTGGACGGGCCCGACCGCGAGTCCGGGCGAGACCGCCGTGCCGTGGATGATCCGTGCCCGGTTGACCATGTGGGGCGCCACTCTAGTGTCCTGGTCCGCAACTTAGCAGGGGATGCGCCGGCTCCGCGCGCCGCTAACGCGTGCTGAACGTCGAGCGGAATCCCTCGCCGCCGCGCCTGCGGCCGGGCAGCGTCCGGTCCCGGAACATCGAGCTCGAAGTCTCGGAACAGGCCGCGGGCAGGGCTTCAGGCCCCCCTTCGCGCACCCGAACGGCTTTCGCTCAAGATCGACCCCCTGCTCGCCCGACCTCGCAGCGACGGAATCCCAGCCGTGCATCGGCGGGTCCTGGATCAGTTTCCCAATCGCCGCAAGGTCTCATGAAGTCTCACAACGATTCCACCTCCTTCGACTCCTCCGACGAAGAAGGACTCGACGACTCGCACGCTCAGGAAGGCACGACCAGGCACGGGTCGGCCATGCCGCAACCCGTCCACGCGCCCTCGGGCTTCGACGCGGCCTTCCTGATGCTCCTCGGCATCGGCTGCGTCGCGGGAGGACTCGCCCTGTCGCTCGGACCGAAGGTCAGCTGGAAGGTCGCGCAGATCGCGACGGGCTTCAAGCACCTGGGCGTCGAGGGCGGCGTCCTGGCGATGGGCGGCCTGATCCTGGTCGCGATCGGCATGCTGCGCCGCGGACAGATCGCGCTGCGCACGCCGAGCCCCGAGCAGGCCGAGGACCGCGCGATGATCGAGCAGTTGACCAAGGACTCCATCCGCCACTCGGAGGAGCTCGCGCACATGGAAAGCGGCCTGGCCCACGTCGAGGCCGAGGTGACTGCGTCGCGCCGCGTGCTCGAGGAACGCATGCAGGCCAACAGCCAGGCGATCCTGTCAGCAGTCACCGCTCCCAAGGACAGCGGCTCGTCCGAGGAAGCCATTTTCCGTCTCGCCGCGAGCCTCGATCAAGTCGGGATGCGCATCGAGCAACGGCTCAAGACGCAGTACACCGCGCTGCAGGACCACCTCGAGGACGTCGGCGCGGCGATCCTCTCCGCGCGCAATCAGGTGCAGGGACTGCAGCGTTCGGGGATCGACCACGCCGCAGCGCTGCGCAATGAAGTCCAGACGCAAGTGGAGACGGCTCTCGAGCAGACCGGATACTGGTCCACCGAGCGCCAGAACCAGGGCCAGACGCCTTCCCTGGGCGTGCTCGACAGCCTCGGGGACGACAACCAGAATGACGAGGAGCTGGAGTCGATCGACGCCGCCCTGCCGGAAGATCCGGAAGAAGCGCGCGAGCACGGCGCCGCGACGCCGCCGATGTTCGATCAGGATGAGATCGACACGAAGACGCGGCTGGTCCAGCTGTCGACGCTGCTCACGGATCCGAAGCTGCGCAAGGCCCTCGAGGGCATCCGCAACCAGAATCTTTGAGCGTCGATCTGCGTCGTACCCTCGACAAGCGACTCAGCGAAAAAATCCTCGGCGGGAGGTGGACGACAACTCCACCCAGATCAAGGGCAGACGAGGTACTCCACCCCATCGCTGAGCGTGATGTTGCTCGGCGCGGCGAATCCTGGATCGCGGCCCCACCACTGGCAGTCGACCAGCGTGCCGGGAATCCGAAGCGCCGGCAGCGGCGTTCCGCCGAGCAATCCGTGAGCGAAGGAGCAGACATCGAGGACATATGCGCCGCTGCAGTCGCTCGCGGGCAAAGCTGAGCCGCCGGAATTGACGGGTGAGGAGCGCCGGATCGGGCTCTGCAGACACAGGAAACCTCCTCCGAACGGCACCGCGGCGCGCCCAGAGATGCCGTAGAGCAGCACCCCAGGTTTCTGGTTGCGCACCTGCGTCGCCGTCACGATGAAACCGGAGACCGCGACCGCGCTTGGATTTCCCGCGGCCGTGATCCCTGGAGTGCAGCCGATGGAATTGACCTTCGCCGTGCAGTAGGTCGCCCTCACGCCGCAATCCAAATGTCCGGCATAGGCGAGCGCGTTGGCCATCAGGTTGTCGCCATCGGTGCTCGCGACCCACAGATCGCCCCGGTAGTCGCTCGAGGCAGGGGCGAAGTTCAGGCTGAGCACCCGCCCGGGGAGGCCGTTGCGCTCGGCCGCGAAAAGCGAGCCGTCGCTCCAGTCGGCGAGACGCGTCGAGTTTGCCGCGAGACCCCCGGCTCCATGGTAGGAAGACGATCCGCCGTCGAAGCTCACGACCGGGCTGAACTGGAACAGCGGGTGATTAGGCACGTGGCGCGTGCCGAGCGCCAGGTGAACGGTCGACGGCTGCCCCATCAACTTGATCGGCTCGTACTGCGCTGAAGCCCAGGTTCCTTGGAGGCACCAGATCCCCGGGTTCACGTTGGCGAAGGCCGCGATCACCACTCCGCCGCCCTTGTCTACGTAGTCGTGCAGGGTATTCCCCAACTGCACCGAGTTTCCGAAGGGCGGGTTCGAATATACGAGCACGGCGCGGAAGGCCTTGAGCCGGGCCAGGGTCGGCATCGGGGATTGCGGCCCCACGTCGATTCTGGTCACTGGTCCGAGTGGAACACCGGAACCCAGGATTTTGGCGACGACGTCGGCTTGCCAGCCTGCATCGCCTGCACCCAACACGGCCACCTGCGCCTGACCCGCCGCCGCGAGGCCGAGGAATGCGCACAGACACCAAGGGAGCCGACGGAAAGCGCTCGTGATCTGCATGGGAGTCCCCACGATGGAAAGTATCAACGATGGAGCAACTGAAGCCCGCCCTGGCCCAGCACTGTTACCCGTGGCAGGTTGCAGTCATTCCCTGGCATTGCTCATCGGGTCGCGATCGGCACGAAGACTCGGGCTGGTTCAGCTCTCGACTGTGCTCACCGATCCGAAGTTGCGCAAGGCCCGCGGGCGGATAGGCAACCCGGACCTTGGATCGTCGGCTTGCGTCGGTGCGGAGCCGGCTCGATTCCGACACCCCCTCGGTCGCGCGGAGCGCGCGCCGAGGGGGTGTCGGAATCGAGCCGGCTCCGCACCGACAACGCTACTCGCTCGGAGGCGGGGGCACCTTGATCAGGGATTTCAGGCCGGCGAGCGGGCGGTTCTCCACGGCCTTCGAAGCCGCTTTCACCGCTTGCGGGTCGTAGCTGTCGTCGCGGCCGCCTTCGCGATCGCGGCCGCCGCCCGGCTTGCCGCCGCGGCCGCCGCCGAATCGATCCTTGCGACCACCGCCGGCGCCGGCGAGTCCGTCGCGGCGTGAGACGGCCGCGCGCACCGGGGCTTCGGGACGGCGAGGCTCGCGCTCGCGCCATTCACCGCGGCCGCCGCGCTGGCCTCCGCGATCACCGCCGCCAGAGCGCTCGCCCTCGCCGCCGGCGCGGCCGTCGTCGTTGCGCGGCGGGCGCGGAGGACGCTCGCGGCGCGGCTCGCGCGGGATCTCGGCCACGTTCTTCAAGCTGACCGCCATGCGCGGGCCGGAGGGATCGACGATGCGCACGCGCACCGTGCGACCGACCGAGAGCAGCTCGCGCGCGTCGCGCACGTAGCGATCGGAGATCTCGCTGATGTGGATCATCGCGTCCGCCGCGAGTCCCAGATCGACGAAGGCTCCGAAGCTCGCCACGTTGGTGACGCTGCCCTCGAGCGTGCGGCCAGGCGTCAAGGTCGCCGGATCCGTCGCGGGATCGAGCAGCTGAGGCACGAAGAGCCGCATGCGCGCGTCGCGTCCGGGGAAGGCGATCTCGCGCATCAGGTCGCGCCAGGTCAGGTCGTCGACGCCGAAATCTCCGCGCCGCATGCCCTTGGTCGAGCCCGGGTGGTTCAAGGCTTCCTCGACGCTGGCTCCGCTGGCCATGATCACGCGCCGAGCCAGCTCGTACTGCTCGGGGTGCAGACCGGTCGAATCCAGCGGCTCGGGGGAGCCTTGGACGCGCAGGAAAGCGATCGCGTTGGTCCATTGGACTTCGCTGAGCAGGCCGTCCTGGCGCAGCTCCTCGCGGCTCTCGAAAGGCCGCTCGGCGCGTCGCGCGACGAGTCGCTTCGCCGCCTCGCGATCGAGGCCGGGCAGGTGCTCGAGGAATCCAACGCTCGCGCGGTTGACGTCGCAGCCGACCAGCGCGATCGCCGATTGGATCGCGTCGTTGAACACGCGGCGCACGTTGGCCTTGCTGACCAGGCCCTGCTCCGAGCCGACTCCCAGGTGACGCGGGTCGACCTTGAGGAACTCGGCCAGAGGATCCTGCAGGCGCCGACCCAGGCTGATCGCCATGCGCTGCGGAACCGCGTGGTCGGGAAGCTCGGAACGACCCAGCTCGGAGTTCGCGTAGCTGGACAGGCCCGAATCGTTGACGATGAACGCGAACGAATCGTTGCGAGCGCCCGCGCGCAGCGCCGCTCGGAACTTCGACAGGGCCGTGCGATTGGGCTTCCCATGGCCGAAGGCGAACATGCGCATCTCGGGCTCGCCGAGCGCCGCGAGGGCAGTCGTGATCTCCGCCGCCAGCGCGGCGTCGTCCTTGCCTTCGACCTCGATGCGAACGCCGCGCACGGTCTCGACCGTCGCGTCTTCCTTGGTGTTCTGCTTGGAAAGCGGCTCGCCCTGGGGGTTGATCGCGCACAGCGTCAAGTCGCCCTTGGGGCCGACGTCGACACCGACCACGGGGTAGGGTCCCCAGGGCGGCGAGAGCAGCATTTCGCGCAGGTGCTGCGCGAGGAAACGCAGGGCTTCGTCGTCGGCGCGCTCCTTGAGCTCGAGCCGCACGTCGGCTTCGACGACCGGCAGGAGGCGCCGCTCGAGCGCCTGGCGCGCCAGGGTGTCGAGCACGTTCGCGAAATCGGGGTGCGTGTGGCGGCCGAGCACGGCGCGCACTTTCGGCAGCACCTGCTTGACGTCGAGCGTGATCACGGTCGTGACCGCGCGCTCCTTCTGCGCCTGGCGCACGGCGAGCAGGCGATGGCCTTGGATCTGGCGCACCGGCTGGCGCAGCTTGAGCAGCGGCTTGTGCCGGCCCGCCTTGCCTTCGTGTCCCGACGAGCGCACGGAAAGAATGCCGTGCTTGCGCAAGAGTCGGCGCACGAGTCCGCGCAGGCGCGCGTCGCGGCCGAGCCGATCGGACAGGATGCGCATCGCGCCCGCGAGGGCTTCCGCTTCCGTGTGGATGCCCTTGTCGGGATTGACGAAGGGCGCGCAGGCTCGCGCCAGCGCCGGCGTCAATTCGACGTGGTCGGTCAGCGGAACCGTTTCATGGGCGTGCGTCGCCTCGGGCAGGGCCGCGCCTTCCTCGTCGACTTTTTCGGGCCGGCCTTCCCAGGTGGCACCCGGCTCGTTGCTCGCGGGCGGCGCGGATTCGTTCGCGTCGCTGGCCTGCGATTCTTCTTCCGCAGAGGTCGCGGCAGATTCTTCGCCCGACGCATTTTCTTCCGACGCGACGCTCTCGGCGTGCTCTTCCGGTTGCGCGGCGGGCTCGGGCTCGCTCGCGGCTTCCTCGCTCAGCTTCTCATCGAGCGCGGCATCCTCCGCTTCGACTTTCGGCGAGCGCGGCAGCGGCTCGACCAGCAGATCGGCGAGCTTGCCGAGGCCGCGATCGAGGGCGTGCTGGACTTCCAGCTCGGGCCGGCGGTGCGGCACGAACAGATCCTCCAGCTCGAATCGATCCATGCAATTCTGCACGCGCTCGATGTCGGCGGGAGTCGCCGTGGCGCTGGCTTCGACCATGCGCAGGATCGTCGCGCGGCGTCGGTCGAGCTCCTCGAGCTCGGTGCGCCGGTGCGCGATGCGACGGATGAAACTCTCGCTCATGACGCCGCAGGGCTCGCGGCGAACTCGGGCGATGAAGGGCGCCAGCATGCCGAAGTCCAGCATTTCCAGCGCGGCATGGATGTGCTCAGGGCGGGCAGCGAATTCGCGGGCGACGTGAGCGACGATTTTCGGGGAGGTCACGGACGGACTCCTGGGTCGAGTGAGGCGAGGCGCTCTCGCAACAGGTGCGGAGGCGACGCCGAGCTGGCGGGTGTCGTAAGGAAGGGCCGAACAGGATACCGCAGCGGCGATCCCGCGGGGAATCCGTTGCGCGGAGCGCGGGCCCCGAATCGAACGGCGCTGTTACGCCGGAAGCTCGAAAATCGAGACGCGCGTTTCCTCGGCGACGAGGCAGGCGCCCTGGGCGACCGACCAGGCGACGCGCTCGTCGAGGCCGGGGACGGCCCATTCGTCCAGTCGCCGGCCGCTCAGCGCATCGCGCGCTTCGAGCAGCGCGCCCTTGACGACGTAGAGCCGTCCGGCGTCGGCGTGCACCGCGACCTCGGGGAATTCGCCGTCCTCTTCACCTTCGATGGCTTCGTACCACAGCGGCGCGTCGGAGGGCTTGGCGGTCGGCTTGATCGCGATCAGCGCCAGGCCGGGCCCGAGCGCCTGATCGTCGCTGCGGCGCAGGTACTCGATCAGGGCCTCGCGCGGCAGGGCGGCGGTCAGATTGTCGAGCAACACGGTCAAGCTGCCGGAATCCGCGGCCAGATCGTGGATCACGGATTGCTCCGGCGGGATCAGCGCCGCCTCGAAGTGTCCGCTCTTCACGTCGAGCGCGATCAGGCCTTGTTTTTTCTTCGCCTCGGTCGAGGCGACGACGAACACGCGCGATCCCTGGCGCGCGATGTTGTGGTAGCGCTCGCCTTCGCGCGAGTAGGTCCAGCGCTCCTGCAGGCTGCGCGGATCGATCGCGATCACCTTGCGCTTGGAGGCGATCAGGACCACGTCCTCGAAGACGATCGCTTCGTCGAAAGCGGGGATCGTGCGCGCGTCGAGCAGCTCGCCGGATCCGAGGGTCATGCGCGCGATGCGGTGGCCGTTGGAGGCGGGACCAGCGACGAGCACGTCTTCCTGAGGCCCGAAACCCGCGCCGAAACCGCGGCCGTAGCCGACTTCGCAGGGCGAGACCCAGAGCACTTCGCCGCTCGATCGATCGAGGGCGCCGAGTTTCCCCGGAATCGCCGAATCGATCCAGCGCTCGCCCGCCGGCGGCTCGTAGACGTGGACCAGCACGGGCCCGCTCGAGGCGACGGCGATCCCGTCGACCTCGAATTGGAGCTCGCGGCTCCAGCGGCGTCGCGCAGTGCGTGTCATCGCATCCTGGCGCGCGCTCAGGCCTTCTCGGGCTCGCGCTTGGAGTCGAGGATCTTCTCGGCGATGTTGCGCGGCACGTCACGGTACTCGTGCAGCTCCATCGCGTAGGAGCCGCGGCCCTGGGTAGCGCCTCGCAGAGCGGACGAGTAGGCGAACATCTCCGCGATCGGCACCAAGGCGCGGATGATGCGCAGGTTGCCCAGGGCGTCGACGTCGGAAACTTCGCCGCGTCGGCTGTTCAGGTCCCCGACCACGCCGCCCATGTATTCATCGGGCACGCGCACCTCGATCTTCATGATTGGCTCGAGCAGCGAAACGTTGTTGTCCGCCGCCTGACGGAAGGCGAGCACGCCAGCCGACTGGAAGGCCATTTCACTCGAGTCGACGTCGTGGTACTTGCCGTCGAACAGCGTGGCCCGGACGTTGACGAATGGGAAACCGGTGCGGCCGCCGGAGTTGAAGCCCTCGGTCAGGCCCTTCTCGACCGCCGGGATGTACTCGCGCGGGATCGAGCCGCCCTTGATCCCGTCGACGAATTCGAAACCGCCGCCATCGGTCGGGGCGGCTTCGAAGCGCACCCAGACCACCGCGTATTGACCGCGGCCGCCCGACTGACGGATGAAGCGCGCTTCGGTCTCGATGTTTCGCGCCAGGCGCTGCTTGTACGCCACCTTCGGCTTGCCGGTGACCACGTCGCACTTGTGGTCGTTCATGATCCGGTGCGTGATCACCTCGAGGTGCAACTCGCCCATTCCGGAGATCACGAGCTCGCCGGTGGCTTCGTTGGTCTGGGCGCGGAAGGTCGGGTCCTCGCGCATCATGCGGCCGATGATCTCGCCGAGCTTGTCGCGGTCGGATGATTTCTTCGGCTCGAGCGACATCGCGATCACGGCTTCAGGGAAGGTGATCTTCACCAGCTGGATCGGTTTGTCCTCGTCGCACAAGGTGTCGCCGGTGTACGTGTTCTTCAGGCCGACCACCGCCGCGATGTCGCCGGCGCGCAGCTCGTCGATCGCCTCGCGCTTGTTGGCGTGCATGCGCACGACGCGGCCGATGCGCTCGTTCTTGCCGGTGCGCGGATTGAGCACGCGCGTCGAGGCGCTGAGCACGCCGGAGTAGACGCGCACGAAAGTCAAGTCGCCCGTCGGCTCCGCGATGGTCTTGAACGCGAGCAGGCACATCGGCTCGTCGTCGTCGACCTTGCGCGTGACCACTTCATCGGAGCGCGGCAGCGTCCCGGTGATCGGCGGCAGGTCCATCGGATGCGGCAGGAGATTGATCACCGCGTCGAGCAGAAAATTGACGCCCTTGTGCTTCAAGGCCGAGCCGCAGACCACCGGAGTGATCTGCATCGCGATCGTCGCGCGGCGCAGCGCTGCCAGCACCTTGTCCGAGGGCATCTCCTTGTCCTCGACGAACATGTCGAGCAGCTCGGCGTCGTTCTCGGCCGCGGCTTCGAGCATGTGGTAGCGCGCCGCCTTGGCCTCCTCGAGCACCTGGGCGGGAACGTCCTGCTCGATGGTCTTCTGCTCGGTGTCCTCGCCGACGAACTCGTAGAAGCGCATCGTGATCAGGTCGACGATGCCGCGGAAGGCCTTCTCCATCCCGACCGGGAACTGGATCGGCACCGGGCGCGCGCCGAGACGGTCGATGATCGTCTGCACCGAGTATTTGAAGTCGGCGCCGGTGCGGTCGAGCTTGTTGATGAAGCACAGGCGCGGGACGCCGTAGCGGTCGGCCTGGCGCCAGACCGTCTCGGACTGGGCCTCGACGCCGTTGACGCCGTCGAAAACCGCGACCGCGCCGTCGAGCACTCTCAGCGAGCGCTCGACCTCGGCCGTGAAGTCCACGTGCCCGGGCGTGTCGATGATGTTGATCGAGTGGCCGCGCCATTCGGCGCTGGTTGCCGCGGACTGGATGGTGATGCCGCGTTTGCGCTCCTCCTCCAGGTAGTCCATGGTCGTCTCACCGTCGTGGACCTCCCCCATCTTGTGGATCTTCTTGGTCAGGAAGAGGATCCGCTCGGTGACCGTCGTCTTGCCGGCATCGATGTGGGCCATGATGCCGATGTTGCGGTGGGTCGACAGACGTTTGGCGGTCGCCGAACTGTTCTGAGGCTTCTGAGTGATGACGATCGGCGGCATGGACGGCGAGGGAGTGGCGACGGGAAAACGGAAGCGCGTTCGCGCCTGTGGCGTTCGGGTCCGGAGTGTCCGGAGGGCAAATAAGGTAACGAGCGCGCGCTCAGGGTCAAGCCGAGGGCCCGCGGATCGACCCGGAAGGACCCGAGATCGCGCGTGCGGCGGGGTTTTTCAGTGCTCGTGCGCGTCCGCGCCGGGCGAGAGCTGCGAGAGGAAGCCGCGCGGTCCCTCGCGAACCAGGACCCACAGGGTCAGCGCGCAGAGCAGGCTCGCGCAGACCACGTGCAGAAGCCCGGTCTCGTGTTCGTGCGCCGCGGCGTCCGCGACAGCGTAGGCGGGCAGGACCGCGTTGACGGCGAGGCCCAGGATGAACGTGACGACCAGCGCGGTCAGCGCGAAGGCCACGGCGACGCGCGTCGAATGCAGCTGCTTCAAGGCCATGAACGTCGTCCAGTTGGTCGCCGGGCCCGTCAGCAGGAAGGCGAGCACCGCTCCCGGGGAGAATCCGCTGACCAGCAGCAGCGCGGCGAGCGGCGTCGCAGCCGTGGCGCAGATGTAGGAAGGCATGCCGATCAGGCTGAGCACGATCACCTGCTTCCAGGGCGCGATCGAGCGCGCCCAGGAAGTCGCTTCCGGCCCCAGGAAAGGCTCGATGAAGACCGCTGCGAAGAGTCCGAACAGGATCCACGGTCCGAGGTGCGCCCAGGTCTCGAACAGGCCGTTCGCGATGTTCGAAATCCCTGGCCGCGGATGGTGATGTCCCTCGTGAGCGGGCTTCTGCGGCGCGCGCGGTCGGACCATGCGCCCGACGATCCAGCCAACCGCGAGGGCGAGGATCACCGCCGTGCACAGGCGCGCGACGGTGGTCTGCCAGCCGAGCAGCGGCAGCGAAAGCAGCAGCGAATCGACGCCAATCTCCGGCGCGGACACCAGGAGGGCCAGAGCCGCGCTCGCCGGCACACCCTTGACGATCAGCGAGCGATAGATCGGCAGCACGCCGCAGGAGCAGACCGGCATCGGCGTTCCGATGACCACGCCGCGCGCCGCCTGGCTGAGGCCCGATCCGCGCGAAAGCCAGCGCGTCGCGACCTCGGGCAGGAAAGCCTCGATCAACCCCGCGCCGATCACGCCGAGCAAGAGCGGCGGCGCAGTCTCGAGGAACAATTCGACGAAAGCCGCGGGCAGGTGCGCCCCGCCGTGCTGGTGCTCGGAATGGCCCTCCTCCACGCCGAGGTACTTGATCAAAAGCCAGGCCGCGCCGACCGCCCCCACCGCTGCCCAGGCATGGCGCTGCCGGCGATCCGCGGCTTCGTGATGCCCGGAGTCATGCTGCAAGACGAGGTGCAAGAGACCGCCGGCGAGCATGGCCGAGCACAAGGCCGAGAAGACCACCGAATTGATCGGCATCAGCGGCCCGAACCAGGTGATCGCGGCCACGGCGCAGATCACGACCACCGACCAGGCCTTTCCGAAGCGCCGCCGCGTCTGGCCCCAGAGCAGCACGCCCAGCGGCAGGTTGTGCCCCGCGACCACGAGCACCGTCGCGATCGCGAGCCGCTCGTTGTTGGCCGTCGAAGCCAGGGCCGCGCCCTCGAACAAGAGGTGCGCGACGAACAGCACCAGGATCAGGGCTCCGACCGTGATGCGCCAGCCCTGCCAGGCGTTGACCAGCGCGCGCTCGGTGACGAGCGGCAGGAACAGGCCGACCAGCATCAGGAGCGCTGCCCAGAGACCCAGGTGCGCCGCCGACTCCGGCATCAGGTGCAGCAAGGCCACCACGACGATCCCGCCGACCGTCATGCCGTCGACGAGGCCCGCGATCCGCGGCTGACGGCGCGCCGCGCGCTCCAGGAGCGGCCCGACGACGAGCGCGAGCGTGGCGATGGCGAGGAGAAGACTTGCGTTCAAGCGCTGGCCACCAGGCGGCTCAGAGTATCAGGCGCGCCGCTCGGATTTCTTCAGCTCGATGGCGCGGGTCGATTGCGGCCGAGCTTTTCGTGCGCGGCGATGAACTCCTGGCTCGCGAAGGCGGCGAGCAGCGAGAGGTCTCCGGCGAGCACCACCGCGCCCAGGATCTCGGCGAAGGTGTTCGCGTGGCCGGTGCCCGCGCAACCCAGGATCGCGAGACATTCCGCCGCCGTGCCTTTCTGCGAGCCGCCGCCGACCGTGCCGACGAGCAGCGAGGGCAGGGTCGCGCTCGCGTAGAGATCGCCGTCCGCGTTCTGCTCGAGATCCAGGAAACCGGTCGCGCATTCGCCGAGGTAGGCGACGTCCTGGCCGCAAGCGAGCAGCACCGCGGCGAGTCCATTGGCGCTTTGGACCAGCCAGTTGTGCGTGCCCAGGTGAGCGAAACCGACGCTGTAGCTCCGGTGGATCTCGACCATCGCTTCGGGCGTGGTCCGCGCGAGGCCCGCGAGGGCCGCGCGCGGTATCGTCGCGTCGACGACCACGCTGCGTCCGCGGCCTTCGATCAAGGCGCGAGCGTTGGCTCGCTTCTCGACGTCCTGGCCGTGAACGTAGCAGGCGCGCGCTCCCGTCCTTTCCGCCAGCGAACGCGAGCAATGGTCGGCGGCTTTCGCCGCCATGTTGATTCCGATCGCGTCGCCGGTCGTGAATTCCAGGCGCAAGATCAGGCGGCGGCCGATGATCTGAGTCGTCGCGCGGGTGAGCGCGCCGTGGCGCGTCTGAGTGCCGATTACTTCGCGCCAATTCTCGAGAAGTCCTTCCACGTGCGCGGCCGCGGCGATCGCGGCGGATGCGTCGTCGTACACGAGCATCGGATTCTGCGTCAGCCCTTCGTGGATCACGCGCGAACGAGGCCCTTCGCCCGCGGCGAGCAGGCGCATCCCGCGCGAATGCGAAGCGACCAGCGCGCCTTCGTTGGTCGCCATCGGTACGTAGACCTCGCGCCAGCCCGCGGACGTGTCGACGCCGAGCGGGCCGGCGAGGCCGAGCGGAATCTGCGCGAAACCGATCAGGTTCTCGATGTTCCCGCGCGCGGCCTGCGGATCGACGGACGCGCCTGCGATGTGCTCGAGTCGCTGTCCCGCGGCGCGTTCCGCCAGCTCGCGCCGGGCGCGTATCGCGTCACCCGAATAGTCATCGTCCTTCGATCGCGGCAGCGCGGAGAGCCTGGGTCGGTTCATGATCGGCCCAGCGTAGCCGCCGGAGCGCTCGATTCACGCGCGCCGTTCCGTGGCGATCGTCGACAGGCGGTCGCAGACCGCGATCACGGCTTGAAGTCCGCCTGCTCCAAGCCGACTCGCGGGAACCCGATCTGAAACCCGAGAGCGATCAAGTCGAGCAGCTGGGCCACGCGCAGGTCGGCCGCCGGATCCATCTCAACTCCTCGCTCCGGCCACTTCGCGTGTTGGGCCGCGAGCTCCCGCCTCAACTCGCTCGCGTCCCGAGCTTCGTGGTTCTCGTAGATGATGGCAGAGGGATCCGAATCGTCCGTCGACCACTTGATCGGGCAGGAAACCGTGTAGGCGAGCCGCCCTGCCTCGGCCGACTCGCTCGAAGGCCGGATGCGAAGACGGAACGGCTGCCCAGCGATGTCGACGGGGCAGATACTCGCGCCTGCGTCTTTGGGTAGGTCGACTGAAATCGGTCTGCTTGCAACAGAGTTCGTCAGCGGGATGAGCCGGAGATTCCAGATCTGGATGCCTGCTTGCATGCAGGTCTGAGTGGCACTCAGCAGAGCACTGCAAGGCGAAGCCGTATCGATGCGCAGGTCCAGTCGTCCATTCGGAGCTTGCGGGCCGCTCGGGTGATCCGGAAAGATGGGCGCGAACGGCATCTCGAGTGCAATCGCGTGCAGATGCCCACGCAGTGCCAGCGTGTCGTCTCCGGGAGCAGAGAGCTCGCGGCCGTCGCAGTGAATCGATCCGTCGGCGTGCAGCTCGAGCACATGCTTCGAAACGAAGTGGTCGGGAGGTCCGCAAGCGACTCCCGCCGCTCCGACGATCAATCCGATCGCAACTGCACGACCCCACACGCTCCGATGGACCTCCACGCCCAGAATCTATCGCCACCCGCCGTCAGGTTTCGCGGCAGCGAGGATTCGCGGCGATCCAGAGCACCCTTGGCGCCTGTTCAACGACTTCGCGACAGGGCAGGATGACGCCCGCCATGGCCTCCGACCCGTCGACCGACCTGCTCGAGAGAACGATTCAGCTCGCGTGTACCTCCGCTCGCTCCGGCGGAGGTCCTTTCGGCGCGATCGTCGCGCGCGACGGAAAAATCCTCGGCGAAGGCTCCAACCGAGTCACACTCGATCGCGATCCAACCGCTCACGCGGAAGTGATCGCCTTGCGCGCGGCATGCGCAGCGGTCGGCAGCCATGTCCTCACCGGCGCCGTCCTCTACACGAGCTGCGAGCCCTGCCCGATGTGCCTCGCCGCGGCCTGGTGGGCGCGTGTCGACCGTGTCGTCTTCTGCGCTACGCGCACTCAGGCCGCGGCCGCCGGTTTCGATGACGAGCTCCTGTACGAGGAAGTCCGGCTGCCGCTGGATCAGCGGCGATTGCCGGTGAAAACGGCGCTCCCCCACCTGGCGGACGAGCCCTTCCGCGCCTGGCGCGAGAACGATCGGCGCGTGCCTTACTGAGTTTTCACCGCGGGCTGTCGGCCTGATCCAGGGAGAGTGATAGGCTCGCACACCGATCCGCGTCCCATCCAGCAAGGAGGCCCCATGCACTTCATCGCAGTCGCAGCCCTCGCGTTCCTTTGCGCCCAGCAACCCGCGCCCGCGCCGACGCCGGCACCGGCACCGGCGAGTCAGGAAAAGCCCAAAGTCGAGAAGTCCGCCCCCTACAACGAGAAAGCCGACGCCAAAGCGGAGATCGCGGCGGCAGTCGCGCGCGCGGCCGACAACAATCGACGCGTCCTCGTGCAATGGGGCGGCAACTGGTGCGGATGGTGCATCAAGCTGCACGATCTCTATCGGAAGGACGCGGCGATCCGCAAGGAGCTCCTCTACGAGTACGACGTCGTGTACGTCGACATCGGCAAGGGGGACAAGAATCAGGATCTGGCGAGCCTGTACGGCGCGAACCTGAAGACGGGCGTGCCGTATCTGACGGTGCTCGACGGAGAGGGCAAGGTCCTGGCGAACCAGGAGACCGGCGTGCTCGAGTCCGGTGATGCGCACGACCCGGCCAAGGTGCTCGCGTTCCTGACGACGAACCAGGCCAAGTATCTGAAAGCGGACGATCTGCTCGCGGCGGCTCAGGCTCGCGCCGTGGCGGAGAAGAAGCTGGTCTTCCTGACCTTCGACGCGCCCTGGTGCGGCTGGTGCCACAAGCTCGAGAATTGGATGGAGACTCCGCAGGCGAAAGGCCTGCTCGCCAAGGATTTCGTGATCCGCAAGATCGACATCGATCGCACGATCGGCGGCAAGGAGCTCAAGGCGAAGCACTGCGAGACGGAGTCGGGCATCCCCTGGTTCTGCGTGCTCGATGGTCAAGGCACCAATCTCGGCAACTCGATGTTCCTGGTGCGGAAGGATGGCGTCGAGGCGCAGCAGAACACGGGCTTCCCGTCGACCGACGAGGAGATCGCTGCCTTCGCGACCTTGCTCGGTAAGGTTGCCAAGAATCTGACGGCGGAGGACATCGACAAGCTGAAACAGTCGCTGGTCGAGGTCCGCGAGAACGACAAGAAGAAGCAGCAGAAAGCGTCGTGATCGCGGCTTCGCTCGCGCTGCTCTTGTTCCAATCGCCTCCGGCTCCCGCGCCGGAGGCGGCCCCGCTTCCGCCTCCGACGCGCGAGGCGATGATCACGCAGGCTGTCGGTCAGCTCGTCGCTATCCAGGAGGGCGGTGAGTGGCCTTACGAAGGCGTGTACCGCGTGAGCGGCGAGATTCCGATCGGTTATCGGATCGGCGGAACGAGCATCGTGGGCACGACGCTGCTGCATGCGGCTCCCAAGGACGCGGCGGCGCAGGCGGCGATCGATCGCGGCCTCACCAGTGTCCTCGGGCTGCTCGAGCACCCGTTGATGGAGCCGTCGGTCGAGGACGTCTACGACGTTCGCGTCTGGGGACATGCCTACGCCCTGGCTTTCCTGTGCGAGCTGCGCGCGGCGAAGCGGATCGGCGGGCACGAGGCGGAAGTGCTGCGCTGGATTCCGAAGCTGGTAGAGACCTTGACCACGGAGGAGATCTCGGGCGGCGGATGGAATTACGCCAGCCACAAGCAGCCCGCGACCTTCGTGACCGCGCCCGTGACGCAAGCCCTGCTGCTCGCGCGCTCGCAGGGTGAAAAAGTTCCC
>DATHET010000308.1:0-11943 GCA_035490315.1 Planctomycetota bacterium
TCATGACGCCTGTCCCAACGAGCCTGGCTGGCGCCGATCAGCACTTCCGCGACGCCGTCGCCGTCGAGATCGCCGACACCGCACTCGAACTCGCCGAATCCATCCTCGGGGTTTTCACCGTCCCAACGGTGCAGGATCGTCCCGTCGCGTCCCGAGAAGAGCCATACGCGACCGTTCGTGGCGTTGGAGACGTGTCCAGGATTGGCGAGCAGCAGATCCGTCCAGCCATCGCCATTCGCATCGCCGGCCGCCGCCACTTCGGTTTGGACCTCGCTGATGTCGTGAGTCGACAATTGGAGCAGCAGGGCGCCCGTTCGTGCCGAGTACACGCGCGCACCGACCTCCCCGCTTGCCATGCCCGGTGAGGTCCCGATCACGACGTCATCGAAGCCATCGCGATCGACGTCTCCCGCATTGGCGGCGTGGGGCACCATCTGTCCTGCGGGAGTCGTAATTTTCAGGATCACCGCGGAGCTCGGAAGCTCGTGCGAGGAGCAGGCTGCAAGCGAGAGGCAGCAGATCGCGAATGCGATTCGCGTGTCGAGTACTCGTGCGGGCCTCATGAAGGTGGAATCCAGCGCGCCCTGGATCTCTGGCGCGCGATCCGGCGAATCGAACCTACCAGACGATCCCTTTCGGTGGGCCCGCATCAGTCTGCCGCTCTACGGGGCGCGTCGCCGAGGATCATCTGCGAAAACCCTAGGGCTGGGATGACTGCTATTCCCAATCGCTCGCGTCGAAAGCCCTGTGGTCCTTGTGTGGGCGCTTTTCCGTGATTAGATGAGGATGCCATGCACCCTTCCATCAGCGCCAAGCGCGACCGTGTGATCGAAATCTGCCGGCGCCACCATGTGCAGCGACTCGACGTGTTTGGTTCAGCAACGGGAGTCGAATTCGATCCGCAACGCAGCGACGTCGACTTGATCGTGCAATTTGACGGGAATGCACAGGAGAAACTTCTCGACGCCTACTTCGGATTGAAAGAGGAGCTCGAAGCGTTGTTCGACCGCCCCGTCGACCTGCTCACCACTGCCACCGTGCGCAATCCGTACCTCCGCGAGAGCATCGAGCGCAGTCGTCAAACGCTCTATGCCGCATGATGCTCGCAAGTTGTTGTGGGACGCTCGCCATGCACCGGATGTCGCGAGGTACCTTGAAACTGTTGGTGCGAACGCGTTCATCGGAACTGGACTAAGCCAATGACTGGGAGTTGGTCACCCCTCGCCATCTGTGATCGATGCGCCCTTCTATATCGATCCAGAGCATTTGGATTCGGGTCGACAGAATGGGAGCTTGAGGATCCCCAGAAGGTCATTTTCCAAGGGTGCGTTGAGTCCTGCCCTCGATGCCAAGGCGATGCGCGTGTAGTCGACGGGGTCTACTCCGTCGCGGAGGATGCAATGGGGGCGGCCCTCCAACTCGTTACTGATTCAGGCACGCTCGAACGGCTCGTATCAGTACTGCGCGCAGTCAACAGAGACACGCGGGAATCAGTCGTAGTTGGTGAGATTACCGCCATATCACCCAAGCTTGGTGACAGTTTTCTGCAACTGAGGAAGCACCTTGGCAAGGTACTCGCAGTAGTTGCGCTACTGCTCCAGATTCTGCAGTACGTTCAGGATCGGCGAGAACCAAAGCCTGCAACTGCGCAAGAAATCGCTGAGACAGTCCAGCATCTGATCGATGCCCTGGTCGAGCGTCAGCAGCCTCCGCGCACCCAGGTTAATGTCAACTTCAATTTGGGAGGTCAACCACCGGTGGATGAATTGAAGCCTGCGCGAAAGGACCCATGCCCCTGCGGGAGCGGCAAGAAGTACAAGAACTGTCACGGGAAGTGAAGATGTGCTCTCCCAAACAAAGAATGAAACTGCTTTCCGCAGCTCTCTAGCTAGCGCATGGCCGAAGGCGCAGTCGGAAAGCGAAGGTCGGGTAGGTCCACTCCCTCGTGCTGACCCCGCCACTTCGAACGAACTGAAGGCTGGCGCGCTCTCTGAGCTCAGGCGCGCACACCGCTGAGGACGCGTCGCCGATAGCACGCTGTTGTAGAGATTCGATGCAACGTGCGCCTCGCCATTCACTGGTCTGAGTTCCAATCGATCCACGCAACCGCGGACTGCTGGGTATTCGACGCCTCGCCGCGAAGAGTCAGCAAATTCTTCCGTCGCGAAATTCCTTCGCAGTCCGAGCGGCGTTCAGGCTCCCGAGCACCGCGCGCACATACACGGGAAGGGCTTCCGCGACTCCAAGGCCACTTGGCCTCCGTCTTGCGCCTTCCTCCTCGTATGAACCGAGGAATCTACGCCGCCGCCTCCGCCATGGCTGCCGCCGAGCAGCGGGTCGAGGCCATCACCGCGAACCTGGCCAACGTCGGAGCGGTCGGCTTCAAGCGCAAGGGCGTGGTCACGCACTCCTTCCAGAGCACGCTGCACAAGAAGATGTCGCCCCAGATCACGAGCAGCGAGCGCACCGACTGGTCGCAAGGCTCGCTGCGCTCGACCGACGGCACCTATGACCTGGGCTTCGAGGGTTCGGGCTTCTTCGCGATCGACACCGAGCGCGGCGAGGGCTACACGCGCAACGGCGCCTTCCACATCGACTCGAGCGGCGTGCTCCAGACGCGCGACGGCCAACCCGTCGCCTGGGACGGACCTCGCGGCACGATCAACGCCGAGGGCGGCGCGCCGAGCGTCGATTCGCAGGGCAATGTGCGCCAGGACGGCAACGAGATCGGCCGGCTGAAGCTCGTCGACTTCGCGGACTCTTCGATCCTGTCGCTCGATCGCGAGGGTCTCTTGCGCGCTCCCGCGGGCGCGGCGCGGCAAGCCTCGACGGGCACGCTGCACCAGGGCGTGCTCGAGAACGCGAACGTCAACGCGATCGACGAGATGGTCGCGCTGATCTCGGCCCAGCGCAGCTTCGAATCTTCGGCTCGCACGCTGTCCACCATCGAACAAGTTTTGCGTCGCATGACCAACTCGCGCTGAGCGAGTCGTCACAAGAGGAAAACCATGATCCGCGCACTGATGACCGCCGCCTCGGGCATGAAAGCCCAGCAACTCCAGGTCGACACGATCGCCAACAACATCGCGAACGTGAACACGACGGGCTTCAAGAAGAACGAGCTCGCGTTCCGCGAGATGCTCTACCAGACCATGCGCGAGCCGGGCGCTCCGACCGGGCAGTCGCAGATGTCGCCCACGGGCTTGCAGGTCGGAAGCGGCACCGAGATCGCCAGCTCGATGAAGATGTTCAAGCAGGGCGAGGTGGTGCCGACCGGCAACTCGCTCGACCTCGCGATCATCGGCGAAGGGTTCTTCAAAGTGAAACCGGGGCAGGGGGACGAGCGCTTCACGCGCGACGGCACCTTCCGGCTCGACGGCACGGGCACGGTGGTCACTTCCGAGGGTTATTCGCTGGTGCCCGAGGTCAAGATTCCGCCGGACGCGACGGAAGTGATCGTCAGCGAGGACGGCACGGTCTCGGTCATGAAGGGCGACAGCAGCCTGCCGGAAACCGTGGGCACGATCTCGCTGTTCCGTTTCGCGAATTCGAGCGGGCTCAAGGCTCAGGGCGGGAACTTGTACTCGGAGACCGCGAGCTCGGGGGCCGTGTCGGACGCCGCGCCCGGCATCTCGGGCACCGGCACCATCCGTCAAGCGGCGCTGGAGCGCTCGAACGTGCAGGTGGTCGACGAGCTGGTCGCCCTGATCCTCGCGCAGCGCAACTACGAGATCAACAGCCGCGCGATCCGCGTCAGCGACGACATGCTCCAACAAGTCAACAACATGGTGCGCTAGTGATCACCCTGATCCATCTCCTGATCTGGGCCGGTGTGACGATCACGCTGCCCGCCGAGACGAAAGTCATGGGCACCGAGCTGTCGCTCGGAGCCGTCGCGACCATCGAGTGCGACGACCCGCTGGTCGCGGCGCGCGTGCAGGCTCTGTCGCTCGGTTACGCGCCGGCGCCGGGCTTCAGCCGCGTGCTCGAGGCTGGCGTGCTGCTGCGCCAGGTGCGACAGGCCGCGCCCGGAGTCGAGGTGAAGTTCGTCGGCGCGGGAGCTTGCCGCGTGTTCCCGGAGACCGAAATGATTTCTGGGGATGCGATCGAGAACGCGGCTCGCGCCGGACTCGCGGCGCACCTTGGCAACCGCGATCTCGGCGACTGCACGATGGAGCTCGTCACGGCGATCGCCGGCATCGAGGTGCCGCGCGGCAAGCAGGCCTGCTCGCTCGAAGTCGCGCCGCAGCCGGCGAAGCCGAGTGCCGGACCCGCGCTCGTCGCCGTGCGCCTGATCGTCGACGGCCAGACCTACCGTACCGCGTACACCACCTGGAAAGTCCAGGCCTGGCGCGAGCAACCCGTGCTGCTGCGCGCCGTGCGCGCCGGCGAGACGATCGATGCCTCGATGGTCGAGCTGCGGCGCGCTCCGATCGACGCCGCGCTGGTCTCGAACACGCTCGATTCCGTGCAGGTGCTCGGAACCGCCGCGGCGCGCGAGCTGCCTGCGGGCAGGACGCTGCTCACCGGCGATCTCGTGCGCCCGACGATCGTCAAGAAGGGCGACATCCTGATCCTGATCGTCAACAGCGGAGCGGTGCGCGTGCGCACTCCCGTGACGGCGCAGCAGGCGGGAGCCCTCGGCGATCGCATCAAGGTCGTCGTCCAGCAATCGGGCCGTGAACTCAATGCCGTGGTGGAGACGCGCGACACCGTGCGCGTCGACCTCGGAGAACGCAAGCAAGCAGGAGTCCGTCAATGAATGCTCGAATGATGCTTTGTATCGCACTGTGCGCGTCGCTCTTCGCCACCGATCTGGGCGCGCAGGATCGCTCGGGGTCGATCTACCGCCCCGACTCGGGTCCGCGCTCGATCATCGGATCGAAGATCGCCTTCCGCCGCGGCGACATCGTCACCGTGGTGATCAAGGAATCGCAGAGCGTGCAGAACCAGGAGGCGAGCGACCTCTCGCGCGGCACGACACTCGATTACGGCCTGAGCGCTTTCGATATCAGGCCGACGATGTTCTCGACCCTGCCGCGCATCGGCGCGGACTCCAGCGAGACCTTTGCCGGCAGCGCGAACTACGCGAAGAAGGGCGCATTCGAAGCGCGGTTGGCTTCGATCGTGGTCGACGTGCTGCCCAACGGCAACATGGTCGTCAGCGGCCGACGCGAGATCCGCATCGACAAGGAAACGAAGCTGATCGAGTTCTCCGGCATCGTGCGCCGCTTCGACATCGCCAACGACAACACCGTGCAATCCGAGTTGGTCGCGAACGCGGAGATCCGCTACCGCGGTCAAGGTCCGCTGACGGATTCGACGCAGCGCTACGGCCTCGGCGGCTTCATCCATCGCTGGTTCGGCTGGCTCTGGCCCTTCTAGGAATCAGCCATGATCTTCCATGCATTCTTGATCGCGCTCTGCGCCCTGCAGAATCCGCCGGCGGGTCCCGCCCAGGTGCCCCAGGCTCCCGAGGCGGCCGTGTTGCTCGCGCCCGATGCGGGAGTCCAGGCTCCGGCGCAACCTGCGACGCGCTCCACCGCCACCTTCACTCAGGGTGAGCGCAATCAACCGACGCTGGGACGCGGGACGGTCTCGACGAAAGTTCGCGCTCCGCTGGGAAGCCTGATCACGGTCCGCGGCCAGGAGGAGAACCACGTCTCCGGAATCGGCTTGATCACGGGCCTCGGCGGAACGGGCGACTCGGTCAACTTCATCCGCGCGCCGCTGACCAATTTCCTGCTGACTCACAACATCAAGATCGATCCGCAGCAGATCGTGTCCAAGAACGCGGCCCTGGTCAGCGTCGAGGCGACGATTCCGCCTGGCACGCAGCCTGGCCAGAAGATCGACGTGCGCGTCTCGGCGATCGGCGACGCGAAGAACCTCGAGAGCGGCGTGCTGCTGTTCACCGAGCTCTCCGATTCGAGCGGCCTGGACGTCTACGCCACCGCCTCCGGCCCGATCACGGTCGGCGGTTTCGCCAAGGAAGGCGACGGGGCCAAGGTCGCGCGCAACTCGGTCACGGTCGGCGTGTTGACGCTCGGTGGCAAGGTCGAGCGCGCGGTGCCCTCCAACATCGTCAGCGAGCAGGGCTACGTCTACCTCGACGCGCGCTCGGTCCACGGCTCCTACGGCAACCTTGTGCGCATCTCCGATGCGATCAACGCCCTCTACCCCGGCGTTGCTCAGCCCGTCAGCGACGGCCGCAGTGTGCGCGTCCGCGTGCCCCAGGATCTGCCCGAAGCGCAGCACATGGCCTTCGTCGATTCGATCCTGCGCCGCGAGATCGAGCCCGACGACTTCGCACGCGTGCTCGTCAACGAGCGCACCGGCGTGATCATCATGGGCGAGGGCGTGCGCCTGCGCCCGATGGCGGTGACCTTCGGCAACTTGACGGTGACCGTCGCCGAGTCGAAGGAGACCAGCCAGCCCGGGCCCTTGTCCAACGGCAACACCACGCAACAGCCGCGCACGGACATCAACGTCCACGAGGACAACAACGGACTGGTGCTGATCCCGGGCGCCGCGACGCTGGAAGAAGTCGTCGAGGTGCTCAACATCCTCGGCACCACGCCGCGCGACCTGATCAGTGTCCTGGAAGCCATGTCTCAAGGCGGGATGCTGCTCGCCGAAGTGCAGAGGATGTGATGCAGATCGGAGGCGACATCCAGATCGCGCAGACGGCGTCGTCCGCGCAGACCGATCAGCTGGCGAAGACCGCGGCTTCGCTGGCCGCGAAATCGAAGGACGCGAAGTCCCAGGCCGAGGTGCCGCATCAGTTCTCGAAGCTGATGGCCACGATGCTTGTCAAGGAGATGCGTCAGGCACTGCCTGAAGGCTTCTTCGGCGAGGGCACGGGCGCGGACATCTTCAACGGCTGGCTCGACGAGCACATCGGCGCCGCCCTCGCGGAGCGCGACGGCCTGCGGCTCGAGGACATGATCGCGCATTCGATGCAGACCAAGATCGACGCTACCGCGGAGCCCGCACCGGCCAAGTTGGAACGCCCATGAGCAAACTCGACGCACTGGTGCGCCAGCTCGAGCTCTACGTCCAGGAAGAGCTCGACCTGCAGAAACGGACTCTCGAAGCCCTGCGCCAACAGGAGGCAGCTTTGTTCCATGGCGATCTCGACGCGATGCGAGCGCACGTGGAACGCGTCGACGGGCAGCTCTCGGGCTGCGTCGCGCGCGCTGCGCGACGGCACGAGCTGCTGCGCCGCTTCGGTCTGCATTTCGGCGTGGCGCCGGCCACGTTGACCTTGACCAGCATCTGCACGCGCCTCGGCCGCGACGGCGAGGGCCTCGCGCGCATCGCCGCGCCGCTGCGCGAGGCGACCCTCGCGGTTTCGCGCACCACGCGGCGCCTGGGCGCCCTGGCGCGCATGCACGCGCGGTTGAACGACGACATCCTGCGCGATGTGCTCAAGGTCCAGGGCGTCGACGCTCAGGACATGGACCGCTGCGGCGCCCTTTTGAACGCGGAGGTCTGAAATGAGCTCGCTCGCACTGAATACCGGCCTCAAGGCTCTGCTCGCGGCGCAATCGCGGCTCGAGACGATTGGACACAACGTTTCGAACGCCTCCACGCCGGGCTATTCGCGCCAGACGCTCGAAGTCGGCACCAGCGGCTCCATGCGCATCCGCGGCCTGATCCAGGGCACGGGCGTCGAAGCCCAGGTGGTCCGGCGCACCGTCGATCAACTGCTGCAGACGCGCCTGACGAACCAGGGCTCGGTGGTCGCGCGGCTCGAAGCGCGAGTCAGCGGCATGAGCGAAGCCGAAGGATTGCTCAGCACGGGGACCGGCAGCCTCGATCAGTTGTTCAAGAGCTTCTTCGGCAGCCTGTCGAGCTTGTCGACGACGCCTGAGGACAAGCAAGCCCAGGCCAACACGCTGCAATTCGCCTCGGACATCGGCTCGAAGTTCAAGTCGCTCTCCGACGGCACCACGAACATCGGCATCGACGCGATCGAGCGCATCCAGAACCGCGTCGTCGAGGTCAACCAGCTCGCGGAGCGCATCAGCAGGCTCAACGCGCAGATCATGGGCAGCGAATCGGGCAGCGGCACGGCCAACGACATGCGCGACGCCCGCGAGCAGGCCGTCAACGACCTCTCGGCCTTGACCGACGTGCGCACGGTCGAGGACGGCCGCGGCGCTCTGCGCGTGCTCGTCGGCGGCCAGACTCTGGTCTCGCCGGTCGGATTCGAGCAGCTCGAGGTGGTCACCGACGGCCTGACGCAGGTCTCGGTCCAGATCAAGGACAGCGGCATCGACGCGGCGATCACCGGCGGCGAGATCGGCGGCCTGCTCGGAGTCGTTCGCGACTTCCTCCCGGGCCTGAAGGGCGACGTCGATCAGCTCGCTCACAATTTCATCCTGGAGATGAACCGCGTCCACTCGACCGGCATGCCTTCGAGCGGTCCGATGCGCGCGCTGCTCGGCGCCAACGCCCTGGTCGATCAGGACAGCGACGGCCAGGTCAGCGACGAGCTGCTCGCGAACGCGGGCCTCGGCTTCGACGTCAACAGCGGCGAGGTCTTCGTCAATGTCACCGACCAGGCGAGCGGCGTGATGCAGAAGCATCGCATCGCGATCGATGCCGGTCACACGACTGTCCAGGACCTGTTGAACAGTCTGTCTGCGATCGCGCACCTCTCCGCGTCGGTCGATGGCCAGGGCCACGTGCAGATCCAGGCCGATCAGGGCTTCGGCTTCGACTTCTCGGCGCGCCTGGACGTCGCGCCGGACGACATCGGCAGCTTCGGAGGCGGACGCGCCTCGCTCGCCAGCGCTACCTCTGAGCCCTTCACCCTCGCGGTCGGCAACACGCTCGACTTCACCGGCCCGCTCGGCAACTTCTCGGTCGCGCTCCAGTCGCCGCAGTTCCAGGACATGAGCCAGGCCACGGCGGCGGAAATCGCGGCGGCCTTGAACAGCGACGCGAATTTCCAGGCCAACGGCCTCGTCGCACACGACGTCGGCGGCGCGCTGGTGATGCAGACCGCGGGATCGGGGACGAGCCAGACGTTCACGCTGCGCGGCGGATCGGCGAACGGCGCGCTCGGGCTCACGGCGAACACCGCGGTCCAGGGCCAGACGCTCGGCGTCGCTCCGGCGATCAGCGGCGCGTATACCGGCGCGGCGAACGACTCGTGGACCTTCCGGCCCAGCGGCGACGGCACGATCGGCACGACGGCCGGACTCAAGCTCAACGTGTTCGACAAGCAGGGCGTGCAGATCGCGCAGCTCGACATCGGCGCGAACTACCAGCCGGGCACCGAGCTCGAGGTCGCGAACGGCGTCAAGGTCGCCTTCGGCCTGGGCAATGTCTCCGCGTCGAACAGCGATCTGTTCCAGCTCGACGTGATCGCCGATTCGGACACTTCGGATCTCCTGCCCGCGCTGGGACTGGGGACCTTGTTCACCGGCAGCGATGCCTCGTCGATCGACGTGCGCTCCGACCTCGTCGATTCGCCCGAGCTCTTCGCTTCCTCGTCCACGGGCGCCGCGGGCGACGCCGGCAACGTGGTCAGGCTGCTCGAACTGGCGCAGCAGGGCATCGCCGGCCTGGGCAACGCCAGCTTCGACTCCAGCTTGATCGGTCTCGGCGCGAATGTCGCGACCGAGCTCTCGAGCGCGCGCGACGCGGCGGAGTCGGAAGACTTCCTGCGCCAGAGCCTCGAAGCGCGCCGCGACCAGACCAGCGGCGTCAATGTGGACGAAGAGCTGGCGCGGATGATCGAAGCTCAGCAGGCCTACGACGCGGCCGGCCAGTACATGCGCGTCGTCAGCGAGCTCTCCGCCACCTTGTTCAACATCCTCTAGGCCACCATGAATATCCGACCGACACAGGCCTCGACTTTCGCGCTGGTGCAGAACGGCCTGCTCAGCAACTTCGGCAAGCTCGTCTCCGCCCAGGAGCAGGTCTCGTCGGGCAAGAAATTCCTGCGCGCGTCCGACGATCCCGGCGCTTCCGCGCGCGCCCTCGCCTTGCAAGGCCGCGTCAGCGAGACCGCGCGCTATGTCGAAGCCATCGCTGGCGGCACGCGCGAGCTGGGCCTTGGCGCCACGGCCTTGCAGGACGCAGGCGAGCTGATCACCCAGGCCAAGGAAATCACGCTCGCGGGTCTCAACGGCACGCTCAGCGCCGAAGATCGCGCGGTGCTCGCCTTGCAGTTGCGCCAGATCAAGGCCCAGCTGCTCGACATCGCCAACACGAACGAAGGCGGCCGCTACCTGTTCTCCGGCACCGACGTGGGCTCGAAACCCTTCGAGACGGGCGACCGCCACGGATTCGCGAGCACGGCCTACGGCGGAAACCAGGACCAGCACCAGCTGCTGGTCGGCGGCGATTTGCACGTCGCGATCGGCATCCCCGGCAGCGACATCTTCGCCGGCTTCGAGCCCGCGGGAGCGAGCTTCGAGGGCTTGACCGGCGCGAGCAACGGAACGAGCACCGACCAGGGCCTGGGACCGGTCACGCTCTTCGTGCGCCACGATTCGACCACCTTGACGATCCCCGGAGGTGTCGCGCTCGTCGCCGCGGGCGCCAACGACACGCTGATCGGCAACCACACCCTCGCGATCGATCCGGTCGCGGGCACGGTGACCCTCGACGCCGGCCCCCCGCGCCAGCTACCCGCCGCGGGCTCGGCGAATTTCGCCGACTTCGAGCTGACCAACGATCGTGGCGACACGGTCCACCTCGACTTCAGCGCCTGGTCCGGCGCCGCGGCCAACGGAACCGTGGTCGGCGCGGGCTCGATGTCCCTCGATCAGACGACCTGGACCGCGATCGACGGAGTCTCGACCGACGTCGAGCTCGTCGACGCGAGCACGAACACGGTGCTGCACGTCGACGTCACGGCGATCCACCGCTCGGGCAACGAGCTGGTCTCCTTCACGGGCACGGTCAACATTTTCGACGCCCTCGAATCGATCGCGGACACCTTGGAAAACGTCGATGGCCTCTCGGCGTCGGAGCAGGTGCGCCGCGTCAACCTGGTCTTCGACGAGGTCGACCGCAACCACGACAACGTGTTGGCCGGCCTGACGACGCTCGGAGCGCGCAGCGCGCGGATGCAGTCGCTCGACGAGAACTACGCCGGCGTCGACACGGAGCTGCGCTCGCAGATCTCGAACATCGAGGACGCTGATTACAGCCAGGTCGTGCTCGACATGATGCGCGCCGAGCAGACTTTGCAATTGACGCAATCGGTTGGATCCAAGCTCCTGCAGACCACCCTGCTCAACTTCCTGCGCTGATCATGATCGACCCCGCTTCGAAAACTGGTCTTCCGCTCCCCGCGACGACGGGCACGCGTCCGATCTCTGGGGTTCCCGCTCCGGACTCGGTCGACGGCGGCAGCGTCGCTCGAGGCGCGCGCTTCCAATCCCTGCTCGAGGAGCTCGAGCTGCGCTCCCAGGCGATCGCGCGCAAAGCCGAAGGGCCGATGTCCGCGCAATCCCTGCCGACCGCGGTCGAGGACGCGCGAGCGTCGCTGGAGGATGCGCTCGCGCTCAGCCAGAGCCTGCTCGAGGCCTTCCGCCAGAGCACGGCGCAAGCCGGGGGCGGCAAGGCTGACCATTCGTGAAATCGGCCGCCGATTCGCGCAGCCTGGAGCGCGCCCTGGCCTTGATGGAGCGCTGCCTGCGGCCCGCCGGCGCTGCCTCGCTCGCGGCTGAATTCCCGCTGGTCTTCGAAGAGCGCTTCAGCGGCCGCGTCGTGACCTACCAGGAGAAGGGCGACGTGCGCTCGACCTGCGCCCTGCTCGTGCGCGATCTCGTGATCGAAGGGTCCCGCCTGCGCGTCGGCTTGATCGGCTCGGTCGCGACCCAGCCTAGCTGGCGCGGTCGCGGATTGGCCTCGCGCGTACTCGAGGAAGCCGAGCACAGTCTCGCCCGCGAGGGTTGCGCTGCTGCCTTGCTCTGG
>DATHET010000309.1:0-22154 GCA_035490315.1 Planctomycetota bacterium
CTCTTGGGCGGCAATCCGCTGCCCGCACTCCAAGTGCCGGGCACCATGGTCGACTGCCAGTGGTGGGGTCGCGATCCGGGCTTCCCCGCTCCGAACAACACGGCCTTGAGCGCGGGACTGGAGTATTCACTTTGCCCCTGATCGGAAGGGGCCCGCGAGGCGCTCCAACTCGCATTCACGCTCGCGATTAAAGGCCCTTGATTGACAGTTTCGGCCGTAGGGTGAGAAAGTAGCGCCTTCGGGAGTGCCTGGCAGGCTCGTGCGCGGCGCGGAGCGATCGAATTCGATGCGCGCTCCATCACCAGAAGGAAGGCGAACATGTCTCTGCTCCATTCGATCGTGTCGAAGCGGATCGTCGCGAGTCATCGTCCTCTGACCTCGTCGATCCTGACCCTGTGCGCGGCTCTAGTCGCGACAGCGCAACTTGGAATTGCCCAGGACCAGATCATCGGTTGGGGCCAGCAGGTCTTCGACAGCTCCGTGCACCAGCAGCCGTTCGTCGAGGTGTCGGCCGGCGCTCAACACAACGTGGCGCGTCGCACCAACGGCACGCTCGCAGCCTGGGGTGACAACAGTTTCGGCCAGTGCAACGTGCCGCCGCTTCCTGCCGGACTCACCTACGTCGAGGTCTCGGCGGGCTGGTCTCACACAGCCGCGCGGAGAAGCGACGGCTCGATCGTCGCCTGGGGAAGCAACAACAGCGGCCAGTGCACCGTGCCCCTGCTTCCGGTTGGGCTTTCCTACGTCGAAGTGTCCGCGGCCGGAACCAACTTCGGGAGCTACACCCTCGCTCGAGTCAGCGACGGTTCTGTCGTGGGCTGGGGAAGCAGCACATTCGGCCAGTGCACGATTCCCTTCCTACCGGTCGGCCTCACCTACGTCGAGATCGCGACCAGCCCGTACCACGCTCTGGCGCGCCGCAGCGATGGGTCGGTCGTGGCTTGGGGCGACAACACCTGGGGCCAATGCGTCGTACCCTTTCTTCCAGTCGGGATTTCTTACGTCGAGATCGCGGCTGGCGACCAGCACAGTGTCGCGCGTCGCAGCGATGGGTCCGTCGTGGCCTGGGGATACAACAGCAACGGTCAGTGCACTGTGCCCGCGCTCCCCAGCGGCCGCACTTATGTTGGGATCTCGGCCGGCTTTCGCCACACGGTCGTGCGGCGCAACAACGGATCCGTCCTGGGATTCGGCGACAATTTCTACGGAGCCTGCACTGCGCTCCCGCTTCCGCCGGGTCTCACTTACGTCGAGATTTCGGCGGGCGGAAGCGGCTCGGCGAACCTCAACCACACCCTCGCGCGACGTAGCGATGGGGCGATCATCGCCTGGGGCGACAACAGGTGGGGTCAGCTCAATGCACCTGCCCTGCCGGGCGCACTTTCCTACGCGGACGTGGCAACGGGGCTGGCCCACACCGTGGTGCGGCGCAGCAATGGCTCGGTCGGCGTCTGGGGAGGAGTCGAGCACGGCTGGCAGTTCGCGTGGCAGCTGTCGGGCATCTACAGCTACCTTCAGATTGCGGCCGGCGGGTTGCACTCGCTCGCGGTTCGCAGCGACGGCGCGGTCCTGGCCTGGGGATCCAACTCTCATGGTCAACGCTTCACGCCCCCCTTGCCGCCCGGTCTCCAATACGTCGAAGTGGCGGCGGGCGACATCCACAGCGTGGGGCGTCGCAACGACGGTTCCGTCGTCGCCTGGGGATCCAACTTCTACGGCCAGTGCAACGTGCCCGCGCTTCCCAACGGGCTGACCTACGTCGAAGTCTCCGCGGGTCTGGGTCACACGGTGGCGCGGCGCAGCGATGGATCGGCCGTGGCCTGGGGCAACAACGGCCACGGACAGTCCAACGTGCCCGCCCTCCCCGCTGGGTTGACCTATGTCGAGTTGGCCGCGGGCGGTTGGCACACGCTCGGGCGTCGCAGCGACGGCTCGGTCGTCGCCTGGGGACACAACTCCGACGGACAGTGCAGCGTGCCCGCGCTGCCGGCCGGACTCACCTATGTCGAGATCGCCGCGGGCCAGCGCCACAGCCTCGCGCGTCGCAGCGACGGTTCGGTCGTAGCCTGGGGTCGCAATGACATCAGTCAATGCAGAGTTCCCGCCCTGCCGGCCGGCTTCGTGTTCCGATCCGTGGCGGCGGGTGGAGACCGCAGTGCGGCGGTTTACGGTGTCGACTGCATCGCGGTCGCTGGTTACTGCACGCCCAAGATCAATTCCATCGGTTGCACGCCGTTGATCAGCGCGAGCGGAATGCACAGCGCCAGTGCGAGCAGCGGATTCATCGTCAACTGCGCGAATGTGCGCAATCAGAAAGTCGGTCTGCTGCTGTACGGAACCACAGGACGCGCCGCGATTCCCTTCAGCGGCGGCACGCTTTGCATCGCTTCGCCGGTCAAGCGCACACCGCCGGTCGTTTCGGGCGGCTCGCCATTGCCCGCGGGTGATTGCAGCGGCGTGTATGCGATCGACATGAACAGCTTCGGAGCTGGCCTCTTGGGCGGCAATCCGCTGCCCGCACTCCAAGTGCCGGGCACCATGGTCGACTGCCAGTGGTGGGGTCGCGATCCGGGCTTCCCCGCTCCGAACAACACGGCCTTGAGCGCGGGATTGGAGTATTCGCTCTGCCCGTGATGGGGCGCCGCCGGAGCGGCGCGTGAGTTCGCGTGGCGAATCGAATCGATCCACGCAACGGAGGGACCGGGTCGGGGCCGCGCAGTAGGATCGCGCCGTGAACTTTCCGGTCACGCTGCAGGTTGGGCCCGTCGCGATCTCGGCGCACTTCTTCCTCGAGGCTCTCGCCTACGCGGCGGGCTTCCTTCTGATGCGGCGCGAGCGGCGCTTGCGGAAGGATAGCTTGAGCGACGATGCGCGCTGGACGCTCGTCGTCGCGGCGATCTTCGGCGCGGTGGTCGGCTCGAAGCTCGTGCACTGGACCAACGACATACCCGAGCTCGCCGCGCACGCGCACGATGCGCTGTACTGGCTCGGAGGGAAGTCGATCGTCGGCGGATTGCTGGGCGGGACCCTCGCCGTGGAGCTTGCTAAGTCCCGGCTCGGCATTTCCAGGCGCACGGGCGACGTGTATGTCCTCCCGCTGCTGGTCTCGATCGCGATCGGCCGCATCGGGTGTTTCCTGGCGGGTCTCGAGGACAACACGTACGGCGTCGCGACCTCGCTTCCCTGGGGCGTCGATTTCGGCGACGGCGTGCTCAGGCATCCGACTCAGCTCTATGAGATCGCGGCGCTCGCGCCGATCGGATTCATCCTCCTGCGGCAGCGCTCGCGACTCGCCGAGGGCGTGCTGTTCGAGCGTTTCCTGCTGGCCTACCTCGCCTGGCGCGTCGGTCTGGATTTCCTGAAGCCCTACCCGCATTGGCTCGGCCTCTCCGCCACGCAACTCTGGTCCCTCGCCGGCATCGCCGCCGAAGTCTGGTTCGTGCGCGCACGATCGCGACGCCTCCAAGGAGCACTTTCATGACGACGCGTGTCCGGCCCTGGCAGTTCTACGACGTCGCGATCTCGATCTGCGCGACCTGCTATCGGCGCGTCGACGCGAAGATCGTGTTCCAGGACGGCGGCGTGTGGATGCAGAAGCGCTGCAAGGAGCACGGCGAGGAGCGCGTCCTCGTCGCCGACGACGTCGACTACTGGCGCCGCGCGCGCGAGCTGTTCCTCAAGCCTTCGGAAATGCCCAAGCGCTTCCAGACGCCGGTGCGCCATGGCTGTCCCTACGACTGCGGGCTGTGCGCGGACCACGAGCAGCACTCGTGCCTGACGCTGATCGAAGTCGGCGACGGCTGCAATCTAGAATGCCCGGTGTGCTACGCCTCGAGCGGCCCCAAGCGCATGAACTGGCGCGCTCTCGAAGAAATCGAGGCGATGCTCGACGCCGTGGTCGCGAGCGAGGGCGAGCCCGACGTGGTCCAGATCTCGGGCGGCGAGCCGACGCTGCACCCGCGCTTCTTCGAGATCCTCGATGCGGCGCGGCGGCGGCCGATCCGGCACTTGATGCTCAACACCAATGGGATCCGCATCGCGCGCGAGGATGGATTCGCGGAAAAGCTCGCGGAGTACTCGAGCAACTTCGAGGTCTATCTGCAGTTCGATTCCTTCGAGGAGCGCGCGCTGCACGAATTGCGCGGAGCCGATCTGCGCTCGATCCGACAGGGAGCGATCGATCGACTGAATGCCTTGGATCTCTCGACGACGCTGGTGGTCACGGTCAAGAAAGGCACGAACGATCACGAGCTCGGCCGCATCGTCGACTGGGCGCTCGAGCAGCGCTGCGTGCGCGGCGTGACTTTCCAACCGGTGCAGGAAGCGGGGCGCACCGAGGAATACGAAGCTGGCGCGAATCGTCTGACGCTGACCGAAGTGCGCCGGCGCATCCTCGAGCAGACCCGCGTGTTCAAGCCGGAAGATATCCTGCCCGTGCCCTGCCATCCGGATGCGATCGCGATGGCCTATGCGCTGAAGACAGCGGCCGGAGTGATTCCGCTGACAGGCATGATCGCGCCCGAAGTCCTGATTTCCGCAGGCACGAACACGATCCGCTACGAAGGCGACGGCGAATTGCAGAAGCACCTGTTCGCGGCGCTCTCGACCGCTCACGGGCCGGAGTCGAGCGCGACGAGCCTGGCAAGTCTCCTGTGCTGCCTGCCCAAGGTCGATCTGCCTGCCGGGCTCTCCTATCGAAACGTCTTCCGCGTGATCATCATGCAATTCATGGATGCCCACGCCTTCGACGTGCGCTCGGTGAAGAAGAGCTGCGTCCACATCGTGCACCCGCGCGATTTGCGCATCATTCCCTTCGACACGTACAACTTGTTCTACCGCGACGACCTGGAGCGCACGCGGCTCGCGCCGATCACGGGAGTCGCGACGTGACGCAACCCGTCACGGGGCCGCGGTCACCGATGACCGCGCACGGATTGGGCCTGCTTGCGGGGAGCGCGACCACGATCGGTCTGATCATCGGCTTCATCCTGCTCGTGTTCCTCCAGCTCGGCGAATACCGCGACCGCTTCATGATCGTCCTTTCGGTCGGTTTCGCCGCGGTGATCCTCGGCTCGATCGGTTTCGCGATCGCGCGACTGTGGTCGCTCAAGTCTTCGGATGGAAATATTGCGGGTGCAGGACATGGCCTCTTCCTCGGAGCGGCCCTCGGGATCGGCATCGGCCTGCTGATCGTCGGCACATGCAACGCGCTCGGGCTTTGAGCACTCCAATGAAGACTTCGGACGACAAGAAAGAAACGGACGCGGGAGAAAGCCCTCTCGAGCACGCTGCTGCGACAGCGTCCGAGAGTCGCAGGCGAGCGCTCGACACGATGTGGTTCGGATTCGGGGCGCTGTTCGTCCTGGACGTCGTCGTGGGTCTCCCGGGGAGCTTGGTGGTGGACCGCGTGTTCGGCGGCTACGCCACATTGACCTACATGCTTCTGTTCGGAATCTGGCATGCGCTCTGGGGTTTGCCGCTGGCGGGATGGTTCAAGTTGCAGCGCATGCACCGCGCCATGCGTGGCGTGCTCGTGACGCTCGGCATTACTTTCCTGCTGACCTCCGCCTGCTGGGGGCTGATGACGCTGAGTTGAGATCCGCCCATTGAGCCGCCGACAAGGTATGGATGATTGGTTCCCAGACCTGCCCGAGGCCATCGCGGACGCGAAGCTCGCCGAGTGCCTATCCGGGAGATCGTCGGCAACCTCAGCGCTACAACACGCTGCGCTTCGGAATGCTCGCCATGGGCGCGCTGCATCTCGCCGCAACCCTGCTCCTGTACCTGGCGTCGCTTTTCTTTCTGAACGAGGACATCCTCGTCGCCTTGTCGGGCATCGGGATCACGCAACTCTTCTGGGGCGTGCCGCTGACCTTCGCCTTCCGGAGTCGAGGGATGGAGCATGCGCAGCGCGGCGTGCGGATCGCCATCGGCGTCACGATCCTGCTGAACGCCGTTTGCATTGCGATCGTGATGACTTTGATCCCCTGAGTGGAGCGGGATGAGCTTGCAGAGTTCGCAACCCAAGCGAGGCTCTCAGAACCGCGACACGCTGCTCTTCGGTCTGCTCGTCATGTGCGGAATCGATCTCGCCGTGATTCTGGTCCTGTACGCGATCTCGCACTACTTTCGCGACGACGAGCTGGCCGGGATGTCCCTGCGCGTGATCGGGATCGTGCAGCTGCTCTGGGGCCTGCCGCTAGTCGTGGCACTCGGAATGCAGCGCATGAAGCGAGCCCGACTCGGAGAATGCCTCGCCATGGGCATCCTGCCGATCCTGAGCCTCGTGTTCACCCCCGCTATCATCGAGCACTACTTCCCCACCCAATCCAATCGCTGAGCAGAGCCGAGCAGGCCGTGCGTTCTGCTCGCCATGGGACTCATGCTGCTTTTGAGCGCGGCATGTTTCGGCCTGACGCTGGCAATTGCTAGAAGTGAGCGACATGCGCTGGCGCCTTCCCAGACTTTCAGCCTGCTGGCCTGGGGCATTCGCGCCGTCGATGCTCGCGATCGCGTTCACGCTCAACGTGATCGCGCTGTGCATGCCCTTCATGGACCTGCGCCGCGGCCTCAGCACGAATCCCTATAGCCTTCAGGCCTCGGTGAAATTGCTTTGGGAATCGGAGCTCTACGTGCTGGCCGCCGTCGTCGTCGCCTTCTCGATGGTGTTTCCGTTCCTGAAACTCTTCGTGATGGCCTGCGTGCTCTTCGGCGGCGTGCACAAGGACCGCGAGCGGCGCACGCTCGCCTTCGTCGAGCGCTACGGCAAGTGGTCGATGCTCGACGTGTTCCTGGTCTGGATCATGATCGCGCTGGCGAACGACCAGTTCTGGATCGACGCGCAACCGCGCACGGGACTTCTGTGCTTCACGCTGGCGATCGTCGCGAGCATGCTCACCAGCCGGCACATGCTCGCCAGGCTCGAGAAGAAATCGGCGCGATCGGAATTGGAGATGCGACACCCGCGCTGGCTCGCGGTCGGTCAGAGCGTCCTGCTCGGGCTTCTGATCGCAGTGCTGCTCGTCCCTTTCCTCGAGATCGACGATTGGTTGCTCGAGGACCATCCTGTGAGCATTCTTTCGAGCATCGCCGGTTTGTGGCAGAGCGGCGCGCGCCCTCTGGCCACGATCGCAGCGCTGTTCCTCGTGCTCGCGCCGCTGCTCGCGGGCGTGTCGACCCTCGTGCTCCTCCTCTTCGCCGCTCGCGGCCGTCACATCGAAGGAATCCGCACCTTCGCACTCGAGGTGCGCCACTGGGCCATGCTCGACGTCTTCGCGCTCGCGCTCGGCATTTTCCTCGTCGAAGGCCGCCACTTCGTGCGCACCGAGCTGACCTGGGGCGCCTTCCTGCTCGCCCTGCTCCTCGCGCTCTATTGGCCCGCCTCGACCTGGTACGAGCGACGAGTCTGAAAAGGAGAGGACATGAATTTTCGAAAGACTTGACCCTCGTGGCCCACCGATCAGCATGGGCGAGATTCACTGTGCTATCCTGTCCCGAAATCGTCGCGGAGCAGGCTACGAAGAAACACAATGACAGAAATCAGTTCGAAGGTCACCGACCTATTAGGTATTGCACCTTTGGCGCGATCCACAGAACGCGTCGTAGGTTCAGGATGCGACGGGCTGAGTGCACTGCTGAGTCGTGTTTGCCTACCGGCAGCAGAGGAGTTCGGCCTTCTGTTGCGAGACAGGGTCGGGAATTGGCGGAAGAAGAATGCCGAGGGGGTGGCAAGCAAGGCTGAGAAGCTTCTGATTGATAATCATTCGGAGAGTTCGAAGGCCCCACCCCGCATCGTATTCACCGCCCTCGAACTTGGGTCTTGGACAGACGATGAGGAACTCCAACAAATGTGGGCCGGATTGCTGGCATCGTCTTGCAGCGACGATGGCAAGGACGAGAGCAATCTTCTGTTCACCAACCTCTTGTCGCAGCTGACGGTGTGTGAAGTTCGAATGGTCAATCATGCCAGTAAGACTGCTCCCAAGGTCAAGTTGGAAACGCACGGACTCATCGCCACACAGGGTCGGCTCAAAATGAGCGCCGAAGAACTAATACAAGTCTCTGGTGTGGCAGATGTTCATCAGCTTGACAGGGAACTAGACCACTTGCGATCGTTGGGACTTATACACGAGGGATTCAGCGGATACGACTCACGAGCCGACATCACACCGACTGCGCTTGCCCTTAATCTGTATGTCCGCTGCGTCGGCTCCAAACTGCCTCCGACTGCCTACTTTGGGGTGGATGGTGCACCAGTAGATGCGAGTGCGCCAACAGGCGACCGTTCCGCAAGCTAGAGAAGTCACGAGTATCGGATCAGGTGACTCCGGTTTGGAGGAGCCGGTCGCGCACTTCACTCGCGCAGCCCCACGACAGCGTCACGCCGGCGCCGCCGTGGCCATAGTTGTGAACGATGGTTCGAGCACCGCGGCGCTCGAGCTCGAGGCGGACGACGGGGCGGCCGGGGCGCAGGCCGACCAGGGTTTGCAGGACGCGCGCGGTTCCGACGGCCGGGACGAGGTTGGCGCAGCGGCGGCGGATGTCCTCGCTTTGCCGCGCGTCGGGGCGCAGGTCCTCGCGGCGTTCTTCGCGCGTGCCGCCGAGCACGCAGTCGTTGGAGCGCGGGATCACGTAAGTCGTTCCGCCGCTTGGATCGTGATCCAAGGCGAACTTCTCGACCGCTCCGCGTTCCACGCGCAGGATCTGGCCGCGGATCGCGTACATCGTCGCGTCGCGTGCGAGCTCGCGCGCGCCAAGGCCCGAGCAGTTGACGACGATCGGCGCGCGCTCGAGCGCTTCCTCGAGCGAAGCGAAGTCCGCGACTTCGATCACTCCCCCACCGGCGCCGAACTGGCGCATCAACCAGGGAAGATAGATCCCGGTCTCGATCACCGGAGCTTCGAACACCACGCCCGAGGCGTAACCTGGCCGCAATTCCTCCTCTCGCGCGGGCCGCGCCCCAGGAAGCGCACTCACCAGCGCGGCTGACTCGCAATCCGGCGGATACAGCTCGATGCCCGTGCGCATGATCACTCCGCTCGAAACATCGCGCGCGAGCTCTCGGAACCGTCCATAGCTGACATTCGCCCACGCATCGCAGCGCCCCGGCGGCGAGACGGCGTACGGCGACCAGATGGCCGCTGCGACGTTCGAGACCGTGTCCGGCGGGAGGGCGCGCGCTGCGATCGAAACGCGAAACCCCGCTCGCTGCAATTCGAGCGCGCTGGTGAGCCCGATCACGCCGCAGCCGACGACCAGCACGGATTGGGCTTGCATGGCCTCAGCGCGAGAAGAGGAAGTCCGATTCCTTCGACCAGACCATGAATCGATACAGCGGCACGAGGCGCACCAGCTCGGCGACGAGTTGCGCGGGCACATCCGGCCCGAGCGCAGCCGCGCGCATGCCGACGCTCGCCGGGAGACGGCTCTCGACCGTCAACGAGTGGTCGCCGGGCTTGTAGTACTTCAGGTACTCCGCGATGCGATCGCTGTCGAGCTTGCCGCAGGGCCACTCGCCCTTCCAATCGTCCATCCGCAGCCGATAGCCGCCGAGGCGATTCAGCTCGGCCATCCAGCCCGCCGATCCCTCCTTGCGCACGCGGTTGACCAGGTTCTGGCCGTCGTACCAGGCGTCCTTGTGGATGCGCAGGCTGACCTCGATGAAATCGGCCTCGAGCGCGACGCACAGGTAGGCATTGCGGTACGCCGCATCGAGGTCTTTCGCAAGCTCCGGCCCGATCACCTGCTTGAGCCGCGTCTTCTCTTTCTTCCCGCGGCAGATGTAGGCCCACAGGCGGCGCACGCGCATGTGGTTGAAAGCGTGGGGCTGGTGGAGGCTGGTGCGCTGAAGCAGGGCGACTTCGCCCGAGGTCGCGGCGTCGATCGCCTCGACCGCGGCCTCGGCGATGGTGCCGAGCTTGCGGCGAGCGACCAGGCGGCGGTCGTTGTATTGCGGGTCCTTGGAGAGGGCCTCGCTCAGGACGTGGAAGTCGCCCTCCTCGAACGGGGTCAAGCCCGCCAGGGGCCTGGGCTGTGCATCGGGCTGGGTGGCCATGGATCGCGGACGATAGGCGATCGCGGGCCCGCGGGCGAGCCGCCCCCATTCCAACCGGCGGGGCAATCGAGTATCCAGACATTAGATTGCCACGCCCGCCGCCCGATAGGACTGCGTGCGATCCTCACCCAGCTCGCGACCCCTCCACGGCAGTGCACATCCCGGCTGCATGCAATTCGCCCACTTCACATTCGATCCGGTCAAGGACCTGCTCGGCGAAGGCCCGCTGAGCGAGGTCTATCGCGCCGTCGACGAGACGCTGGATCGGACGGTGGCGCTGAAAATCCTGCGCTCGCATGTGGAGATCGATCCGGAGGCGGACAAGCGCTTCGAGCGCGAGGCGCGGCATACCTCGAAGCTGATCCACCCCAACATCGCGGTCATCTACGAGTACGGCTCCTCGGGCGGGCGCTCGTTCATCGCGATGGAGTACCTCGAGGGGCGGACTCTCGACAAGATCATCAAGGACGGCCAGCTCGGCGCGGAAGAGGGCCTGCGGATCGCGATCCAATTGACCAGCGCCCTGGCCCTGGTGCACAAGAACGGGTTGATCCACCGCGACCTCAAGCCGGCCAACGTCATGGTGCTCGACGACGGCACGGTCAAGCTGCTCGACTTCGGCATCGCGCGCGCCAACGGCGAGGCGACGATCACGCAGCACGGCATGCTGGTAGGGACTGTCCTGTACATGTCGCCCGAGCAGGTGCGCGGCGAGGATTTGAATCCGCGCTCGGACGTGTTCTCGCTGGGCGCGATGCTCTACCACGCGCTGTCGGGCCAGCTGCCCTTCCCCGGCGGGTCCTTCCCGGAAGTCTGCATGGCGATCCTCGATGGCAAGCCGCGGCCTCTGGGCCAGATGCGCCGCGGATTGCCGACGGGGATCGAGAACTTCGTGATGAAGTGCCTGTCGAACAAGCCGGAGGACCGCTACCGCGACGCCGAGGTGGCGCACGGCGTGCTCATGGCCCTGGCCGACACCGTGGCTTCGGGCTCGAGCACGGCGAACACCAATTTCCTTTCCGGCGTGCTCGCCATGCCGCCGTTCACGGCGCCCAGCGGCGACGAGCACTCGCTGTCGATCGCGGCGTCGATGCGCAAGGACGTGGCGGCCGAGCTCGCGCGCTCAGGGATGTCGGTCGCCTTCAGCGAGAGCGAGCACCTCGCCCAGGACACCACCAGCGACTTCGTGCTGCGCGGCGCGCTGAAGATCGACGGCTCGCGCGGCGTGCTCGAAATCGTGCTCGATCGGCGTCGCGGGAATGGCGCCGGCGAGACGAAAGAGGTCTGGCGCGAGCGCATCGAGCAGGAAGACAGCGACGAATGGTCGCTGCAGGCGCGGCTGGTGCGCGGTGCGGCGCGCTCCTTGCGCCGCCAGCTCGCGGAGCACTCGCTCAAGCCCGCCGTGGAGCAGAGCGTGCGCGATCCCGAGGCGGCGCGGACGCAGTCCATGCGCGGGCACGAGCTGCTGCACCGCGGCATGACCCGCCACCTTCTGGCCTCGATCTCGACTTTCCGCCGCGCCCTCGAGCTCGATCCCTACTGCGCCCTCGCCTACGCCGGTCTCGCCGAGGCCATGGCGCGCAAATACCTGTACTGGGACGGCGACGAGTCTTTCCTGACCGAGGCGCGCGACCAGGCGCGGCGTGCCCTGGCCATCGATCCGGGCTGCGCGGAGGCCCACACCTCGATGGGTTTCGCCTACCACCTGACCAACCACCCGGTCGATTCGCAGCGCGAGTACCGCCTGGCGATCCAGCTCAACAATGAGGAATGGCTGGCGCACCGCCTGCTCGGCGCGCTGCTTTCGCGCGAGGGCAATTACAAGGCGGCGTCGCCGCTCCTGCGCCGCGCGATCGGCATCAAGCCGACCTACATCAGCACGTACGACCACCTGTACCACGTGCTGCACCGTCTGGATCGCTACGAGGAAGCGATCGAGGTCGCCGATCGCGGCATCGCCGTGGCGAAGCGCCAGCTCGCGCGCGTGCCCGACGACCAGGATGCGCGCGTGCACATGGCAACCTTGCTGGCGCGCATGGGACAGCGCGACGAGGCGTTGGAGCTCTTGGCCCAGGCCCAGGAGCTCGCCCCCAAGGACGGCTTCACCGCCTTCCACGTCGCGACGGTGCAGGCGATCCTGGGCAATCCCCTTGAAGCCCTCTCGGCCCTCGAGCAGGCTCAGGCGCGCGGCTACTTCGTGCGCGCGGAGCAGCGCAACGCCGAGTTCGATCCGCTGCGCGGCATGGCGCAGTTCCAGGCGCTCGGACTCTAGCTCTCGCCGGTTCTAGCGAGCAGAGCCTCGGTCAGCGCGCGTGCGACGTTCTCCCCGTCGCCTGCAGCCCTGCCCCGCCCTTCGCCTCCGCGCCCACGGGCGAGGCCGAGCTGAGCAGGGCCAGGATTCCGCCGATCACGAGCAGGACGGCGAATGCGGTCAGTGACCAGGGCCCGAGCAATGGCTCGGTGGGGGCAGATTTTTCGATCGCGCGAGGTTGCATGGGACCCTCCGGGGGAAGCAGCGCTCAGGGGTGCATGGGGATGGACTCAAGAGGCAATTTGTTCCCTGTTCATCCGGAGTTTCGCTGCTTCGTTACGTGAATTGGATGCGTTTTCGCCGGCCTGGGCAGTCCTTTAGACAGCGGATCCGAGTCAAGGCCCGCGGAGCGCCGTTGTGGGACTCGATGCGCGCGACTACACTGTTCCCCCCTCGAATACGCTGGAAGCAATCTGGATCCGCCTTCTCGGGTCGCCATGGACCTAACTTTCGTCATTCTTGACACCGAGACCGCCACCCTGAGGGGTCCTCCGCACCTGGTGGAGCTGGGCGCCGTGCGCGCCGCCGGGGGCGAGATCGTCGATACCTTCGAGGCTCTGGTGCGCCCGGAGGTGCCCATGGACCCCGAGGCCTGCGATTTCCACGGGATCACGCCCGAGATGGTTGCCGAGGCCGAGCCTGCCGCGGCGGTCCTGGAGCGCTTCAACGCCTGGGTCGGCGACGACGACATGGTCGCCCACAATGCCGAGATGGACGGGCGCGTGCTCGCCTTCGAGTGCGCGCGGGCCCAGGTGGCGCCGCCCTCGGGCTGGCTGATCGACACCCTGCGGCTCTCGCGCAAGCTGATCCCGGAGTCTCCCGACCACAAGCTCGCGACCCTGTGCGAATGCCTGGAGCTCGAGGAGGGCGTGCACCACCGCGCCCTGGCCGATGCGGTCTGGTGCTGGAAGGTGCTCGAGGCCTGCCTCGCGCGCATGGAGCCCAGGCCCGCGACCCTGGCCCAGATCCTGGAGGCGGCGGGCTCGCCGCTGACCATCGCCGCCTGCGCTCCGCGCGTGCGCGCCTCGCTGAAAACACGCCACCGTCCGCTCGAACGCGCCTGCCAGACTCGCGAGCGCGTCATCCTCGTCTACGGCGACTCCGCCACGGCCCCCGTGCCCCTTCCGGTGCTCCCGCGCGTGCTCTACGACCAGGGCGAGCGCAGCTATCTCGAGGCCGAGTGCCTCGCGTCCGGAACGATCAAGACCTATCGACTCGACAGGGTCCACAAGGTACTCGCAAGCTCATGAAGAATCCCGCGATCCGCAACATTGCAATCATCGCCCACGTCGACCACGGCAAGACGACTCTCGTCGATGCCATGTTCCGATTCGCAGGCACGTTCCGCGCCAACCAGAAGATGGAGGTCTGCGTGATGGACTCCGATGCCCAGGAGCGCGAGCGCGGGATCACGATCCTGGCCAAGAACACCGCGATCCAATACCTGGGCACGCGCATCAACGTCGTCGACACGCCGGGCCACGCCGATTTCGGCGGCCAGGTCGAGCGCACCTTGACCATGGCCGACGCGGTGCTCCTGCTCGTCGACAGCCATGAAGGTCCGATGCCGCAGACGCGTTTCGTGCTGCGCAAGGCTTTCGAGCACGGGCTCAAGGCGCTGGTCATGATCAACAAGATCGACCGGCCCGACCAGCGCGCGGACAAGGTGCTCGACGAGATCTTCGATTTGTTCGTCGACCTCGGAGCGGATGCGACGCAGCTCGATTTCCCGGTGGTCTACGGCTCCGGCCGCGACGGGTACGCGATCAACGATCCGGCGGACGAGAAGAAGGACATGCAGCCGCTGTTCGACATGATCATGCGCGAAGTGCCCACGCCGGACGTCGATGCGTCGGCGCCGCTGCAATTCCAGGCATCGACGCTCGATCACGACGATTTCATGGGGCGCATCGCCATCGGCCGCGTGCAGCGCGGGACCTTGAAGTCCGGGATGCGCGTCGCGGTCACCCACCCCGATCGCTCCAAGCCGCTGATCGCCAGCATCAAGCAATTGATGCGCATCGAAGGCCTCAACCGCGTGCAGGTTTCCGAGGTCCTGGCCGGCGACATCGCGATCGTCGGCGGGCTCGACGAGATCATGATCGGCGACACGGTCTGCCCGCCGGACATGATCGAGCCCTTGCCGGCGATCAAGCTCGAGGAGCCGACGATCTCGATGCTGTTCTACGTCAACAACTCGCCCTTCGCCGGGCGCGAGGGACAGTTCGTCACGAGCCGGCAGATCCTCTCGCGGCTCGAGCTCGCCACGCTGCGGGACGTCGCGCTGCAATTGCGCGAGACCGAGAGCCCCGACACCTTCGAGGTCAAGGGCCGCGGCGTGATGCACCTCGGCGTCCTGGTCGAGAACATGCGCCGCGAGGGCTTCGAGTTCGCGGTCGGCAAGCCGCAGGTGATCCTCAAGCGCGTCGACGGCAAGCTCTGCGAGCCGATCGAGCGCACCTCGATCGAAGTGCCGACCGAAAGCGCCGGAAAGATCATCGAATACCTCGGCAAGCGCCGCGGCGAGATGACCCAGATGGAGCCCTTCGGCACCCACACCCGCGTCGAGTTCCTGGTGCCTTCGCGCGGCCTGATCGGCGCGCGCACCGCGATGATGACCCTGTCGCGCGGCGAGGCGATCCTGAGCCACGTGTTCGAGTCCTGGCAACCCGACCAGGGCCCGATCCCGCGCCGCGTCAACGGCGTGCTGATCTCCGACCGCGCCGGCGACACGGTGCCTTACGGAATGTTCGGCCTGCTCGACCGCGGTGAGTTCTTCATCGCGCCCGGCACGGCGGTCTACATCGGGATGATCGTCGGCGAGCACTGCAAGGACTCGGACCTCGAGATCAACGTCTGCCGCGAGAAGAAGCTGACCAACATCCGCTCGGCGGGCAAGGACGACAACGTCAAGCTGCCGCCGCCGCACAACATGTCGCTCGAGGAGGCCCTGGAATACCTCGAGGACGACGAGCTGCTCGAGGTCACGCCGAAATCGCTGCGCCTGCGCAAGCGCCTGCTCTCCGAGAACGACCGCAAGAAGGCCGTGCGCTCGGAGCGGAAGACTTCGCAAGTATGATGGGTCGATGGCGAACGATCCGTCCATCGACTGCGACGTAGCGATCATCGGCGGCGGACCCGGGGGCAGCACGCTGGGCACGCTGCTGCGCAAGTACGAGCCCGGCATCTCGGTCCACATCTTCGAGCGCGAGAAGTTCCCGCGCGAGCACGTCGGCGAGAGCCAGCTGCCTCCGATCGGCGACGTGCTCGAGGAGATGGGTTGCTGGGACAAGGTCGAGGCCGCGAATTTTCCGATCAAGGTCGGCGCGACTTTTCGCTGGGGCCGCAAGGCGGAGCTGTGGGACTTCGAGTTCCTGCCCCTCGCTGATTTCAAGGACGAGCCGCGACCCGCGAAATACCAGGGCCAGCGCCGGCAGACCGCCTTCCAGGTCGATCGCGCGGTCTACGACGAGATCCTGTTGCGCCACGCCGAGGAACAGGGTTGCCAGGTGCACGAGGAGACTCCCGTCGCCAGCGTCGAGCACGAGGGCGACCGCGTCACCGGCCTGACTCTGAAGGACGGCCGGCGCGTCCACGCGCGCTGGTACGTCGACGCCTCGGGCCACACCGGCATCCTGCGCCGCGCCCTCGGTGTCGAGGTCACGGTGCCGACCGCCCTGGCCAACATCGCGATCTACGACTACTGGGAAAACGCCAAGTGGGCGGTCGAGATCGGCGTCGGCGGGACGCGCATCCAGGTGATGAGCCTGAAGCACGGCTGGCTGTGGTTCATCCCGCTCGGGCCGACGCGCACGAGCCTGGGCTTCGTCTGCCCCGCGGAGCACTACAAGTCGCTCAACACCACGCCGGAGAAGCTCTACCGCGAGATCGTCCAGGCCGATCCGCGCATCGCTGCGCTGGTCGCCGGCGGGACCTGCCGCGGCCGCGTGGTGACGACCAAGGACTGGTCCTTCGTCTCGTCGCGAGCCTTCGGCCTGAACTGGTTCCTGGTCGGCGAAGCGGTCGGGTTCGCGGATCCGATCCTGTCGGCCGGCCTGACGCTCACCCACACCGGCGCGCGCGAGCTGGCGTACACGATCCTCGCGCTCGATCGCAAGCAGCACGACGCCGACTGGCTCAAGCGCAACTTCGAGGAGACGCAGCAGAAGCGCGTGCGCCAGCACATCCGCTTCGCCGACTTCTGGTACGCGGCCAACGGCCAGTTCGTCGACCTGCGCGAGAACTGTCAGAAGATCGCGCAGGACGCGGGGCTGAACCTGAACTCGCAAGGCGCCTGGCGCTGGCTCGCTCAAGGCGGCTTCACCAACGACAGCATCTCGCAGGCCGGCATCGGCGGCTACGACCTGTCGGCGATGAAGCAGGTGGCGCAGATGTTCACGACCCTGCCGGCGAAGTGGGCGCTCAACGATCTGAACGTGTTGCGCCTCGATCTCATGGGAGCGAAGGAGACCACGATCCCGGTCTACACCAAGGGCCGGATCGACGCCGTCAAGTGCTACGTGCGCGGAGAGCGACGTCTGCCGCTCACCGGCGTGTTCGACACCTTGACGAGGCTCCTGCGCCAGCCCGCCGAGATCGCGGCCATCCACGGCGCGCTGCAGCAGGCCTTCGCCGCGCAACTCGATCCCCAGCACCACCGTGTCGCGATGCAGCACCACATGCAGACGCTCGAGGTCATGGTCAGCGACGGCTGGGTGGTCGGGAAGCTCGACCCGCGCAAGCCCAAGCTCTCGATGACAACACCCGAGGAAGGCGTGCACATCCACAAGCACGACGCCGCCGAGGATCCGGGAGTCAGGTGACGTCCGGAGTAATGCAGCCAGCCTCGCGTGCGCTATGCGCACGCGAGGCTGGCTGCATTACTCCGGACGAAGTCACCTGACTCCGTACCGGTATCGACTCAAATCACGGCCCGACCGAGAACTCCAAGCCGTCGGACAGCGTGGCGTTGTTCGGCGGTGCGAAGCCGTTGTCGCGACCCCAGAACTGCGAGTCGACCACGGTGCCCGGGACGGTCAGGTACGCCGCGGGAATCCCGCCGAGCGCGCCGACTGCAAAGGCATTCATGTCGATCGAGTACACGCCCGAGCAGTCGTTCGGCGGAGGATTGCCGGCGGAGCTCAAGGCGCTGGAGCGGCGGACCGGACCGTTCATGCAGCGGAATCCGCCCACGAACGGAACGGCGGCTTGACCCGTGTTCGAGTAGATCAGGAGGCCGGGCTTGTTGTTGATCACGTTGCTGGCGCTGATCGTGAAACCAGAACCCGACGTGGCACTGGAGACTCCCGAAGCGCCGATCGTCGGCGTGCATCCGAGCGAATTGACCTTGGCCGTGCAGTAGACGGTCGTGGTCGGCAGGCCGGCGATGCGCACGGCGTGGGGAAGCAGCGGGTCGTTGTTGGCCACGTATCCCCCGACCTTGGGCTTCATGCTCGGATCGCCGAAGGCCGGGTCGCCGAGCGTGTTGGTCCCGCCGCCCTGCCCGAACTCGACGTCATTGGCGTTCGCGATCGAGCCCCAGTTCTTGTAGCCGATCGTCGCCGATCCGCCGTCGTTCTGATACTGGCTGGCCGAGTAGAGGGTGTCGTTGTAGACGAAGTCGCACAGCGGTGCACCCGAAGCGATCGTCGCTCCGCCGTAGATGATCACCTGGTATTGGACGGTTCCCGCTCCCTGGGCATTGAAGTGGTCTTCGTTCGACCACTGGATGATCAGGTTGCCGCCGACCACTTGCCAGTCGAGGGCATTGGCTGTCTGACCAGTCGCCGGGAAGTTGTCGTCCCACAGCGGGCAGATGAAGGAGCAACCAGGAGTTGCGCCGCCGTTGCCGTCAATCGCATTGACGCCCACCGGAGTCATCGTCAGGAAGTTGGTCTTGTTGATGTAGCCGACGTCGTCGGATGCGCTGGCGTTGTTCCAGAGCACGCCCCCGTTGTTTCCGATGCGGATCGTGGAGAGCGGGAAGAGCTCATTGCCCGCGAATCCCGCCGCGGTCAGCTGCGCGCCGGTGACAGCGTGCTCGCTATCGTCCGCCGCAGTTCCCGGCGAAGTACCCGTGGCCGAGATGTCGTTGAAGGCCGTCGTCGCGGTGCCGATTCCGATCTGCGCGGAGGCCGACATGGTGAGCCCGGCTGCGACGACGCCTGAGTAAGTGATGGATTTGAGGACGAGTGCTCGTTTCATGTTTCCTTGATCTCCTGGGGGGAATCCTGAATTGATGCGGAAGCGAGGCTCCGCCGCCTCAATACTCCACCAGGATCGCGGGTTTGGGTAGCTCTACCGAAAAAATTTCCATACACAGCCGGTGCCCGCACATCACATTGCTGAAATATAGAGGGCGGCTCCGGCATGCCGGAACCGCCCTCTTGTGGCCTCCAGGCCCTTGGAATCAGATCACGGTCCGACCGTGTACTCCAATCCGTTCGACAGGGTCGAGTTGTTGGGCGCGGCGAAACCGTTGTCGCGACCCCAGGCTTGCATGTCGACGACCGTGCCCGGCACGGTCAAGTAGGCCTGCGGCAATCCGCCCAGCCCGCCGACCGCGAAGGTGTTCATGTCCATCGAGTAGATGCCCGAGCAGTCGTTCGGCGGAGGATTGCCGGCGGAATTCATCCCGACCGAGCGCCGGACCGGACCGTTGACGCAGCGCAGACCGCCCTGGAAGGGAACGGCGGCGCGGCCGGTGTTGGAGTACAGGTACAGGCCGGGCTTGTTGTTGATCACGTTGATCGTCTTGACCACGAAGCCCGAGCCTGACGTCGCCGAGGGGGCGCCGGTGCTCGAGATCGAGGGAACGCAGCCGATCGAGTTCGTCTTCGCGGTGCAGTAGGTCGTGCCTCCCGCGCAGTCGATCACTTTCAGGTCCCAGCGATTGATCGAGCCCTGGTCGAGGGCTGCCTGGTCGGCGACGATCAAGTTCCAGAGTCCGTTCGAGTTCTCTCCCGCGAACAGCGTCAGGTCGCCGTCCGGCTTCAGGTCGGGAGCCGCAACACCGTTCGTGAAGGTGTAGCCGCCGATCGGGTTGGGCGAATCCGCGCGGAACAGCGTGCCATTGAAAACGTCATCGTTGCCGCCGCCGCGGAGCACGGAGAGATCGACCGTGGTTCCCAGCGGAGACTGGAGCTGGATCAACAGGTCAGCATTCCAGGTGTGCGTGATCTGCACGAAGACCTGGACGCGGACCAGGCTCGGCGGGCCACCGCTCACGAGCAGCGGCGCGACCGAAGTGGTGTTGTCGGAGATCGGAATGGCGATCGCTCCCGTCGTGTAGACGACCGGCGCACCGAGCGACGGCGGAACGTGCACCACCGTGCCATCCGTGACGGAGAGCGACCAGGAGTTCAACGTTCCGGTGTCGATGCCCGCGTCGTCGGTGACCGTCAGCGTCCAGGTCCCGTTCGGGTTTTCGCCGCGGAACGTGTTGTTGAAGCTTTGCAGCGGCCGCAGGTCGGGAGCCGCGATTCCGTTGGTGAACGGATAGGTGAGCAGGTCGTTGATCGACTGATCATCGAACAGCGTCCCGTTGAACACGTTGTCGTTGGCGCCGCCATTGTCCATGGTGACGTTCGCGATCGTGCCGGCCGGCGAGGTCAGGGTGATGTCGAGGTCGGCGGCGTAGGTGTGCGTGATCGCCAGGGTCAGGTCGACGTCGAAGACCTGGGTCCCGAGTCCGCTGATCACCACGGCGTCAGCGATGGTCGAAACATCAGGAATCGCGATCGGCGTCGCGATCGAGGCCTTGGTGACCGTGCTCCCCGGAGTGCCGGAGTCGAAGGCGCCGCAGGGGCCGGCGAAGGAGTAGGGCGGCGCGATAGCGTTGTAGCCACCGCCGGAGGGCGGAGTGGAGGTCGCCTTGGGCTTCTGCAGCAGCAGCATCTGCTGCAGCTCGGCTGCCTTGAGCTTGAGCTTCGTGGCCAGGGCGGGATCGGTGAGATAGATCTGATTGACTTGGCGCTCCAACCGGACCATTTCGTTGTAGATGGGGTCCTTGCTCTGCCCGAAGGACAGGCTGGACAAGGCCAGCGTGGACGCGGCCAGGAGCATGCTCGACTGATGATTCATTGGGACGAAGGTTCCTGAGATAGAGGTCGGTGGCCGAGGTACGCCGGCATTGGACGGCGTACCTCAAGATTCCTGATCCATAAATCCTGCCCGAATTCGCCGAAGTCCGCCATGGCAGCCGCGCGGGCCACAAGTGCGTCAACGAGCGCGGGGCGGCCCCGGGAGTTCCGGAACCGCCCCGCTCGTGCCCGCAAAGGGCTTACTGGCTCAAATCACGGCCCGACGACGAATTCCAGCGCGTCGGACAGCGTCGAATTGTTCGGCGCTGCGAAACCGTTGTCGCGACCCCAGGCTTGCGTGTCGATCAGGGTGCCCGGGACGGTCAGGAAGGCTTGCGGGAAACCGCCGAGCCCGCCGACCGCGAACGTGTTGAAGTCCTGCGTGTAGACGCCGGAGCAATCGTTCGGCGGAGCATTGCCGCCCGAGTTCATGCCGACCGTGCGACGGACCGGACCGGTGACGCAGAGCAGGCCGCCTTGGAACGGAGTCGCGGCGCGACCGGCGTTGGTGTAGAGGTACAGGCCGGGCTTGTTGTTGATCACGTTGACCGTCGACAACACGAAGCCAGAGCCCGCCGTGGCGGAGGAGGCACCGGTGCTCGAGATCGCGGGCACGCAGCCGAGCGAGTTCGTCTTCGCGGTGCAGTAGATCGATCCGCCGAGGCAACCGTCGATGACCTTGAGGTCCCAGCGATTGATGTTGCCCTGGTCGAGGCCAGCCTGGTCGGAAACGAGCAGGTTCCACGTGCCGTTGGCGTTCTCACCGGCGAAGGCGAGCAGGTCGCCGTCGGGCTTGAGGTCCGGCGCCGCCACCAGGTCGGCGAAGGCGTAGGTCGCGATCGGATTCAACGAGTCCATGTTGAACAGCGTGCCGTTGAACACGTCGTCGTAGAAATCTCCCCAGTTGATCGAGAGATCCTGGATCGTTCCCAGCGGCGACTGGACCTGGATGAGCAGGTCCGCGTTGTAGGTGTGCTGGATCTCGACGTAGACCTGAACCTGGTTGAGGCTCGCCGTCGCACCGCTGACGACCAGCGGGACCGTCGAGGTGGTGTTGTCGATGATCGGAACCGAGATCACTCCGGTGGAATGGGTGGTCATCGAGTAGGAGGGCGCCACGTGCACGATCGTGCCATCCGTGACGCTGATCGACCATGAATTCAGCGTGCCCTGGTCGAGACCGGCGAAGTCCTCGACAGTCAGGGTCCAGGCGCCGTTCGGGTTCTCACCGCGGAACGTAGCGTTGAATCCTTGCTCCGGACGCAGGTCGGGAGCCGCGACACCGTTCGTGTAGGGGTAGGTGGTCACGTCGTTCGCCGATTCGTCGTCGAACAGGGTGCCGGCGAAAATGTTGTCATTGCCGCCGCCGTTGAAGAGGCTGACCGTCGCGGCGGTTCCCAGGGGGGAGATCAGCTTGATCTCCAGGTCGGAATTCCAGGTGTGCGTGATGTTGACGTTGAGGTCGACGTCGAATGTGGTCGTCCCCAGGCCGCCGATCGTGATCGCGTCGCTGATGAGCACGAAGTCGAGGATCGGAATCGGCGAGGACGTCATGTTCCCGGTGACCGTGGCGCCCGGCGTGCCCGAATCGAGACCGCCGCAGGGGCCGCTGACCGAGTAGGCCGGTGCGACCACGTTGTAGCCGCCGCCGTTGAGCGACGCCGCCGCGGGCGCGTGCGAGATCAAGCTCTGGCGGATTTCTTCCGCC
>DATHET010000310.1:0-7987 GCA_035490315.1 Planctomycetota bacterium
ATGCGCGACGTAACGCTCCGCCGCCTTGCCGGATCAGGCTTCACAGTCCCGAGCATCCCAGCCCCCAGATACCCAAGACCATGTCGCTCACGATCCGCACCTTGCTCTGCAGCTTGCTCGCCCTCGGCGTCGCCGCACCCCTCGCGACCACGCAGTCCGGCGGCTTCACCTCGGGCGACCTCTACTTTTCCATCCTCGGGCCCCAGCAGCCCTTCCCCGACGGAGGCAGCGGCATCGCGCGCGTCGATCCGATGACCGGCGCGATGAGCGTGCTGCTCGACATGCCCGCGAACTCGACGCCGAACAACGGGAGCATGGTCTACGACGCCTTCCGCGATCGCATCCTGTTCGCGGGTTTCCCGACACTGGCATCGCCGCTGGGCACCTGGGCAGTCGACGCGGCCGGCACCTGCACGCTGCTGCACTCCGACAACAACGGCTGGCCGGCCTTGATCAGCCCGGCGCCGAGCGGGCAGGTCTACTACCGATTCATCGGGTCGATCCGCTACCTCGACGCGACGAACGTCGAGCACACCTTGATGAACTCGAGCGGGTTGGCGGCGTATACGGCCCCCTGGCTGTCGATCGCGACCACCATGAGCTACGACGCGCCGAGCCATTCGCTGATCGCCAGCATCTTCGGAACCTCGAGCTCGACCTGCTCGGGCAACCTGAACGTGGTGGTGGTGCGCAAGCTGCCGCTTTCCGCCGATGGCTCGCGGGTCATCGGGCCGGAGAGCTGCAACGAGCTGCAGATCAACAACATCGGCAATTTCAACGTTCCATGCGGGCTCGGTCGCATGCCCAACGGGCATCTGATCCTGCCGATCGACCCCAATTCGAGCGGTATCGATCCCGTGTTCCTCGAAGTCGATCCGGCGAGCCTGGCCATGAGCATCTACGCGGTCGTGGACCACGCGCAGAACATCTCGCTCAAGTTCGGCGGGTACTCGACTGCGCGCAACGCAGCGTTCGACGTGGACATCGGCGCGCACCTGCTGCGCTTCTTTGCAGCCGGCGGCACGGGCGCGGGCACCGCGCTCACGACGGCCTTTCCGATTTCGCCGGGCGGCAACACGCCGATGGCCTGGATGGAGATCGCGGGAGCGGGCTGCAGCGCGAACAATATTTCGACGTACTGCACGGCGAAAGTCAGCTCGCACGGCTGCGTGCCGTGGGTCGCGACGCTCGGCGCGCCGTCGAAGACGCTCGGCAGCGGTTTCACGATCCGCGCGAACTCGACCGAAGCGGGCAAGCCCGGGATTTTCCTCTACAGCACGAGCGGCGCGGCTGCGACGGTCTTCCAAGGCGGCTTGCTGTGCATCCAGCCGAGCATCAAGCGCCTGGCCGCGGTGACCGGCGGCGGGCCGGGTGCGTGCACGGGGATGCTCTCGCTCGATTTCAACTCCGTGCTGGCGAGCACGACGAATCCGGCGCTGATCGCGGGAGCTCAGGTCTGGGGCCAGTTCTGGTTCCGCGATCCGCCGGCGACCGCGGGCTCGGGGCTGAGCAACGCGCTGACGTTTCACATCTGTCCGTGAGGCGTACGGAGTCAGGTGACCGTCCAGAGTCGTGATGGCATCCGCGTACGGAGTCAGGTGAATTCGTCCGGAGTCGTGCGGCCGACCTCGCCTGCGCGCAGCGCAGGCGAGGTCGGCCGCACGACTCCGGACGAATTCACCTGACTCCCAATCGTCCTATTGAAACGTCACGCGCAGTCCGTGCGTGAGGTTGAATCCCGCGGGGCCGCCGACGGGATCGCGGTACCAGGCTTGGAAGTGCCAGGTCGTGCCGGGCAGGAAAGCTCCCGATGCGGGATGGGCGTGGAAGTCAATCGACTTCGTCGCGATACCGTTGCTCGAGGAATTGGAGCCGGGATTGAGTCGCAGCACCGGCGCGGTGAGGCACAGGCGTCCGTCACCGAACGGAACGTTCTGAGCATTCGCTCCGGCGATGAACAGCGTCGGCCGATTCACCGGAAGCTGCGCGGCGCGCAGCGTCAGGTTGTCCGCCGCGACACTCGCGCTTCCCGACGCGGACAACAGGCCCGGAGCGCCCGTGCTGTTGGCCAGGGCTCCGCAATATGGCTTGCCGATGCCCTGGAAATCGCAGGGTTCGCCCGTCGACTGAAGGCAGTTGAACAGGTCGAAGCTCTCCTGCTCGGCGGGCAGCGGGTCTCCGTTCGCGAGCTCGATGATTTCAAGGTGCGCGTCCGGCATCACCGCGCCATCGCGTGGATCTTCCATCACCGGGCAGAAGAACCAGCGGAAGTCAGGGCCGCCCGCCGGCGGCGTCACGATCGACACGAAGCCGTCGTCCTCGAGGTCCTCGAGCTCGCTCAGGGTGCGCACCAGCGGCGTGCCGTCGAGATCGAGACCGTTGTCCGCCGCGAGTTCCGCGAGGGCCTGTTGGCCGGCCTGCGTGTTGAACGCTGCCGGCGTGTAGCGCACCAGGTTGATCTGCCAGATGCCCAGCGGGTCGTTGCTGAAGTAGCCGTTGCGCAGATCCGCGATCAGGTCCTGGCGCTTGGGGAAGACGCTGAAGGTCGGGTTGGCGGCGTGGGGGAACTCGTAGACCTTGTACTGGTCCGCGATCTGGCGAGCGTGCTGGCCAGCGACGTTGTTGGTGAAGCTCGCCAAGGTCGGCAGGCCGGTGACATTGAAGAAGATCGGATGCCCGGAGTGGTCGAAGGCCGCCGTGTGCGCCAGCAGGCGGACATTGTTGAAGTCCGGCCCGTTGGGCGTGTTGTCGATCACGGAGTTCGGCGGGTTGCCGGCAGGCCGGCCGATCAGGGTGGTCGGGTCGATGCCGTTGGCGAGGTAGAAGGCGTCGGAAAAGTCGAAGGGCGGCAGGTTGTTGCCGCCCCAGGCCAGCAGGGAATTGCTCCCCAGGCCGAGGACCAGGAGGAGCGGGGAGAGGAATCGGAACGACTTGGAATTCATGGAGAGAGATCTGTCCGTATTTAGGGAGGAGCGCGGGTGAGTCGGGCCGCCTGGGCAAGCCCTGTGCCCGAGGTCCCGCGCCCTCCCGGGCGCTGCTCGAGCCCACCCGCGTCCACTTCCTGGACGCGATCGTGCCCCGCGAAACTGCCCCGCATGATTGTGCTTCGCCCTTCTGGAGGCCGCGGGCCGCCCCGCGCAGGTTCCGAGGGGGCTTTGCACAATCATGCGGGGCAGTTTCGCGCGGAGGACTTCGACAAGCGCCTCGGGTACCCTGGCGAATGCCATGGTCCAGTGCCTGGAATGCCGGTCGATCGTCCGAGAGACACGCGCTCCATGACCGAACCGGATCCGAAGGAGACCCAGGGCCCCTTCCCGCCGGTGCCCGCTGGCGCCCCCCGGATGGGTGAGAGCACGGCCCACGCGGATCTGGACGCGACGAACATCACCGCGAAGTCGGGCCCGGCTCCGCAGCCTGAGCCGAAGGATGGGGAGGACGAGCTCGAGGCGACACTGATCAGCGGCAACTCCTTGCCCGAGCCGGAGCCCGAGGAACCGGACGACGACCTCGGCGCGACGATCCTCAACGTCAAGATCCAGCAGATCCCGGGGCTGATGCTGGTGCGCGAGCTCGGCCGCGGCGCCGCGGGTGTCGTCTACCACGGCAAGCAGGAGTTCCTCGACCGCGAAGTCGCGGTCAAGATGCTGCTCGACCAACGCCAGAACGCCGAGTACAGCGCGCGCTTCAAGCGCGAGGCGAAGCTGCTCGCGGGCCTGCAGCACCCGCACATCGTCAGCTGCTACCAGGCCGACGTGACGCCCGACGGCGTGTGCTTCCTGGTCATGGAGTACGTCGACGGGCCCAATCTGCGCGAGTACCTGGTCGAGAACGGACCGCTGGACGTCATCGATGCCCTGTGCGTGTGCCGCGACCTCGCTTCGGCCCTGGGCTCGGCGCACGAAAAAAAGATCATCCACCGCGACGTCAAGTCGGAGAACGTGCTGCTCGCCAAGCAATCGAACGCGCCGGAGTCGGCGAAGTTCCGCTACCGTGCAAAATTGAGCGATCTCGGCCTCGCGCGTCCGGAGGTCAAGGAGCTGGCGCCCGGCACTTCGCTGCACTTGACGGTCGGCGCGGCGATCATGGGCACGCCGCTGAACATGAGCCCCGAGCAGTTCGACGATCCGCAAGGCGTCGATCACCGCACGGACATCTACAGCCTGGGCTGCGTGCTCTACGACATGCTGATCGCCAGCCTGCCGTTCAAGGAGAAGACCCTGTCGACGCTGGTCATGGCCAAGCACATGGCCGTGCGCGGTCCCGACCCGCGGCTCGAGCGGCCGGAAATCGATCCCGAGGTCAGCGAGCTGGTCATGGCCATGCTCGCGGCGAAGCGCGAAGACCGGCCGCAGACCTATGCGGAGCTGATCGAGACCTGCGCGAAGCTGATCGACAAGCAGTCGGGCGGAACAACTCGTTCAGAGCAAAGTCCGGCGCGCAGCTCTGCGCGAGTCGCCGTCGCGATCGGCGCGGCAGTCCTGCTCGGCGCGGCAGGAATCTGGTGGGCGATGAGCCACAAGGGAAAGGGGGAGCAACCTCTGCCGCCGGCGCCGCTCGCTCTGACCATTCAAGCGCCGGAGCGGGTCAACGAAGGCGATGAGGTCGTGCTGAGCGCGACGCCTGCGGGATTCGCGAGCGCGATGCCAACCCTCGTCTGGAACAGAGTCGCGGGCCCGGAAGTCGATCTGAAGCAGAACGGAATGACAGCGACGTTCACGGCGCCGCACGCCCTCAAACTCTACGAGCTCCAATTCACCGCGAGCGGGGAGGACAGCGATGGAAAGACCACGGCGTCGCCGCCGGTGACGGTCCAGGTCGCAGCGACGGACGAGGCGCCGACGATCACGATCGAGGGCTCGAAGATCGCGCAGGAGAACGGTCCAATCAGACTGAGCGCGTCGGTCGTGGATCTGGACGCGCACGGTAATTCCCAATACTTGTGGAGGCAGACCTCGGGACGGCCGGTGCAGTTCGAGGCGAACCAGAATCCCCTGTCGTTCACGGCGCCGGAGGCCGCGGGGGCGTACTTCATCGAGCTGGCGCTGACGGTCAAGGCGGGGAGTTCAGCGTGGGAAGCGGACCCGGTGCGAGTCGATGTTTCCGCGGTCAACGATCCGCCGGTCGTAGTCTTGCCCACTCCGCCATCCGCGGAAGCCGGCGAGCAGGTATCGATCGAAGCGCAGGTCCAGGACATCGATTCCGTGGAGGATTTGAAATTCGAGTGGAGAGTCGAGACTCCCGCGGGCCTGCGTGTCGACATCAGCGACCCGAAATCCCGCACAGCGCAATTCACCTTGCCGGAGAATCCGGCGGGCAACTACGACCTGGAGCTCGCGCTCTGGACGACGGACGGCACGCAGGCTCCGCTGGAGCAGAAGCTCAAGCTGCCCGTGACCTGCGAGCCGGCGATCGAAGCAGGCAAGACCGCCAGGTGGATCGCACCGATCACCGCGGAGCGACTCGCCGGATGGGCCGTCAGCGAGCCGCCGCCGAAGCTCAAGGACGCCGTCGATGTCGGGTTCCTTGCTGAGAGCCCGATCTCAGAGACTTGGATCACGCGCAAGCTGCCGAGCGGCGGCTTCGTCTTGTCTCTGCAGCTCGAGCCCCAGGTCTTGAAGCCCTCGGGTTGCGGCCTGCGGATCGCGACCGACGACCAGCACGCACTCAGCTTGTGCTTCGTTCCTGTCGAAGGCGAGGACTGCGCATTGATCAGCTACGCCACGACTTGGGTCGACGGAGCCTGGTCGATCCCGGCATCAGAGAAGCGGACTGCCCACGGCCCGTGGATGAAATACAAGACCCTGGAGATCGAGCTCACGCGCGAGGGAACGGACCTGAAGGCGCGCTGGCGCGGCGCGGAAGAGCAGAGCTGGTCATCCACCGTCACGCTGCCTCTGGGCGCTCGGCCGCGAGCCCTGTCCTTGTTCGTGCAGGGGACGATGCTCGTGAGCGACGTCAAGATCCAGGGCTTGTGAAAGGAAGAACGTGGAGCGCTGCCCGCGCTCCACGTCGTTCAATTCCCGCCGCTCACAGTCCCGGCGCGGGCATCAACACGTGCGCGTCGGGCGAAGTCAGCGCGCTCAGGGCGGCTCCCGGAGCGAGGATCACGTTGGATCCCAGACCGCCGGTGACGTGCAGCTGGATCACACCCGGACCGCCGTCGCCGCCGGCACCGTCACCATAAGGGGTGTCGTTCGCGCCTCCACCGCCGCGGCCACCGAGCGCGGTGAGGCAATCGACCTGAGCTTGGGTCAGGTCGATCCAGCGCGCCTGGAGCACCAGGTATCCGCCGGATCCGCCGCCGGATCCCGCTCCGATCCGGTTGATGTTGTTCGTGTTTTCGCCCCCGCCTCCCTTGCCGCCGTTGGCGCGGATCTTTCCCTGCGGTCCGAGCTCGAGCGAGCGCGCGAAGACGATCCCCAGGCCGCCGCCGCCGCCGCCGCCAGCGCCTTTCTCATCGCCTTGTGGGTTGAACGGGAATTCAGGGAAAACGTAGGAGCCGCAGGCATTGCCGCCAGCGCCGCCGCCGCGCCCACCGAGCGGAGCCAGGAGCTCGCCGATCTGGACCTGGCCGGAGGGCAACAATTTGCTGCCGACGAAATCGTCGGAAGGGTCGCTGTTCTGGAAGGCGCGTCCCTTGGCCAGTCCACCGTCGGGTACGAGCGTGAAGGACGCCGTGCCGGTCGCGAGCGCGGCTCCGTTCCTGCCCTTCTTCGCGATGAGCCCGAGGTTCGAGGCGTGATCCGGATTGGGGTTCACCGGCTGGTCGGCCGCCAGGGCGCCCCCGCCACCTCCGCCGCCGCGACGCTCGTTCTCGGCGACGATATTCGTGCTCCAGCCGCTCTCACCGCCCTGGCCTCCGAGGCCGGAACCCTGGAGATGACCGGCTCCGTCTCCGCCCTTGACCGAATTCGAGGTCGTGACCGGATTCCCCACGCCGCCGTCGCCGCCGCCGGCGACTCCGCGAGCTCCCAGCTCGGAGATGCCTGTCGTGTCTATCGTATGGACACCGGGGGAGTCGAAGCCGTTGAGATCGACGACTCCGTCGACTCGCATCAGGCCACCGACGCGCAGGCGGAAGGGGAAGTCGCCGATCACCCGCAGGGTGCCGCCGCCGTCGATCCGCAGCTCGCTCACAGCCAGGGGGCCGTTCGCGGTGTCGTAGACGAGGATCTGCCCTTGGCCGATGTGCAAAGGGCTTTGAGCGCAGACCGGAACGCAGAATCCAAGAACGGACAGAGCAAGGAAGCTTTGATTCATGGAAATCCCAACGAAAAAGAAAAGGTTGCGATCTGCAGGATAGATCGGGGACGACTCGGGCGCGCGCAATTCGAGTGCCGCTGTGCAGAGACCATCGTGCAGGGCTCCTTGGCATCTGGACAGAGATCACGGCGCGAACGAGGGCGGCCTCGCACTCGAAGTCGAGCGAAACCGCCCGCGAAACGCCCCGAAGACTCGGCTGAATGGACGGCCGAAAGTCGCGGTAGTAGCTTCGCAGTTTCCAGTTTTCCCCTGAAAAGACGTTCGCTAGCTCGCAAGCGGTCGCGACGTCACATCGCTCCATTCGAGGACGCCTTGCCATGGGATCGATCGTCATCTTCAACAAGCTTCCCTGGAGACCCGCGATCGCTTCCAAGTGGATCGGGATGCCGACCTTGGAATTGAATCTCTCGTATTCCGACGACGAGATCACGCCGATGCCAGGCAAGCAGCGCTCCCTGTTCGACAGCAAGTTCAAGGCGAGCTTCGACGCCGAGTTCGACAGGCAGGGCAAGGCCTGGATGAAGAAGATCCAGGAGGCGGTCACCGAGACGGAGGCTCGCTTCGCGGGCAAGAACAAGGCCGAGATGGAAGCGGCCCTTGCGACCGCGAACCAGCTCTTGAAGCAGGCCTTCACCACCTGGCAATCCGAGATGACCCGGCTGTGCGAGGACTGCGTCGCCAAGGCCTACGAGGCCTCGGTGGCGGCGATGAAGAAGAAGCTCGT
>DATHET010000311.1:0-24338 GCA_035490315.1 Planctomycetota bacterium
GAGCCGCGGTGCTCGGCGGCATCTTCCTGATCGTCGCGGGTTTCCTTTTCTTGCAGTACTCGATCGATCGAGGCTGGGTGACGCCGGCGGTGCGCTTGATCACCGGCGCGATCACCGGCGCGACCTGCCTGGTCGTCGCGCATTTCCTGCGCAAGCGCGAGTACCTGGTGCTCGCGAATTCGCTGAGCGGCGCGGGCATCGTGCTGCTCTACGCCGTCGCCTGGGCCGCGTATCGCAAGTACGGGATGATCGGATTTCCCGTCGCCTTCGCGGCCATGGTCGCGACCACGGCCCTGTGCGCGGCGTTGAGCTATCGATACGCGTCGCAATTGATCGCCGTGTTCGGACTGCTCGGAGGTTTCGCGACGCCGCTGGTGCTTTCGACTGGCGCGGATCATCCGATCGGCCTGTTCGGCTACGCCCTCCTGCTCGACCTGGGCTTCCTGTTCGTCGCGCACCGCCGCCGCTGGCCGACGATCGGGATGGTCGCGCTCGGCGGGACTTTCTTGATCCAGGGCCTGTGGATCGCGAGCCGCATGGACACCGGCGAGCTCGCGATCGGTGTCGTCGCGCTGGGGACCTTCGGGCTCCTGTTCTCGACGTTTGCGGCGATGCAGCCCGCGGCGGATCGCAGCCGCTGGATTCCCTCGCAGGTCGCCGCGCTGCTCCTGCCCTTCTGCTTCGCGACCTACTTCGCGCAGCGCATCGACTTCGGATTCCACCTCTTGCCGCTGGCGGCGCTCGCGGGCGTGATGATGCTCGCCGGCGGGATCCTGGCGCGGCTGCAGAAGACTCCCTGGCTCTCGATCGGCACGGTCTCTGGCGCGCTGAGTCTCGTGCTGGTCTGGACGTTTTCCAAGGCGCACGAGTTCCAAGGCGCGCGAGCGCTCGAGCTCGTGATCTGCGCCCTGGCATTGGCTGCGATCCAGCTCTGCTTCGCCGAATGGGAGCACCGCAAGAGTCCCACGCAGCGCGACGCCGCGAGCGCGGCCGCGTTTGCCTGCCTGGGACTGTTGATCGCTTGCTCCTATGCCTGCGGGTGGGGCGTGGTTCCGCTCTCGAGCTGGCTCGTGCCCCTGGTCCTGCTGCCGCTGGCGCTGTTGCGTCTGTATTCCTTCGGGGCCCACTTCGCCCTGGCCCTCCTCGGCAGCTTCGCGAGCGGCGCGGGCATCGCATTCTGGGCGGGGCACGAATGGCCCGGCGATGATGCGTTGAATCTCCCGGGGCCGCTCGGGCTGGCGTGCATCGTCTTGCCGATCGGACTCGCGCTGTTGGTTGCCGCGCGCTGGCTGCGCGCCGAAATCCGTCCGTCCGCGTTCTTCGCCGTCAGCGTGTTCTTCCCGATGGTCATGTTCGCGGTCTGCCAGCGATCGCCCTCCTTCGCCATGACGACGGAGCGGGCAGTCTCGAGCGGGGCGCTCGCGGCGGCGATTCTCGGCCTGGGTCTGGCCATGGCCCTGGCAGCCAACGGCGCGCGCTCCGCGCATCTGTTCGCGGTGGCGGTAGGCGTGACGCTGGTCGCGCAGGTCGCAGTCGTGCATCCCTCGCTCGTGCAGCAAGCGCGAAGCCCCGATTGGGCCGGCTTGATCTCGAGCCTGGGATTCACAGCGCTCGCGTTCACCCTGTGGCCGTTCCTCGCTCCGCGCGCCATGGCCGCTCGCGCCGGCACCTGGGGTGTCGCTGCGCTGGCATCGACCCTGTTCTTCCCCGCTGTCCACGTGTTGTGGGTCGAGCGGCACGGCGGGGGATCGGGCTTCGCGATGCCGCTCGCTTTCGCGCTGCTCGTCGGAGCCTGCGCTGTCGTGCTCGGGCGCCGCGGCGAGCCGGAAGCGGACGCCAGGGCGCGCGCGCTGGAGAGCGACCCGGGGCGGCGGGCCGTGGCGAGAACGCTGAGCATTGCTCGGGCATGGTTCGGGGCCGTCGCGTTGCTCTATGCGAGCTGCGTGCTTCCTCTGGCCCTCGATCCGCGCGGCGAAGTGGAATCGCGTCACACGCTGGCGGTCGTCGCTTCGATCTGGTCCCTGGCCCTGGCAGCCTGGTGGCGCAAGTCCGACCATCGCGCGCTGAAGTACGCGGCGGGGCTGATCGCGGTCTTCGTCGCGCTCCACCTGTTCAATTTCGCGATGGAGACCGAGCACGAGAGCGCAGCGCGGATCGTGTTCAGCGCGCGCGGTTATTGGCTGCTCGTGCCTGCGATCGCGCTTCTCGCGGGCTCCATCCTGGTCGGCGCCCGCGAGCTCTCGCGCATGCGCGGATCCGAGATCGGCGCGATGCCTGCGGGATTGGCACCGGCGACGGCCGCGCTCGCGGGCTGCGGCACGCTCCTGGCCTTTTGCTTCGTGAACCTCGAGGTCGCGGATGCCTTCTCGAGCGCGCAGACGTTCCGCTGGACGCTGCACGGCGGGCAGCAAGCCAACCTCGCGCAGTCGATCGCCTGGGCCTTGTTTGCCATCGCGCTGCTGATCCTGGGCGTCTCGCGCGAGCTCGGTGCGCTGCGCTGGACCAGCCTGCTCTTGTTCCTGGCCACGATCGCCAAGGTCTTCCTGCTCGACCTCGCGCACCTCGGCGGCCTGTATCGCGTCGGCTCGATCCTCGGCCTCGCCCTCTCGCTGCTGCTCGTGTCCTTCCTCTACCAGCGCTTCGTGTTCCGCCGCGCCAGGACACCCGAGCCGGACGCCTGAACGCGCGAACTCTCGAGCTCGCGGCTCAAGGCCTGGAGGATCGTGCGCGCCGCCGCGGCGGAACCTGCGTCGCTGCGCGAGAGGACCGCCCGCAACGCCGACTCGATCGTGATCGCATCCGAGGAATCGAATGCGCGCCCGCGCTCGGTCAAGCCGACGAGCGTGCGCCGGCGATCCTTCGGATCCGCGCGGCGCTTGATCCAGCCCTTCTTTTCCAGGCGCTGCAGCACGCCGGTCAGCGTGCCCGGGTGCACGTGCAACAGATCCGCCAGCTCGCCCGCGGGAAGGCCCGGGAAGCGGCCGACGATCTGCAGCACGAGGCGCTGCGGACCAGTGACGCCGGTTTCTCTGGCCATGCGCTTGGAGCGGCGCTGCAGCGCGTGATCCAGCTCCCAGACCACGCGCAGGAAATCGAGCACCGGCCCGAGGGTGGGGGATCCCTGTTCGAGCGCAGCATTCATCGCGCGAAGCGCTGCAGGGCCGCGGCGTCGCGCCGCAAGGCGATCAGGCGTCCGAGCAGCAGGTCGACTTCGCGCTGGCTCTTGAGGCAGTACATCGCGTGAGAACCCGCGCTCGCGCCGACGCGCACCGACAGCAAGCGCCCCGGGCGGTCGAGGGCGAACACGTCCTCGTCGGTCTCGTCGTCGCCGAGGAAGAAGGCCGTGTCGCAGCCCGCGCGCTCGCGCTCGCGATCGAGGGCCATGCCCTTGTGCGGCGCGCCGAGCGGCAGGAGATTGATCACCTGCTTGCCGCCGATCACGCGGACTTCGCTCAGTGTGCGGACGGCGCGCAGGATACTCGCCGTCGTAGTCTTCTTGGCGCGCGCGCGGCGGTAGTGCACGGCGAGGGAATAGCTCTTGTCCTCGAGCTCGACTCCCTGGAGATCCAGGAGCGCAGGCTCGAGCAGCGTTTTCCAGCGCTCGACCGTGCGCAGGATCTCCTCGCTCGCGCGCCAGGGCTCGAGGCCGTGGTTGCCGATCACCGCGCGCAGGCCGATGCCCTTGACGCGGCGCTGGACGTCGCGCACCGAACGGCCCGAGATCACCACGCAGGGATACAGATGCGCGAGCTCGACGAGCAGCTTGCGCGTCGGCGCGCGCAACACCGCCTTGGCCGGATCGCTGACGATCGGCGTCAGCGTCCCGTCGTAATCGAAACCGAGCAGCACGTTCGACCAGGCGAGCTGGGCCAGCAATTCGCGCTGTGCTGCGGCGAGGATGTGCTTCATGGAAGAGCCGCTTCGGCTCTGCTGCGCCCCGAGAGGCGCGTGAACAGCCGCTCGCGCCCGCGCAGTCGCGCGGCATCGATCAGCATCAAGCCTGCCCAGCGGTAGACGTTGAACTCGGCCAGGTAGGAGCGCATGGCGCGCAGCCGCGCGGTCTGCTCCTCGGCCGGCATCTCGAGGGCCGCGGCGAGGGCGTCGGCGGCTTCATCCAGGTTGTAGGGATTGACCAGCAGGGCTTCGGTCAATTCGCGCGCCGCACCCGTGAACTGCGAGAGCACCAGGACCCCGCGCTCGTCCTCGCGCGCCGCGACGAATTCCTTCGCGACCAGGTTCATGCCGTCGTGCAGGCTCGACACGTAGCACAGGTCGGCCGCGCGCAGGAAGCGGAACACCGCGGGCGGCTCGTGGTGCGCGCGGCGCAGGATCACCGGCCGCCAGCCGGCGCGCTCGAAGCGTTTGTTGATGCGCGCGGCGAGCTCTTCCAGCTGGTCGTTGAGCCGCTGGTAGCGCTCGATCGTGGTGCGGCTGGGCGCCGCGAGCTGCACGAAGCTGAAGCGGCCGATGTGCTGGGGATGGCGCTCGAACAGGCGCTCGACCGCGAGCAGCCGCTCTTCGATGCCCTTGGTGTAATCGAGGCGGTCGACGCCGACGCCGAGCTTGACCGACGGCGCGAGCCCCAGCTCCTCGCTGACCGCCTTGCGCGAGGCCGCGGCATCCGGAACCGCCGCGAGCTGGTGCATCGGCCACTCGACGGAAATCGGATAGGGCCGCACGAGCACGGCCCGGCCGTGGTGCACCACCGCGCTGCCCTCGCGGTCGATCCGCGCTTCCAGGAAGCGATCGACCGAGTCGAGGAAGTTGTTGCAGTGGAACTGCGTGTGGAAACCGAGGATCGAGGCGCCGAGCAGGCCTTCGAGGATCTCGTCGCGGTAGGGGCAGATGCCGAACAGCTCCGCGTTGGGCCAGGGAATGTGCCAGAACACGATCACCGTCGCCTTGGGCAGGGCGCGGCGGATCAGGGCCGGCGCCAGGGCGAAGTGATAATCCTGCACCAGCACGATCGGGTCGTCGGAGTCGGCTTCGTCGAGCACCGCGCGCACGAACTTCTCGTTGACCGCGCGGTACTGCTCCCAGTCCTCGCTGCGGAACAGCGGTCGCGCGTGGGCGATGTGGCACAGGGGCCACAGCCCTTCGTTGGCGAAGCCGTAGTAGTAGCCCTGCTCCTCCTCGCGCGTGAGCCACACGCGGCGCAGGACGTAGGAGCCTTCGCTGTGCGGCGCCGGCTCGCGTCCGTCCGGGCCCGGCGGAACCTGCAGGCGTCCGCGCCGGTCGGCCGTCTCGCGATCCGCGGCCCCGCTGGCATGGGCGATCCAGGTGCCCGAGCAGGCGCGCAGCACCGGCTCGAGCGCCGTGACCAGGCCGCTCGCGGGGTGCATCACCTCGATCGACCCGTCCTTGCCGCGCAGGTGCACGTAGGGCTCGCGGTTGGCGAGCACGATCACTTTCTCGCCGCTCAATCGATGCCGCAGCGTCTCCTTGAGCCGCGCGGGAGTCCAGGAGCGTCCTTCCTGGTCCATCAAGCGATCGACCAGCTCGCGCACGTCGGAGAGGATCGGCTGGAACTCCTTGCGCTCGCGGCCGCCGCGCAGGATCTGCTGCAGCTGCTCGCTCCAGTCGCGCCAGGACATGCGCGAGGCGACCAGCGTCACCACCGAGGCGAGCAGCGCCAGGGTGCCGAAGGCGAGCAGCAGGAACTTGCGCGTGGACTCGTTGCGCCGCGCGACGAAGGCCATGTCCTGGGCCAGGATCACGTAGCCGAGCTCGCCGGCTTCGTCCGCGATCGGCAGGGCGGCGAGGTGCACGTCGCCTCCGGGCTGTTTCGAGACCTCGGCCCAATGGCCCGACTCCGTATTCGAGCCTTCGAGGCGGATCCGATCGAGCAGCTCCTCGCAATGCAGCTCGCTCGGAAAATCGTCGGTGCGCGCCACGCTGACGCCGGTCGGCGAGCAGGCGCAGGCGCCCATGATGCGCTCGTCCTGAGCCAGGTTGGTCAGCACGCTGGACAGTTGCGCCGAGGAGGAGCGCCAGCTCGTGGCGATCTCCGTCCGAGCGCCCGACACCGCCAGGCGCGCGCGCAGGTTCAAGTCCTTGTCGAACCAGGTGCGGGTCTGGCCCTCGACGATCAAGGAGGCTCCGAACGTCAGCCCTGCCAGGCCGATGATCAGGACCAGCGCGAAGCGCACGGCGCGAGACATGCGGGCAACTTGGCCGATAATCGTTGGAGTCACAACAAAAATCGGCGGATCCACCTGTTGTCGTGCCCGAGCCACGCTCGCTCACGGAGGCCGCGCTCCGGGCGAGACGAGCTCTGGGGGATTCGGCCTGCGACGACTGGATCAACCCGCGCGTCAGGTCAAGGCAAAATGTCGGTCGATCGGCGACCGGTCATCGGACCGTGCGAATTCCAATCTGATTTCCCCGCCGCGCCGCGCTCCAGGACTGGAAGCAAGCCTTCCGGCGTGCTACGCCATCGGCCATGCGTCGCGAACCTGATTCGCTGTCGCCTGCGAGGGAGCACGGGTCCCATACCCTCAAGGTCTATACGGGCACCGTCGTCGGCCTGCACGGGAGCGACGTTTTCGTCGAGCTCGGCGTGCGCATGCAGGGCGTGATAGCCCGCGATCACTTCGCCGACGCGCCCCAGGTCGGCGACAAATTTGAGTTCACGCTGCGCGGCCAGGAGGACGGCCTGTGGGTGCTCGCGCGCCGCGAGGAAGAGGTCCTCGCCACCTGGGAAAACCTGGAGCTCGGCTCCTGGGTCCAGGCCCGCGCGATCCGCTGCGCCAACGGCGGCCTGGAAATGAAGATCGGCCCGCTGCACGGATTCATGCCGAAATCGCACACCGGCCTCGCGCGCGACGAGCGCCCCGACAGCCTGGTCGGCAAGCACTTCACTTGCGAGGTGATCGAGATCGAGAAGGAACGCCAGTGCGTCGTGCTCTCGCGCAAATTCGTCGAGCAGCGCGAGCGCGAGAGCCCGCACCAGCGCGAGATCGGCTCGCTGCGCGTCGGCGAGCGCGTCCACGGCCATGTGACGCGCGTCGAGGAGTACGGCGTGTTCGTGGCTTTCGGCAACGGCCTCGAAGGCCTGGTCCACGTCTCCAACATCGCCTACGCCCGCGTCGCGAGCCCGTCCGAAGTGCTGCGCGTCGGACAGTCGATCGAGGCCAGCGTCCTGGCGATCCGCGCCGGCGGCAAGCGCATCGCCCTGGGCCTCAAGCAGCTGACCCCCAATCCGTGGGAGAGCGTCGCGCACCTGATCACGCCCGGCGATCTGGTCGAAGCCCGCGTCACGCGCGTTCGCGACTTCGGCGCTTTCCTTTCGATCGCCGCGGGCCTCGAGGGCCTGATGCCGGCGAGCGAGTGCGACCTGCGCACGGGCGAGCCCGTGGACAGCGCGCTCAAGGTCGGGGACGTCCTCTCGGTGCGCGTGCTCGAGATCGACGCGGCCCACGAGCGCATCGCTTTTTCCCTGCGCCACGCGGGAGGCGCGCGCATCGCGCCCTACGAAGCCGCCAGCCGCGCCCTGGCCCAGCGCTCGGCTGATGGAGCCGCGCTCGGCCGGCTCGGCGCCTCCTTGAAGGACAAGCTCGCCAAGGCCCTGCGCAAGTCCGGCTGAGGTCCGGTCCGCCGTCCGATCGCCGGTCGCCCTGGAAAAAATGGCCGCGCGCCGTGCGTCACGAGCCCTCGCAGGTTTCCGAAGCGGCTCGGCGAGGTACAAAAGGAACCCATGACCCGAGCTCTATCCGGCCGCCGCGCCCATGGGCCCGTGTCCATCCTCGCCGCACTCTGCCTCGCCTGCTTCGCCAGCCTGGCGCGCGCGCAGGAGGAACCGAGCGGCGGATTCCAGCAGGCGATGAACAGCGCGCAGCACGCGCTGGACTCCAAGGACCTCGAGCATGCTCGCGAGTGGATCGAGCGCGCGCTCGAGCGCGACCCGCGCTCGGTCGAAGCCTGGAGGTTGCGCGCGCGCTGGGCACGCGAGAAAGGCGAGCCCGATGAGCTGATCTACGCCCTGCACCTCGCCCTGCGCAACGCGCGCGCCCAGAGGCTCGCGCCGGCCTTGATCGAAGAGCTTCGCGCGTCCGTGTTCGCCGAGGACCCGATCGCCAAGGACCTGCTCTCGCTCGACGTGGTCTTCTCGAAGAAGCTGATCGACCTGGCGGCGCGCTACGAGAAGGACGTGCGGCCTCACGCGGCGATCAAGGTCCTGAAGACCGTGCTCGCCCTCGATCCTTCGAACGTGGCGGCGCAGACCTCGATCGAGCGCATCGCCGCGCGGCCCGACCCCAGTCTCGCCGGCGACGCCAAGCCCAAGGACCTCTTCGCCGACGTCTCGCGCGAGTGGATCACGGCTCACGACAAGCTGCATTCGACCTGGGACTCGCGCGCCACGCTGGAGCGCGAGAACTACATCACGATGACCGACGCGGGGTACGAGGTGCTCGTGCGCGCCGCCGAGGCGATGGAGCAGATGAACGCCTTCTACCGGCGCTTCTTCCGCTACGGCGCGGAAGAGGACGGCCGCAGCGTTCCGCGCATCGAGCTGCACATCTTCAAGGAACGCGCGGAATACCTGAAGCTCGGCATCGGTCCGCCGGTCGAATGGTCGGGCGGGCATTTCACCGGCGGCAGCGTCGAGACCTACATCGACGGCGGTTTCGACGGCATGACCCACACGCTGTTCCACGAAGCAGCCCACCAGTTCGTGTCGCTCGCGACTTCCGCGACGGGTTGGCTCAACGAAGGGCTGGCGTCGTTTTTCGAGGGCACGCGGATCTTGCCCAACGGCACAGTGCTCATGAACCTGCCGGCGAACCATCGGCTCTTCCCGCTCGCCGATCGGATGAGCAAGGGCTGGATGAGCGGCCCGACCGACGGCATTTCCGCCGACGGCAAAGGCGAGCCTGAGCGCGCGCCGACTTTCACGATCGTGCTCGAGGACAAATACCAGTGGGGCCCGCCCTGGTACGCGCCGACCTGGGGCGTGGTGTATTTCCTCTACAACTACCAGGACCCGGTCGACGGCCGCTTCGTCTACCGCAAGGCCTTCGGCGATTTCATCAACGCTTCCGGAGGCCGCGAAGGCGAGGGCGCGGTCGAGAACTTCGAGAAGGTCGTGCTCGCCAACCCGATGCCGCCGATCAAGGGCTTCGAGCGGCCCGCGGGTTCCGCCGACGTCGCCTTGCCGAAGACGGCCAAGGAGCTCGACGATGTGTGGAAGGATTGGATCCTCGAGCTGCGCAAGGAGCAGCAGGGAAGCCTCGAGCTGGTGCGGCCCTACCTGCAATGGGCGCGCGCCGCGATGCTGGCCGGCGATCTCGAGGCGGCGCAGGAGCACTTCGAGAAGGGCCTGGTCGCCCTGCCTCAGGATCCCGACGTGCGTCTCGAGTTCGCGGCGCTGCTCGCGGATCGGCTCAAGAACTCCGACCGCGCGGCGAAGCTGGTCGAGAGCGCGCTGACCTTGCTGGAAACCGCGAAGACGCCGGACGTCAAGGCGATCCACGCCGCCGAGCGCCAGCTCGCGAAGTACGACCCGAAACGCGAGACGCTGGAAGGCCTGCAGAAGGAGATGGCCGCCGCCGCGCGCGGCCTGGTCGAGCGCTACGTCGCCGCCGATCGCCCGCTGATGGTCATGGACGTGTCCTGGCGCCTCGGCACCGACCTCGGCGTCGGCGAGCTCTTCGCGCACTACGAAAGCGCCGCGCGCGCGAGCGGCAAGTCGCTGCGCATCTGGGATCTCGCCTACAACGAGAAGGACCTGACCGGCTGGACCGCGGCCGGCACCGGCTCGCCGTTCACGCCGAACGGCGTGTTCCTCGACGCGAAGTACTTGACCTTCGACTCGGAGATCTTCGATTACCAGGCGCTGACCCTCGAGCGCACGACCAGCGGCGACTTCTCGATGGAAGCCGAGATCCAGGCGGAGCGCGGCCAGGCGAACTTCGCCGGCTTCGTGTTCGGCCGCAAGGACCCGACGAGCTTCCACGGCCTGTTCTTCTTCCCCGGCAAGACCCAGGGCGCGACGGCTTCGGGCTATCTCGATCTGCTGTCGAGCTACGGCGCCGGAATGCCGAAGACCTGGCGCCACATCGCCGTCGACACCAAGCCCAAGGAAGGCGCGTCGAGCGCGGGTACCTGGCACAAGCTGCGCGTCGACGTCGCCGGCCGCGACGTCGACTTGTGGTTCGACGGCGTGCTGCTCGCGACCCAGGAGTTCTCGAGCATCGACGTCCTGCGCGGGAGCTTCGGCCTGATGATCGGCCGCGGCGCCGCGCGCTTCCGCAACGTGCGCTATCTGGCCAGCGATCCGCGCGACCCCGCGGCCTCGATCGAGCGCGCGATTCGATTGAGCAAGCTCGCGACGCGCACGCCCGAGCAGACCGGCAGCTACATCGGCATGATTCCGCCCTGGCCGAAGACCACGTCCTGGGTGCAGGACGGGCGCAAGAGCTGGGAAGAGGTCGGCCGCGCTCCGCAGCTGCTCGTGTTCGCGTCGCAACTGCAGAACGACAACCAGCGCATGGACGAATGGCTCACGTCCTTCGAGGCCGATGCGCGCCGCTATGGCTTGAAAGTGGTCGTGATCTTCTCGGTCAACGACGAGCGGACTCTGTCCGAGTACCTGAAGACCCATCCGATGCCCGGCGCGATCGCACTCGACTACCGCGCGCCCAAGGCCACGGGAATCGGCGAGAGCTTCGAGAAGTTTTTCATCCGCCGCTTCAATCTTCCGCGCATCCTGCTGCTCGATCTCGATCAACGCGTGGTATGGGAGGGCGATCCGGGCTTGCAGACCGCGAAGGTCTGGAAAGAGGGCGACGGCTCCTTCGTGGACACTCCGCTCGAGGATCTCGTCGCGCGCCACAAGCTCGACAAGCTGCCCGATTTCCAGAGCCAGTGGGCCCAGACGGCTGTGCCGGCGCTCGCGCGCGGCGATATTGCGACTGCATTGCCGATCCTGCGCTCGTCCCGCGACTTCGAACCCAATCTGTTTCCAGACGTCGCGTCGGCCCAGGCGATCCTTGGGACATTGGAGTCCGCCGTCAGCGGACTCACGACCACGGCCAAGGCGCTCGCTCGCGAGAAGGCCGAGCCGGCTCTCGCGGTGCTCGTCGAGTGGAGCGCTGCGTTCGAGATCGAGCAGACTCCCAAGCTCGCCAAGGACCTCAAGCCATTCCTCGAATCGAAGACCTGCAAGGATTGGGCATCGGCGCAGAAGGCCTGCACGCGCTGGAAGAACGTCATGGGCCGGCGCGACGCGGACGCCCACGCGGCGGGGGAGGAACTGATCGCGACGATCACGGGACTTTCGGGCGTCCTTCCGAGTGAGTTCGGCGCCGAATTGAAAGCCGCGCGCGACGCGAAGGATACGGCGCGTTTCGAAGCGCTGGTTGCTGAGTGCGATTCGAGACCCAGGCAATGGCTCGCGAAATACTTCGCGTGGAGCGGAATTCCGCAAGCGCGGTAACTGCGGGTACCCGGTATTCCACCACCATCCTGAACCGGCGCCTTACGCGCTCACCATCCGTGCCGACCGGGAGTGCAGCGGATGCGACACGAAACGCTGCTCCTCACATCCCGAGGATGCGCAACCACTCGTCCTGTTCGTAGAACTCGTCGCAGGCATCGGCGAGCTCGTTCAACATCGCCGCGATCGCGGCACGATCCCGATCGAGCGCGACGGGGTCGACTTGCAACATGACCACGTCGAGATTCAGCAGGGAATAGATCTCCGCTGGATTCAGTTGCGGAATCCTGGCCGCCGCATCCCTCCACGCAGCAATCACGCGCTTGCCGACGAGCCTCGGGATGTCCTGGAATGCGATGTGGTCGTAGCTCGGAAAGTGCTGGGCCAGGATCCCCTCCGCCCGGATGAAGGCCTCCTCCTCGATGAACAGGCAGCCTTCTTGCCAGTGCTTTTGCGAGTACTTTCCCGCGCCGACCTCGACGTAGTTCGTCGAATCCAACTCCGCTCTGCTGCGATAGATCCGGTAGTCCATGGCATCGCAGTCTTGCCTTCCGGTACCCGGTATTCCACCACCATCCTGAACCGGCGCCTTACCCGTTCATTCCCCGCGCCGACCGGACGTACAGCGGATTCGCCACGAATCGCCGCTCCTCACACCCCGAGGATGCGCACCCACTCGTCGCGCTCGTAGAACTCGTCGCAGGCATCGGCAAGCTCGTTCAACATCGCCGCGATCAGGGAGCGATCCCGACCGATCGCGACTAGATCGGGTCCGAACGGGACCGAATCGAGATTCAGAAGGGAATGGATCTCGGCTGTGCTGAGCTGCGGAATCCTCGCGGCTGCATCCCTCCACGCAGCGATCACGCGCTTGCCGACGAGTCTCGGGATGTCCTGGAACGCGAGGTGGTCGTAGCTCGGAAAATGCTTGCCCAGGATCCCCTCTGCCACGAAAAAAGCCTCCTCTTCGATGAACAGGCAGCCCTCCTGCCAATGCTCACCCGAAAACTTCCCCGCGCCGATCTCGATGAACGCGCTCGAGCTGAACTCCGCTTTGCTTCGATAGATCCGATAGTCCTGCCCTCTGGTACCCGGTATTCCACCACCATCCTGAACCGACGCCTTACCCGGGGGGCGTTCGCGGACCTTCGTGCGCTGGAGCGCCAGGATCACGGCGCGGCGCAAGAAGATTTCCTTGATGCCGCGCGGCGCACCAAGACCCATGCGCTGCAGTGCGGAGTCGAATACCGTCGTGGGGCGAGCGCCGACGACTCGAGCAGCGATTGCGAGGCGGCCGCGCAGCGTCGAGGATTCCTTCTTCAGCCATTGCAGCGCGGGCATCAGTCGCTGCTCCTCGGCGTCGAAGTCGGTTCCTAATGGAAACGCGGGCAGGAATCCTCGAGTAGCGAGCGGCTCGAGGCGCGTCGCGAGGTGCTCCGGCGTGTTTGTGCGTGCACGATCGGGAACGCGCCAGTCAGGCGGGAGCTTTCCGACGGCCTTGGCGCGCTCGACGAGCCCATCCTGGAAGCGCGCATCCGCGATCTGAATCATCGCCGTCGCGACTTCGAAATCGGTGCGGCCGCGCAAGTCCGCGATGCCGTACTCCGTGATCACGATGTCGCGCAGGTGCCGCGGAATCGTCGTCGAGCCGTAGCTGAACAAGATGTTGGATTCGAAGCCGCGCGTGCTCTCGTACGTCGAGCGCAGGAGCAGGATCGAGCGCGCGCCCGCCAGCTCGTGGGCCATGGCGACGAAGTTGTATTGGCCGCCGACCCCGCTGACCACGCGGCCGTCTTCGAGCCCGTCGGACGCAACCGCGCCGAAGATCGTCGCCTTCATGCAGCTGTTGATGAAACGCGCATCGCGCAGCCGGCGCCGCACGAGCTCCTCCTCGCCGTAGATGTCGTTGATGCGCGCGACGGACGTCATCAGGAACAGCTCGCGCTCGTTTTCCGGCAGATCGTGCAGCGCGCGATAGAAAGCTTCCGGTCCGAGGAAAAACGCGGCCTGCATCACAGGCCCCGCGTCGCCGTCGGCGCGCCGGCGGATCACGCCTGCGCGGTACAGCGTCATCAAGCCCCAACTGAACATCTCGCTGGAGCCGAAGAGCCCGCGCACGAAGCGCTCGCGGCCGCCGAGCCGCTCGATCAAGACCTGACTGGTGCCGCCGTCGACTGCGCGCAGACCCTCGGAGAATGTCGCAGGCTCGGTGTGTCGAACGCGCAACCAATGCGCGACCGCGTCGCCGAAAGCGCCGATGCCGAGCTGCAGCGTCCCGCCGTCCTTGACCAGCGACGCCGCGAGCACACCGATCGCGTGATCGGCAAGCTCGACCGCCGGACTCGGCACGCCGAAGAGCCGCTGCTCGTACATCGGCGCGTCGAGCAGCACGTCGAAGAAGTCCGCGCCGACCTCGGCGTCGTGCAGCATGAAGGGCAGCTTGCGATTGACCATCCCCGCCACGACGCAGGGCACGCCGCTCGCCCGCATCGCTCGCGCGAGGTCGAGCGTGATGTCGGGATTGCAGCTCAGGCTGTAGCGGCCGCCGCGCTCGCTCACCATGCACAGGATCGCGTTGACGCCGCGCGCGAGAACGTCGCGCGTGACGTGAGTGTAGTTCGTGCTGATGTAATTCTGCTGCGCCGCCTGCAGGTCGAGCATCGCGCCAGCGCGGAAATAGAATTCGAAGAGCCGGATGTTCGCGGGCAAATCGCCCGCGCGAAGATCGCGCAGGTAGTCGAGCTCGGGCACGCCGTCGAAAGCGCGCTTCACCACCGGCTCGAGGAAGCGCCGCTCGAGATCCTTGTGCGGACGAGGGATCTCCAGCGACAGAGCCGTGGTGATGTCCAGCGACAGGCTCGCATCGGATTTCACCCGCGCGTAGAGCGCGTTGATCAACGCCACGGGCTTGCCAAGTCCGAGCGGCGTGCCGCACGCCACCGCCGGACCGACGCGGGCCAGGATGGCTTCGACAGCTTCCTTAGCGTCGGATGTGCGCAGGGTGCTCATCCGATCGCCTGCTCGAGCACCGGCCTCTGCTTCAGGAAACGAAGGCTGCGGGGCTGTGCACCGAAAGGGGAGCCGCTGGCCCGCTGTCCTGCGTCGGCTTCTCGGCGCGTCGCGCGCGGTCGCGCGCATGCTCGCGCGCGGCGGCGACGAAACCGTCGAATAAGGGCTGCGGCGTCAGCGGTCGACTCTTGAACTCGGGGTGGAATTGCACGCCGAGGAAGAACGGATGCGAAGCCAGCTCGAGGATCTCGACCAGATCGCGCTCGGGATTGACGCCGGAGATCGTCATCCCCGCGCGCTCGAAGGCCTCGCGGTAGGAATTGTTGAATTCGTAGCGGTGGCGGTGGCGCTCGTGCACGAGGTCCGCGCCGTACAGCCGGTGCGCGAGCGTGCCCGGCTTCACGCGACACGCGTACGAGCCCAATCGCATCGTGCCACCCTTGTCGTGGATGTGGCGCTGATCCGACATCAAGTGGATCACGGGGTGCGGCGACTCGGCGTCGAACTCGGAGGTGTGCGCGCCCTTGAGCTGCAGCACGTTGCGCGCGAACTCGATCGTCGCGCACTGCATCCCCAGGCAGATGCCGAAGAAGGGCAGGCCGGTCTCGCGCGCGTGCTGGATCGCGCGGATCTTGCCTTCGACGCCGCGCTCGCCGAAGCCGCCGGGCACCAGCAGGCCGTCGACGCCTTCGATCAGGCTCGGTCCCTTGGAGAAGAAGTCCTCGGCGCGCACCTTGCGGATCTTCACGCGCGTCTGGTTCTTGATTCCGGCGTGGCCCAGCGATTCGTAGATCGACTTGTAGGCGTCGTGCAGCTCGATGTACTTGCCGACCACCGCGATCTCGACCGATTCCTGGGTGCGGCGCATCGACTCGAGCATGCGATTCCAGTCCTCGAGGTCGGTCTCCTGCTCCGAGGGCAGGCCGAGGTGGCGCGTCACGATGCGATCGAGGCCGGCGTGCACCAGCATCTGCGGCACCTGGTAGATCGAGAAGTCGACGTCGCGCTCCTCGATCACGGCTTCGGGCCGCACGTTGCAGAACATCGAGATCTTGCGCGTCATTTCCGGCGACATCGGCTGCTCGGTGCGGCAGATCAGGATGTCGGGCTGGATGCCGATCTCGCGCAGCTTGCCGACCGACTGCTGCGTCGGCTTGGTCTTCATTTCACCCGAGGCGCGCAGGTAGGGCAGCAGGGTCAAGTGCACGAAGAGCACTTCGCCGCGCGGTTTTTCCAGCGCGAACTGACGGATCGCCTCGACGAAGGGCAGGCTCTCGATGTCACCCACCGTGCCGCCGATCTCGGTCAGGGCCACGTCGCTGCCCGGCGTGACGCCGGCGGTGATCGCGTCCTTGATCGCGTCGGTGATGTGCGGGATCACCTGCACCGTGCTGCCGAGGTAGTCGCCGCGGCGCTCGCGCGCGATCACTTCGGAGTAGATCTTCCCAGTGGTGAAGTTCGACGAGCGCGAGAGCTTCGCGTGGGTGTAGCGCTCGTAGTGGCCGAGATCGAGGTCGGTCTCCGCGCCGTCGTCGAGCACGTAGACCTCACCGTGCTGGAAGGGGCTCATCGTGCCCGGATCGACGTTGATATAGGGGTCGAGCTTCTGCATCGACACCTTCAACCCGCGGCGCTCGAGGATCATGCCGATCGCGGCCGAGGTCAGGCCCTTGCCGAGACTGGAGACCACGCCGCCGGTGATGAAAATGTGCTTGACCATGGAGGGATCCGTGAGAGTCGGGCGTAGAAAAATCCATTCAAGCCACGCCGCGGGCGTGGCAGCGGGCAACGAAGGCTTCGTATTCGGCGCGCGTGTCGATGCCGAGCGGCGCATGGCTCGCATCGAGCACGCGCAGCTTCAAGCCGGCCTCGAGCCAGCGCAGCTGCTCGAGGTTCTCGATCGCTTCCAGCGCGCTGACCGGCATCTCGCAGAAGTGCCTGAGGGCCGCGGGCCGGAAGGCGTACACGCCGACGTGGCGGCGCGAGAGGCTGGCGGCGGCCGCTGAACCCGCTCGCGCATGGACCGCGCAAGGAATCGCGGCGCGCGAAAAGTACAGGGCATCCCCGCGAGCGTCGCGCACGACCTTGACGATCTGCGGCGAGGCCAGCTCGTCGGGATGGGCGAAGGCGGCGCACAGCGTGGCGATCTGCAGCTCGGGATCGGAGAAGGCGCGCACCAGGCGCGTGAGGTCCTCGCGCGCGAGCTCGGGCTCGTCGCCCTGGACGTTGACCACCGTGTCGAAATCGCCGAAGCCCAGGGTGTCGACGGCTTCGCGCACGCGGTCGGTGCCGCTGCAATGGTCGGCGCGGGTCATCACGGCCTCGATGCCGGCCTGCTCGAGGGCTTCGACGATCTCGCGGCTGTCGGTGGCGACGACCACGCGCTCGAAGACTCCGGTCGAGATCGCGTTGCGAGCCGAATGCTCGATCAAGGTCCTGCCCGTCTCCGCGAGCAACATCTTTCGCGCCAGGCGCGTCGATTGCAGACGAGCGGGGAGGATGGCCGCCGCCTTCAATGGCGAAGTTCCGTCCAGCAGTGCCGCGTCGCGTTCGAGAGGGGCATCGCCACGTGGATTACTTGCCGCCCTTCTTGGCGTCGTTCTTCTGATATTCCGGAACCTTGAACGGCAGTGTGCCCGGCTGGGCGCGCACCGCCTGGAATCCCGGTGTCGCGTTGTAGGTCTGGATGAACGCGGTCTTCATCGTGATCAGGCGCTTGGCCTGGTTGCCCTTGACCCCCACGGGTGCCGCGATGAAGCTCGTGCCGTCTGGCCCGACCATCTGCAGCGACCAGCCGAGCGAGCCCTGGGCCATCTCCGGCGCGTTGCCCGGCTTCACTTCCTTCGACCAGCCCTGGTCGTCCAGGTAGGCGATCAAGCCCGTCATCCACTCGTCGGTGGTGACCTTGCGGCTGGGGTCGCTGCGGACCTTGGAGTACTGGCTGAGGTGCGAAGTGTGGGACTCGTTGACCAGCTCCAGCCGCGCGCCGGTCTTGTAGTCGACCATGCGCAGCAGATAAGCGGGGCCGTCGTGCTTCGTTGGCTCGTCCGTCTCGGGAGCATCCGAGAGGCCGCCGATGCCTCCGACGCCGCTGGAGCTGGCATTCACCGGCTCAGGTGCAGCGTTCTTTTCGGAGGGGGACGTGCAGCCGAATCCGAGCAGGATCAGCGCACACGACAGGCAATGCAGGGCGAACTTCATGGGGCCTCGTTCGTCCCGCGGCCGACCGCGACCCTCAGGACCGGCAGAGCATAACGGCGATGCTCGCCAAGGCCAAGCGCGGCCGCCGATTCAAGCGATGGCCAGAGTGTCATTCGCGCGCCCTGTCCGAGCTCCGACGAGTCACTGGACGGGATTTCCGACCAGCAGCGCGGTCAGTTCATGGCGTCTTCGCCGCGAACACGACCTGGACGCGCGCGGTGGTCCCGGCGCGGATCCGCACGAAGCGCTGCGCGGGCTCGTAGCCCTTGGCGCCGAGATCGATCTGGTAATCGCCCGCCGCGAGGATCGGCCGCACCGTGCTCGGGCTGAGCTCGCTGAGCATTCGAGAGCTCTTGCCCGAGCGATCCGGGAGCCGGCCGCTGAATTCGACAGCGAGCGGTGCGCCGTCCGGTCCGCGGATCGTGCACTGCGCGGGCAGCAGCGCGCCCGCGGCGTTCGCGGCCGAGATCTCGAGCTGTCCGCCGCGCTGCAGCGCGAAGCTCGAGTTCGAGACGCCGCCCGCCGAGAGCCGCACCTCGCGCTTCGCTTCGCACCACAGATCGCGGAAGTGCTCGTAGGCGCTGCCCGCGAAGACCGAGACGGTCCATTCACCCGCCGGCAGATTCGGAATCAGGAACCTCCCGTCCACGAGCTTCGCGCGGCGCACGAAGCTCTTGACCTGCGCCGTATTGGGTCCCGCAGGTGCGAAGGAGCAGCTCACCTCGCCGAACGACACGCCCGGCTCGTCCGCCGGCGCGAGAAGCTCGATGGAAAGCTGCGCGAGCTGCCCATCCCGCTCGAGCAGCAGATCCAGCGTGTCCTCCTCCCCCGGCTCGCGCGCCGTCACCACCACGTCCCGCGCCACGAACCCCTCCGCCTCCACGTGCACCTGACATTCCCCGCGCGCCTCGACGGACACCGACGCCAGGGCCTCGAACTCGAGCGGAAACTCCGCCAGTCCCGGTAAAGCACCGCCATCCTGAACACTGGCTTGACGCACGCGGACCTGCGCCGTCGGCGGCGCCTCGAGGTGCTCGCGCGTCGCCACGCGCAAGTGCAGCATCGCGAAGCTCGCGTGGATCTCGACGCGGCTCGCCGGCGCGTCGACGGCCGTCCAGGCTGCCGTCGACAGCACCAGTCGGCGCTGACTCGCGGGCGCGCCTTCGGGAGCAGCGCGCGACACGCCTAATTTGTACGGACCCGGCGCGAGGCCGCTGATGCGGAAGCGGCCATCGGCATCGGTCTCGACGATCGCGCCAGAGCGCTCGAAAGCACCCGCGCTCCACAGGAAACGCGTGCGCTCGAAGGCGTAGGGCGTCCCGTCGCGCGTCGCGTTGGCGCTGACCATGGCTCCCCTGCGCATCGGCAGGTCCAGGTGAAAGGCCTGGCCGTCGATCGCGGCGCCTGCGTCGAGCACGAGCGTCCCCAGCGGGGCGCTGAAACCCGGCGTCAAGGACGCGACGCGCGTCACCGGCCGCAGCCCGCCCTGGATCAACACGATCGCGTGGTCGCCGTCCTGTCGCGCGCGCAACTCGAAGCTACCGTCGGCTGCGCATTGGCCGCGATCGACCGCGGGCTCGAGCGGCAGGCCATCCTGCAGCGCGAAGAGCAAGGCGCTCGCGCCAGCCGCCGGCGAGGCGTCGGAAAGTTCGGCGCGACCGCTGACCATGCCCGCTCGCGCCATGTCGACGTCTGCGGTGTATCCGGGCTCGGCCGCGTCCTTGGGCACCGAAGCCGCGCGTCCAGGGAGCAGCGGGACGTGAACCACGGTGTGCACGTAGCGAGGATGCTCGGCCTCGAGCACCAGCTCTTCGATCGGCCGACCCGGTCGCGCTGCCGCGAGAAGCTTGGAAACCTCGAGCTCGAAGCTGCCGTCGGCCGCTGGAGTGCCCTCGACCTGGAGATCCGCCGGCAGCGGGAAGCGCGCGATGCCGCGCACGCTGAGCCGCGTCTGCGCCAGTTGATCTCCCCCGGGACCGCTGACGCGACCGCGAAGAAAAACACCCGCACGCGCTGTGTCCGCCGCTGCCGGAACTTCGTTCGCAAGCGCGTTGCGCTCCGGCGCGGCCGTCCGAGACGATGCCGGCGCTTCTCCCGCGGGCTCGACCAGCGCCGCTGTCCGCAGCGCGGAAGTGCGGCTCTCCGCCGGATCGCCGAGGCGCCACCACGCGCCGACGGCGAGGGCGACGAGCGCTGCCACTCCGGCCAACCACGGAATCGTCGCGGAGGATGCTTTCAACGTCGCGAGCACGCCGCCCTGCGCGGGAGGCGCTGCTCCGAGCGGAGCCGCGCTGGACTTCGCCAGCGCCCGCGCCAGGACATCGGCGCGAACCGCGTCCAGCCCGCGCGTCGACGCCAGGCCGACGAGTCCTTGCGCCGCAAATCCCTCGGGCAAGGAACGGCGCAGCAGATCGAGACCGCGGTGCACCTGCATGCGCACCGTGCCCGGCGCGCGCTTCAAGTCCTGCGCGATCTCGGACGGACGCTTTCCATCGGCGAGGTGCAGCCAGAGAACTTCGCGGTAGTTGTCGGGCAAGGCCTGCAGGGCGAGCACGAGCTCCTGCGAGAACTCCGCCAGCGCCGCGACTTCCGCCGGATCCTCGCTGCGGCGCGGCGTCAGGCGGTCCTCCTCGACCACGCGCCGCGCCCGCCGCCGCGCGAGCCCCGCCTGGCGAGCCAGGATCCCGGTGAGCCAGGGCATCAAGGGCCGCGAAGGATCGAAGGAATCCGCGCCTTCGATCGCCGCGAGGAAAGTCGCCTGCAGCACGTCCTCGGCCTCCGAGGGATCGCGCACGAGGTGCATCGCCAGCCGCAGCAGCTCGGGCGCGGCGCTGTCGAAGACCTCGCCCAGGGCATCCGCGTCGCCCTTGCGGCGATAGCGCAGAAAAAGCTTGTCCAGCCTGCCCTTGTTCATGCCCTGGATTATCCCTGGAACCCCAAGCGCCACACACCGGGCCGTGATTCTTCGCTGCCAGGCTTCCACGGCGCTGCCCCGCATCGCTGTGCATGCACAGCGATGCGGGGCAGCACCGTCAACGCGGCTCGGTCAGGGGCACCGCTCGCCCGTCGTCGGGGAGCCGTCCCGCGGGGTGCACCGGCAGGAACATCGATTTCGCGCGGGTCATGCCGTCGTCGAACGTCGTCGCTCCGCTCGGCGTGGAGAGGCCGAGGGTCGGCGCGATTTCCGCGACGCGTTCGCGGGTGACCGGATCGATCGCTTCCATGCGGTCGAGGACCTCGCCCTGCTCGTCCATGTGCACCACGTCGACCCACAGGGTTACCGGGATCAAGTCGCCTCGCCGATAGCCGCCGCCGAGCCGGTGATAGACCACGTCGGGATCCCAGGGCCGCTCCTCCGCGACCACGAGGTAGCCCTCGCGCAGCGTGGTGCCCGCGCTCCAACCCGAGGTCCTGACCATGTCGTAGGCCGGCTGGTGGTTGTTCTGCCACGAGTTCTGGTAGTCGGGCGCGGTCAGGCGATCGACGATGGTCCAATCCGGAGCCGCGAGCGGGCCGCCGTGCCAGACGTACGAGATCCAGCCGTGGCCATCGCCAGCGAGCGGCGTGTAGCGCGCTTCGATCAGCGCGAGTTTTTCCGCGGAGTCCCCGCGCGGGCTCTCGAATTCGAGCAGGGGGCCGTGCCCCGCCTCGCGCGCGAGGTCTTCCAGCCCGCGGCCTTCCTCGCGCTGGAAGAAGCGCAGCCCGCCCTGCTCGAGCGGACGGCGCTCGAGCACGTAGATCGGACCGAGCGAGTCGTAGACCACGCGATCGTAGTAGGCAGCGGTCACGGCGAAATCGCGGTTGATCACCTCGAACAGGTCCGGGTTCTCGGTGAGCACCGGCAGGTGCGTGATGAATCCGTCGAGCGTCGCCAGCGTCGCGAGATCCTCTTCGCGCGACGCCGCGTCGTAGTACTTCCATCCGTCGAGCTGGTGGGGGAGCTTGATCAACTCCACCTCGCGCGTCTCGCGCAGGAACATCGACCAGTGGTAGGCGGCGGAGAGGCGAAATCTCACCGGAAGCTCTTCCGCAGGCGCCTCGGTTTTCTGGCGCGCGTGCTCGCTCGCCGCGCGCTGGTTGACGAACGAGATCGCGCGCCAATAGCCGCCGTATTTGCGCGTGTTCGTGGCGCGGTGCTCGCGCACGCCGAGCACCAGGGCCGAGCCGATCAGCGCCACGCCGGCGAGCTGCAAGAGCCGTCCGCGCAGGAAAATCGCGGCGAAACCGATGCCTCCGAGCGCGGAGAGCAGCGGCAGGAAAGGCAGCCAGAGGCGGAAATCCTTGGAGCCCTTGACGCTCATCGCCAGCACGTTGACCACCACCACGAACCACAAGAGCGCAGTGCCGCGCAGGGCCTGGACCAGGCAGCGCAACAACCCGATCGCGACCAGGAGCATCGTCGGCGCGACCAGGCAGTGGGCGAGCTGAGTCAAGTACCAGGAGTCGTGCAGCTTCGATGGAATCGTCGCGTTGCCGGCGACGACCATGTTCTGGTAGGCCATCGTGTTCTCGCCCGGCCGGAAGAATCCGTTGTAGATCCAGCGGCTGATCGCATGGAAATACGGACCGACGAGCGGCAGGTCGCCGCCCTTCGAGAACCAGCGCGCCGCGGTCGAGCCGAAGTTCTCGATGAAGTAGCGCGTGACGCTGATGCCGAAGCTTCCGTAGTACCAGACGTCGAGCGCGCACTGCAGCAGCACCACGCACAGCAAGGCCGCGAGCGCCGAGAAGATCCACAGCGGATTGCGGCGCAAGTCGCGCACGATCAGCACGAGGAACACGGCGCCGACGACCGGAATCGTCTGGTAGGCCATCAGGAAAGCGAGACCCAGCCAGCCGCCGGTGATCCACGCATCGCGCAGCGGCGGTCTCGCGGGCGCTGGCTCCGGGATTTTCTGCGCGCGCCACGCGGGCCAGGCGAAGACCACGCGTCGATCGCCGGTCGCGCGCGCGATGGCCAGCGTGACGAACAGCGCCGCCGCGATTCCTGAGACGGGCTCGACGCCCCAGCGCAGGACGATCGGGTTGAAGCCGAGCAGGGCGCCTGCCGCGAGCCCGCCGGCTCGCCCCGCGAAGCGTGCGCAGAGTCGCGCAGTCGCTCCCACCAGCGCCAGGGTCAAGCAAACCTGCAAGAGCTGCGCGGCCTGCATGATGCGCACGGGATCGGAGAGTCCCAGCCCGTCGTAGATCCAGAACAGCGGAACCAGCAGGCCGGAGAAACCGAAGCCGCGGATCGCTACCGAGTCGATCAGCGCGTCGCCGTGCGCGATGCCTTGCGCGCGCTCGAGGTACTCGACCGAGTCGGCGATCTGGTAGCCCTCCTGGGTTGCCCAGGTCCAGGCAAGCAGGGCAGCCGTCGTTGCGAGGACCGCCCAGAGCCCGTTGTCGCGCAGGCTCAAAGGCCTATTCGGCTCGCGGATTCCGCTCGAAGCCGACGCCGAAAACGAGGGGGAAGCTTGACTCGACGCGGGCATGGGTTCGGGGAAGGCGACAGCCCGAGCCTACCCCTGCGAAAGGGGGGGTGACAGCGCGAGGGAGGCGACTCCGATCCGGGGTCGGTTCCCGCGGCTGGGCGACTTCGCACACCCTCCGACCTCCCCCGGATCCTGCGTGGGTACTTCCTGCCCACACACCAGGTGGTAGGAAATCCTTCGCGATTCTTTTCTTTCCCTTTGACTTGACCTCGGCGTGTGCGGAAAACAACGCACAGCTCAAACAGGCGGGGCCCCCGCGTCCTAGCGACGTGCAAGTCCTGCCTGCCACAGGTTTTACGCGCACAACTTCCAGACTGTCCTCCACCTCGTCCCCGGGAGCCGATCGCCGGGGCTCGTCCATCATGGGTAGGCTCGAAAAAATCGTCGTCCTGACAGTCCTGTTCCTCGTGGCCGTGGTCCTGGGAGTCGCCCTGACCCCGACTGGAGACCCCGGCGGACGCGAGCACAAGGGCGGCCCCGTCGCGGGCATGGACGAGGGCCGGGGATCGCTGGACGTGCCGAAAGCCCCCGCGCCGGGTCTCTTGACGGCGGAGGCGAATGTGAAACCGCCGACTACTGCGCAGGGGCCCGCGCCGGAAGCGAAGCCGAGCGATGCGAAGCCCGCGACGACGAATGCGCCGGGCGCGATCGATCCGTCGAAGCTTGCACCGACGACGCCGCAGAGCACGACGCCGCCGGCGAATCCGCCCGCGCCCGTGCCTGCGCCGACGAAATACATCCTGACGCTCGAAGGTCTCGCGCCTTCGGCCGCTCCGGACATGATGTTCTACACCTGGAAGCAGGGCGACAGCTTCGCCGCGCTCGCGCAGCACTTCTACGGCTCGAAGGAAAAGGTGACTCGCCTGCAGAAGGCGAATGAAGGTCGCACGGAAGCGAGCATGAAAGTCGACGAGGTGCTGTGGATCCCGATCAGCGAAACTTCGAAGCTCGTCTCGACCGCGGACACGGGCAAGGTCTACGTCGTGAAGTCCGGTGACGCGCTGAGCAAGATCTCGCAGGAGTTCTATGGCACGTCGAAGAAGTGGCAGAAGATCCTCGACGCCAACCGCGACATTCTTTCGAGCCCCGAGAAGCTGCAACCCGGCATGCGCTTGCGCATTCCGGAGTGAGCGCGAAGGCATTGCGGTTGCGCGCGAGGTCTGGGCCGCGCTTCGCGCGTCCTGCGCTCACTGTGTCGTGATCGAGCCTGGCTTCGT
>DATHET010000312.1:0-19585 GCA_035490315.1 Planctomycetota bacterium
CGCAGCGACGGCTCGGTTGTCGTCTGGGGTGAGGACATCAATGGTGTACTCAACGTGCCCGCGCTCCCCGCCGGCCTCGCTTACGTCGAGATCGCCTGTGCCGATGGGCACATCGCCGCGCGACGCAGCGACGGCTCGGTCGTGGCCTGGGGCAGCAACGCGCTTGGACAGTGCAACGTGCCCACCCTTCCGCTCGGGCAAACGTTTGTCGAGATCGCGGCCGGCGGCAGCCACAACATCGCGCGGCGCAGCGACGGGGCCGTCCTGGCCTGGGGATACGATTTATTCGGCCAGTGCAACGTGCCTGCGTTTCCGCCCGGCCTCTCGGTCCTCGAAGTCGCCGCAGGCGATCATCACTCGAGCGCTCGTCTCAGCGACGGATCGATCGTCGTCTGGGGCGACAATCTGCTTGGCCAATGCGATGCGCAGCCGCTGCCCAATGGCCAGGCCTACGTTGAGCTCGCGCTGGGCAGGCGCAGTACCGCCGCGCGGGTCGATCGCTCCTGCTCCGCCACGCTGAGCACGTATTGCATTGCAAAGGCGAACTCGCTCGGTTGCCTGCCGAGCATCGGTTCGAACGGCATCCCCAGCGCGACGGCCGGCAGTGGCTTCGTGGTCACGGGCTCGAACGTGCGCAACAACAAGAGCGGGCTCGTCTTGTACGGGCTCAATGGTCAGGCCGCGATTCCGTTCCAAGGTGGCACGCTGTGTCTCGCCTCCCCGATCAAGCGCACACCCGGCGCGAACTCCGGCGGCAGCCCGAGTGGCAACGACTGCAGCGGCGTGTACTCGATCGATTTCAACGCCTTCGCGGCGGGCGCACTCGGCGGCAATCCGCATGGAGCGCTGCTGACGCCGGGGACTTCGGTCGACGCGCAATGGTGGGGTCGCGATCCGGGCTTTGCAGCTCCGAACAACACGACACTGAGCGACGGCCTGCACTTCAGCATCTGCCTCTGATTGCGCCGTTGTGGCGCGCGCTCCAGCGCTCATCTCGGACTGCCGACTGAACCTCCGATCCTCGCTCACGCACGCGGCAGCGAAGATCTGGCCTTCGATGCGTGGCCGTGATACGCCGAGCTGTCACACGCGCAAGGCCGAATCAAGGTTTGAGCAACTCCCGGGCCACTGCATCTGAACTACATCCTTGGCCCGAATGGTCCAAGTTGGGGCATGATCGCGGCCATCTTCGGCATCGGCCTGCTCTTCGGGCTCATCTATCGGCGCTCCGGCAACCTGTGGATCCCCGCGTTGCTACACGGCCTCTGGCCGCTGAACATGACGTGATCCACGGGCCGGTGTCTCGTGCGCTCACCGAGCGTCCCGAGAATCCGATCCCGCGGAATTGCAGCGAATGACTCCTCCGCGCGAGGGTCGAGGGTCAAGCTCGGTTCCTCCATGTGCAGGAGGATAGGCGGCACGCAGCGCTCGAGCCAAACGATCGAGGCCAGCCACCGCAAGGGCAGCCGACCTCGAAAAATCGAAACAGCGTGATCGTCAACGGGGAGTTGACGACGCCATCCATATCAAGGGCAGACCGTGTACTGCAACGCGTCGGAAAGTGTCATGTTGTTCGGAGACGCGAATCCGTTGTCGCGCCCCCAGGCCTGGCAGCAGATCACCGTGCCCACGAGCTTCAAGTAGGCCGCCGGTGTTCCGCCGAGTGCGCCCGCAGCGAAGGCGTTCATGTCGATCGTGTACACGCCTGAGCAGTCGGTGATGGTGGGATTGCCGTGTGAATTCAGCGTGACGCTGCGTCGCACCGGCGCATGCATGCACAGGATGCCGCCTCCAAACGGCGTGGCGGCGGGACCAGTGTTGCTGAACAAGTACAAGCCCGGCTTGTTGTTGATCACGTTGCTTGCGCTGACGACGAAGCCCGACGTGGCGCTTGCACTGGAATTTCCTGTCGAGCTGATCGTGGGCGTGCAGCCCAGCGAGTTCGACTTGGGCGAGCAGTACACCAGGGACGACGCGCCGTTCCAGGCGAAGTGAGCGAAGCGGACCGACGCGATGCCGGCGGCGCTGGCGAAGTTGCCCCCCGCGGCAATGTCGCCGTTGGGCAGCTTGCTTAGCGAGCGCAGGTCGCTGCTCATCGATCCCAACGCTGACCACGCTCCTCCGCCTGCACCGGTCCAGCGCGCGATTCGATTGGCCGGGGCGCCGCCTGCGGTCGTGAATTGACCGCCTGCCACGAAGTCATCGTTTCCCGCGCTGTTGAGGATCGCCAGCGCCCGCACTTCGAAATTCATCCCCGTCCCGATCGCCGACCACGCGCTGCCGTTCCAGCGCGCGACCTTGTTCGCCGTCGCGCCGCCGGCGTTGTTGAACGCTCCGGCCGCAACAAGATTGCCGCTGGGCAGCATCGCCAGCGCGAACACGTGCCCATCCATGCCAGCTCCCATCGCCGACCATGCGGCGCCGGTCCAGCGCGCGATGTGCGATGCAGGCAAACCGTCGGCGGTGGTGAAGTAACCGCCGGCAACCAGGTCGCCTCCCGGCAAGACCGCGAGCGAAAAGATGTAGTCGTCCATCCCCACTCCCAATCCGAATGGCGACCAGGTCGTGCCGTTCCAACGCGACACGTAGTTCATCTGCACGAAGTTGATGAAGTTGAACGTGCCAGCCGCGACGAGATCGCCACTAGGCAGCACGGCTAGCGCGTAGGTGTCCCGCGTGTCCGTGCCTGATCCCAACGCGGACCACGCGCTTCCGTTCCAGCGCGCGATTCCTTTCGCCGGCACGCCGCCCGCCGTGCTGAAACCTCCGCCCGCGATGAGGTCGCCATTCGGCATGACCGCGAGCGAGAGCACGTAGTCGTTCATCCCGCTCCCCAGCGGCGACCACGTGGCTGTCGTCGGGTTCCACATCGCGATCTTGCTCGCCGGAACTCCACCCGCGGTGGTGAAGGCTCCTCCGGCGACCAGCATCGCGGGTTGCGGGCCGGCTCCGTCGCGGTCCCACATCGTCATCACGTAGGGGGCGCCATCCAAGCCGGGAACGCCTTCACCGGCGGCCCAACCGGCGGAGCATTGAGCCGAGGCCGAGCGCACGGGCGACAGGGCGATGATCGCCACGACCGCGCCGAGGGAAAAAAGGGCTGACTGTGTCTTCATGATGGTGACTTGACCGTGGTCGACCCTGGGCGCGGGTCGAATTGGAGGCGTCGTTCCCGACCGGCGATGCGTCGCCCATTCGAGCGGCCGGTGGAGCGTTTCCGACGAACGCGCTCGCTTCGTGATGCCCAGAGGTCCCAGGGCGGCCGATGCACATCGATTTCCGTGGGATCTTTGCGATTCCGGCTGGATCCGCGGGACGCGCTCATGGGAGCGGCGCTCACGGGAAGTCGCCGGACCTCAGCCCTCCTGACATTGCCACCGCCTCGCCCTTGACTTCCCGCGCCCGCGTTGGAGCGCGATGGTCGGACACCGAGCGCCAACTTGCGCCGCCTCTAGATTGCGCTGAGCTCCACTGAATCGTGGCCTTCCATCGCCTCAGCCGGACGGCTCGGCAGGGTCGATGTCGAGTGGCGGTTCAAGCTCGGGCGGACTCAACGGCGCAGGGCAGGAGCTAGAGCTGCATCAGCTCGATCCTGAGGCTTGCCCCGAGCGGATTTCGCGCTCGACGCGCTCGAGCAGCTCGGCCATGTGGGTCATGGTCGTGTCGAATCCGTAGGGCTCGGCGCTCGCGCGGGCAGCCGCTCGCGCCGCGATGACGCGCTCGCGATCGTGCCAGCTTTCCATCGCGGCGGCGAGTTGAGTTGCATCGCAATTGCCGGGGAGGATCAGGCCGGCAGCCGGTTCGCGCACCAGCTCCGAGGCGCCGGCGGCGTCGGTGGTGATCACCGGCGTGCCGCAGGCCAGGGATTCGAGCACCGTGAAGGCGAAGCTGTCGTAGTGGGTCGGCAGCACGTGGACGTCGCAGGCCGCAAGCAAACGCTCGGGGTCGCGGCGCTCGCCAAGGAAAAGCACGCGTGTTTCCAGGCCGAGCGTTTTCGAGCGCGTCTCGTAGTTGGCCTGGCTCGAATCGCGGCCCGCGATCCACAGTTGCGCCCGCGGATGTTGCTTCGCGAGCAAAGCGAAGGCCTCGAGCAGGCGCGCGAGTCCCTTGCGCGCAAAACCCTTGCCCAGGAACAGGTAGACGAAATCATCTGGCTCCGCGCCGAGCTCCTTGCGCAGCGCAGAGGCCTGGGCTTTCAGGCGCGGATGGAAGCGCTCGAGATCGACTCCGTTGTAGATCACCTCGATCCGATCCGGCGGAATCGCATAGCGCCGGCACATGTCCTCGCGCACCAGATTCGAGTTCGCGATCACGCGCCGGTATGCGCCCGGCGCGAAGGCTCGACGCTCGATGCGCAAGGAAAGTGAATCCTTGAAGCTGCGCCGCAGCTTCCCGCTGTCGACCGCGCGCATGCGCTCCATGTACGTCGCGTGCGACCCGCCGCCCGTCCTGACGACGTCGTGCGTCCAGGTCTTCCCAAGGCCGCAGACCATGTCGTAATTCGATTCGCGCACGTGGCGCTCGACCGCTTTCGCGAAGGCCCACATGCGCCAGGCGCTGCCGATCACGGGCGAGCGCAGCACGGCGAAGCGGATCGCTGGATGAGCGGGCTCGACGTGGCTGCGGCAGACGATCGTCACCTCGTGGCCGCGCGCCGCGAGCTCGCGCGAGAGCTTCTCGAGGATCAGCTCGGTGCCCCCGATCGAGGCATGGCGCATGTGGACCAGCGCGACGCGCATCGCGCTCACCGGGCGGCGAGCGGTTTCTGGACCACCGCGAGATTCATCCAGGTGAAGCCCTCGCGGCGCAGGAAGCCGCGGTCGAGCGCGGGCAGGACCAGATTGTTCATCGCCACCGTCATGCGCGCGAAGGGCTTGAGCGGGCCGCGAGCCACGGCGCGCAGCCAGTATCCGAATTCGAAACCGAAGGTGATCAGGAAACCGGACAGGGCGATCATCTCGACCGGCTCGAAGCCCGCCTTGCGGCACATGTGGTCCAGGCCGAACTTCGTGAAGCGGAAATAGTCGCGCGGCTCCTCGTGCAGATGGAAATACTGCGGCGCGGTGAACACCGCGTAGCCGCCGGGCGCGAGCACGCGGAAGGCCTCGTCGACCATGCGCTGCGGGTCGTTCAAGTGCTCGATCACCGCGCCGGAATAGGCGCAATCGAACACGCCGTCCATGAAGGGCAGGTGGTAGGCCGTCGCGAAGGCGTCGACGTTGGTGACGTCGTGGTAGCACTCGGGGATGTCGATGCCGATGTGCTGCTCGACCAGGTCGCCGAACAGGAGCGTCGAGCTTTTCGTGCCGCAGCCGATCTCGATCAGCGAGCCCTTGAAGTAACGCTCGGCGGCGCTGCGCACGCTCTTGGCCGACAAGCGATGGATGTTGTAGGCCGGGTGCGTCAGGTGGAACTTGCGACAGAACTTCGCCAGGTTCGCCCGCGACTCGGCCGTTTGCGGGGACATCGAATCGATGGTAGCGGCTCGCTCTCGCGGCTGCTACTCGCGCAGGGGCTCAGTACACGTCCGCGGCGAACGCAGGCTGCGACCGGACGAGCGCAGCGGCGGGCGGTGCGGGCTTGCTGTGCACCAGGGCAGTCAGCTGCAAGAGCGTCTCGGGCCTGGGCGTCGGCCCCTCGATCAGCTCGGCGAGCACCGTCACGTCGATCGGCGTGTGGACGCCGACGGACTCGAGGCGCTCCTTGAGCGAGTCGACCACGAATTTGCGCAGCCGCAGTCGCAGCGCTTCGAGGCTGTCGATGCCAGCGTGGAATCGCGCCGGAAGTCCCCAGTGGAATTCCACGCGCCCCTTGTCGGGGCCTTCGGCCGAGCACACGAAACAGCCCGATTTGAAGATCTGGAACAGCACGCCGTTGACCTTGTGGTAGGTCATCTCGAAACCGCGCGGCTCGCACAAGGCCGTGGTCGCGTCGAGCAGCTTCTGATGCTCGATGTCGCGCGCGGCGCCGAGCTCGTCGACCGAGAGGGCGTAGATCGACTCGGTGATCGCGTCCCATTCCTCGAGCGGAAGCGTGTGCAGGTTCGGACGGCGGTAGCGCAAGAGCTTGTGGTACGAGGCGGACGAATGCTCGGAAGGGAGACCGTGGGGCGTGGGCGGCGAAGCGAGCGTCTCGACCGGCGCGAGCGCGGGCTCGCTGCCCGGAGTGCGCACGCGCACTTCCCAATCGCTCGCGCCATTGCCGATGTCGATCGCCAGCTCCTCCGCGAAGGAGCGCAGGAAATCTCCGGTGTTCTCGCAACCGAAGCGCGTCGGCTCGAAGGCCCGGCCGAGCTCCTTGACCAGCAGCGGCTTGACCGCGGCGAAGGGCAGCGGCGAATGGCGAGCGAGGATCGCGTGCAGAGCGTTGCGCAGCGCGGCGAGCTGCGGCGTGGCGCCGCCTTCGTACTCCGACGCGACCAGCAGGTCCTCGAAGTACTCGAAGCGATCGCAATAGCGCTCGAGCACCATCTTCGTGTGGCCGCGCACGCCGATCACTACGACTTCGATGCCGCGCCGGCGCAGGTCGAGGATCAGCGGGATGAAGTCCGCGTCGCCGGTGACGAGGACGCACTGCTCGATGTGCTCGTTCTCGGCGACCAGCACCGAGGCGTCCATCGCCAGGCGCATGTCCGCCGCGTTCTTGTTGCCGCCGCCGGGAAAGCGGAACACCTGCACCGGCTCGATGCCGCACTCCATCAAGGTCTTCGGCGCGCGCTGCAGGAAGAAATCCCAGCGGCCGACTTCGCCTGCTTGCCGCGCCGCGTTGTAGTTGGCGTAGGCGCGGCGCACCGTGACGCGGCGCGTGCCAGCGACGTCGCCCAGGAATTTCGAGAGTTCTTCGAGGTCGATCGACAGCTCGCTCGAGCGATACGTTCCCGAAGTGTGCTCTCGCGCGAGATAGAAGTTCTCGAGGTCGATCAGCAGGATCGAATTCCCTTGCTTCCTATGGCTGGAGAACTCGTGCGGCAAAATTCCAGAGCTCCTGGGAAGTGCGGAGGAACGGGGACCGGAGCAGGCGTCGCGATCATAGTCCTCCGCTCGCCTCGGCGCGCCTGGAACCAAAGAGCTGGCGGCGAGAAAAAGCCAGCGGCGCCCGCTCCCCGGAAGTGGGTAGCGGGCGCCGCATGGGCGCGCGGGAAGGAGGCTTGGAGCTACTTCTTCACCGCCATCTTGGACTCGAACTTGCCGGGCATCTCGACCTGGGCCTCGATCGTGTGGGACTCGCCCTGCGCGTCGATGGAGGCGTCGAAACCGACGTCGATGGTGAAATCGGCCGTCTGGTTCATCGAGAGCACGTGCCCCGAGGCCTGGTTCCACAGGAGCTCGCCCTTGCCGGTCATCGAAAGGCCCAGCATGGCCTTCTTGATGTCCATGTTCATCTCGACGCCCGCCGGCATCTTCTCGGCGACGATGGCTTCGATCATCGACTTGAGGTCGAGGTCGCCCTTGCCCTCGATGGTGATCGCGATCACGCCGGCGTCGACGCCGTCCTCTTCGCGGTGGCCCTTGTACTCGCAGGTGGTCTTGAACTTGTCGAGCAGCTTCTCCATCTGCGGGAAGAGCTCGTCCTGCAGGATCGAGGCGATCCCGGCCTCGTCGTCGCCCATGTCGCCGTTCTTGATGCCGTCGAGGACCGTCTTGACGAAGTCGGTGGGGACTTCCCACTTGTCGCCGACCGCAACTTCCTTGGTCGGAAGCATCATGCGGTAGTCCATGTCGACTTGCTGGGTCTTGAGCAGCTTGTCCTCGCCCTCGCACTCGTGGAACGTGACGTCGTAGTCCTTCTTCTCGTCGTTCCACTTGAACTTGATCGCCTTGCCGGACAGCGCGTCGAACTCAGGAATCTCCGTGTTGTGCGACTCGCCCTGGGCGTTCATGTCCATCGAGCCCTTCATCTCCTCGTAGGAGCGGATCAGCTCGAGCGGCTTGCCGTCCTTCAGGTCGAGGTACTTGTCGATCCAGGTGATCGACATGTTCATTTCGCCGGTGAAATCGGCGGGGATCTGACCGCTCATGTCGCTCCCGTCGACCATCATCGTCATGTCGCCCAATTCGAACGACATCGTTATCTCGTTGTTCTTGGTGAGCGAGGACTCCTTCGCGGGGTGGAAAGTGAGCGCGTCACCGCGCGGCTCCAGGGCCAGGAGCAGGGGAGAGGCCAGGAGGGCCGGCAGGATGAAGCGCATCGAGTTCATTGTTTGGTTGGGCTGGAGGACTTTGAAGGCGGCTAGAATAGCGATTCTCGCGGCTACGCCAGGGTTTGAGGCCTATTCACGGTCCAAATCCGCAGGTTTCTAGACCATTGGACGTCTCAATCGAGCGGCCAGGCCCGAGCGTCTCGCCGATGGCTCGGCATTCTGGATCGCCAGCTGCAGAGCGCGCCTGGAACCGACCAGCACGACCAATCTTCGGGCCCGTGTGATGGCTGTGTAGAGCAGATTGCGCTGCAGCATGATCGCCTGGGCCATCACCAGAGGCACGACCACGGCCGGGTACTCGCTGCCCTGGGAGCGGTGGACGGTCACCGCGAAGGCTGCCTGGAGGTCGGCGAGCTCGTCGGAGGCGTAGAGCACCTCCTTCTCGGGGAAGCGCACGAGCACCGAGCCGTCCTCGTCGACGCGCGCGATCCGCCCCATGTCGCCGTTGAAGACCTCGCGCTCGTAGTCGTTGCGCGTGTGCACCACCCGGTCTCCGGTGCGCCAGATCCGGCCGCCGTGGACCACTTCGCGGCCGCCGTGGCCCAGGGCCTCGCGCAGGCGATCGTTGAGCGCGTCGACGCCGCAGTCGCCGCGGTACATGGGCGCGAGCACCTGCACGTCGTCGATCCAGCTCATCCCGAAGCTCTGGGGGATGCGCTGGGTGACCACCTCGACGACCCGCTCGGCCGCGCTCGCCGCGTCCTCGGCGGGGAAGAAATAGAAGTCGCTGGTCAGGTCGCCTCGTGCTGGCAGCCGCGGCTCCTGCCCGGTCAGGATGCGGTGAGCATTCTCGATGATCAGGCTGCCGCCCTGCTGGCGATAGACCTCGGTCAGTCGATGCAGGGGGATGCGGCCCGCGGCGATCATGTCCGCGAGCACGTTCCCCGGCCCCACCGAGGGCAGCTGATCCGGATCGCCGACCAGGATCAGCCGGGTGGGGTCGGCCACCGCCTTGAGCAGATGGTGGGCGAGGACCACGTCGAGCATCGAGATCTCGTCGACGACCAGCAGATCGCACTCCAGGGGATTCGAAGCGTCGTGGAGGAAGGAGCCGGTCAACGGATCCCAGCCGAGCAGGCGGTGCACGGTCGATGCATCGGCGCCCGTCGCCTCGGCGAGCCGCTTGGCCGCGCGACCGGTGGGGGATGCGAGCAGGACCTTGGCTCCGCGATCCTGCGCGAGACGCACCACCCAGCGCACGATCGTGGTCTTGCCCACGCCGGGACCGCCCGTGAGCAGGGCCAGGGGAGCGGAGAGCAGGCCGAGCACGGCTTCGCGCTGTTTGAGGTCCAGTTGAACCCCCTGGAAGCTCTCCATGGAGCGCAGATCGACCTCTTTCGCCAGTGGCCTCGTCTCGCCGGCACGAGCCAGGATGGTCTCGATGCTGGCGGCGACTCCGGCCTCGCTCGCGGCGAGCCAGGGCAGGTAGACCCAGGGCTCTTCCTCGAGCACCTCGACGCGCACTTCGCGCCTGGCGGCCAGGTCGTCGAGGGCGCGTGGGAGGGCCTCGTCGTCGAGCGCGACGGCGAGCAGCTCGCGCGCGCCGGCGAACAACTCGGACTGGCGCTGCAGGCTGTGTCCCTCGCTCGCGGACTGGCGCAGCACGTGCAGCAATCCCGCGCGGCAGCGCTCGGGCGAATCAGGGGCCAGTCCCAAGCGCTGCGCAAAACGATCCGCGATGCCGAAGCCGATTCCCGCGACCTTCCCAGCCAGCAGGTAGGGGTCGGATCGAAGCTGCGCCTCGCAATCGGCTCCCAGAGCCCGCACCACCTGCGCCGCCTGGCGCGGGCCCAGCCCGGCTCCGCGCAGGAAGGCGTGCAGCTGGTGGGTGGCGAATTCGCGCCGGACTGCCGCGGCCAGGGCCACGCGCACCAGGGGCTTCAACCCGCGAACGCGCTCGAGTTCCTCCGGCCGATCCCGGATCACCTCGAGCGCGGTCTCGCCCAGGGTCTCGACGATGCGCAGGGCCAGGATCTCGCCGATTCCCTCGAAAGCGCGCGAAGAGAAGTAGCGCACGAGTCCGGCGGCATCCGCCGGCGGCAGGACTTCGAAGCCCTCGAATTCGAACTGCCGGCCGTGGCTCGGGTGGGTGCTCCAGCGGCCGAACATGCGCAGGCGCTGGCCCTCGGTCGGATCCGGCATGGCGCCGACCGCGACCAGGCGGATCTCGCGGAACATCGAGAGTGTGCCCGGATCCGCATAACCAGCTTCGGGCGAGATCTTTAGGACGGTGTACAGCGACTCGGGCCGGTGGTAGGTGACCACCTCGACCGTGCCCTGCAGCAGCTCCTGCGAGCGGACTTCGGGCTTCTGCGCTTGCGGGTCCACAGGCGGAGAGCTTCACGCTCCCCTGTCCCCATTACCAGGGGCTGGCTTGCCGCTTCCCTGCCCAGGAGGTAGTCTCTCCGCCCCTTCCGTTCGGGAGCCGCAGGGCCTCCCGACGATCTCCGTTTCACATTCCTCATCGCCGCCAAAGGTCCTCCGCGCTTGGTCATCAAAGTTCAGATCCGTCCGAACGAGTCACTCGAGGCCGCGATGCGGCGCTTCAAGCGCCAGTGCAACTACAGCGGGATCTTCCGGCTGGCCAAGGCCAACACCTGGCACGAGAAGCGCTCCGACCGCCGCCGCCGCGAACGCCGCGAGCGCCTGCGCACGATCCAGCGCGCCACGCGCCTCGCTCGCCAGCAGGCCTCGGGCCGAGTTCCGACGAAGAAGCGCCGCGTGGTGAAGAAGGGTTTTGGCCGGATGGGCTCGCGCGATTCGCGTGAACCGAGCTCCTCGGCCAACATGTAGATCGAGCGACCTCCCGCCGCCTCGAACCGAACGAGCGGGCACGCGAACCACGCGTGCCCGCTTTTTTTCCATGCGCCTCTTCAAGAAGGATCGCGACCTCAATGCGAGCGTCGAGGAAGTCGCGCTGACGGTCGACGCCAGCGCGCTGCGCATGACCGCCGCGGAAGTCCACGTGCGCCTCGACGTGTTCCTCGCGATGCACCTGACCTGGCGCTCGCGCTCCTCGGTCCAGAACCTGATCCGCGAGGGCTCGGTCAAGGTCGACGCGTCGAGCCCGGAGCATCCGAAGGGCTCGGGAACCGCGAAGGTCGAGCGCCGGCCGGGCCGCAAGCTCGCCCACGGCAGCCAGGTGATCGTCGCCGTGCCCGAGGATCAACCGGTGCGCAGGATCGAGCCTCCGAGCACCACCGAGATCGTGGTGCTCTACGAGGACGAGGACGCGCTGGTCGTCGACAAGCCCGCGCTGCTCGCAGTCCACCCTTCAGGCCGCTACCTGTCCGACACGCTGATCCAGCGCGTGCTGGCGCACTTCCAGTACAACCGCCTGCACCGCGATGCGCGGCCGCGCCTGTGCCACAGGCTCGATCGCGAGACCAGCGGCGTGCTCTTGATCGGCAAGACACCCCAGTCCCACGCGGAATTCATGCGCCAGTTCGAGGCGCGCGAGACGGAGAAGGAGTACCTCGCGATCGTGCGCGGCGCCGTGGAAGCCGACCACGGCACGATCGACCTGCCGATCGGTCCCTCGCGCACCAGCGCCGTCGAGTTGAAGATGGCGGTGCAGCCGGATGGCCAGGAGGCGGTGACGCGCTGGAGGGTCGTCGAGCGGCGGCGCCATTGCACGCTGATCGCGGCCCAGCCGATGACCGGTCGCCAGCACCAGATCCGCGTGCACATGGACGCGATTGGCCACCCGCTGGTCGGCGACAAGCTCTACGGAGTCGAGGACGCGCTGTTCCAGCGCTACGCGGAGGATCGATTGACCGAGAGCGACCTCGAGCAGCTCGAGCTCGAGCGCCACGCCCTGCACAACCACCGTTTGATCTTCACCTCGCCGACGAGCGGGCTGCGCATCGCGGTCGAGAGCCCGCTGCCGCTCGATCTCGCGGCTTATCTGTCACTCAGCGACTGACTGCGAAAGCTGACGATCCTGGATCCACTCCAGGAAAAGCAGCGCCGCGATCACGATGGCGCAGGTCAGCGGCGAGACCAGGAGCTTGGTCGCGAACACCGCCGCCAGGGTCAAGAGCAGCGCGATCATCATCATCGCGTTGAACCACGACTGATCCGCGGCAATCTCCTCCGGCGGCACCGACAGGGGATTCTCGATGCCGAAGCCGCGGTAGATCTGGCGCACCACGGCCAGGGTGACCAGGAAAGTGATCGGCGTCATGCGCAGCGTGAAGCCCGCTCCGCACAGGCTCCAGCTCAGCGCGCCCAGGGCCAGGTACAAGGGCAGGAGGAAGCGGATCGCCACGGCTTTCAGCGCGGCGTTGTCGATCTGAGCTTTCGTGAGAGGCGCGCCGTCGAGGATCCAGCGCGCGCGGTGCGAAGCGCTGACGGGGACGTGGGCGAGCAGCACGGGCAGGTAGACGCCGGGCGTGAAGAGCAGGAGCGACAGCAGCGCCTGCTTTCCCTCGCTGTCCTCGCCGCGCGTCCCGACCAGCAGGAAGGCGAGGGGCAGGCCGATCAAGGGATAGGTGCGCAGCACGAACTCGCGTTCCTTGGGCAGGGCCTCGAAGACCAGGTTGAACACGCCGCGCTCGTTTCGCCGCACCCAGAACTTCAGGGCCAGGGCGCGCACCGGAGCCAGGGCTCGGCCGAGCAGCAGAGCCCCGCCGCGCGTCGTGGCCACCGCCGGCGCGGGCACGAAAGCGAGCACGGCGAGAGATGCGAGAAGGATCGAAGGCGCAAGCACCACCCATGCGCTCGTCAGCAAGGTCCCCGCGAAGGGCGCGGCGAACCACGCCGGGGGAAACCAGGCGAGCGAGCTTTCCGTCGGACCGTTCAGGGTGCGCAGGGCATCCAGGTGCCGCAGGCCAAGCGCGCCGCCGACGATCGCCGACAGGAACAATCCCGTCTGCAGCAAGACGAGCAGCGCCTGGGCGCGCGCGGAGAGCAGGCTCATCAGGCTGACCAGCAGAGCAGCCAGGAACAGCGACTGCGCAAGACCGGCCGCGATCAGAAGCAAGCGCTCACCGATCGAAAAGCCGTCGGCGAGCAAGGCCGCCGGCACCAGCGCGCCGAGTGTCAACAAACCCAGCGCGATGCACAGGTGCCCGAGCCGCGCCAGACGCAGGTCGCGCGAGCGCAGCGGAAGCGCGCTGACCCAGGCCTCGGCTTCGTCGCGCACGAGCAGATCGCCGAGCTCTCCGAACAAGGGAATGGCGACGAGGAAGGCCGAGACCGAAAGGGCATACAGCGCGTACGCAAAATGCGGCAGATCCGAAGGCGGTAGGGCGCAGGCGACCGTCGCCGCGAAGGCCTGCATGAACAGCGAGGCGATCGGCAGCCGCGCTCCATCGCGCTGGGCTTGCAGGCGCGCGCGCAGCAGGATCAGCGCTCGGGAGGCCATCGGCGCCGGGTACAGTACGGCGGTCGATGAAGTTCTTCATCCCCGGCCCGGTCGGTCGCCTCGAAGCCATCCTCTGGGAACCCCTGCACGGAGCCGCGCCGCGCGCCGCCGCCCTCGTTTGCCATCCGCACCCCAAGGGCGGGGGAACGATGGACAACAACGTCGTGTTCCGTACCGCGCGCGGGCTGCAGCACGCCGGACTGGCCGTGCTGCGCTTCAATTTCCGCGGAGTCGGCGCGAGCGAAGGCAGCCATGATGGCGAAGGCGCCGAGGACATGGACGCGGCGGCGGGTTTGGACCTGCTCGAGCAGCGTTTTCCCGCCCTCGAGCTCTGGGGCGCGGGCTTTTCCTTCGGCGCGCGGACGATTGCGCGGCTTGCTCGAGCGGACCGGCGCATCCGGCGGCTCCTGTGCGTCACCATGCCCTGCGTGGCCTACGATTGCTCGTTCCTGAGGGACGTGCTGCCGCCGACCCACCTGTTGATGGCCGGCCTGGACCAGTACGGCAACCTGAGCGAGCTGCGCTCGCGCGTGCCCGAGCTCCCCGCGCACTTCACCTTCGACGAGATCCCCGCGGTCGACCATTTTTTCACGGGCAAGACGCCCGAGCTCGAGGCTCGCGTCCTGACCTGGGCCAAAGAGCAACTCGCCACCGTCTCATGACCAAGCACCCCGTCGCTTACCCCGCGAACCAGCAGCCCTCGATCCGACGCGTCATGATGCCGCGCGACACCAACGCGATGGGCACGATCTTCGGCGGCGTGATCCTCTCGGAGATCGACCTCGCCGCCGCGATCGAGGCCCACCAATACCATCCCGACAAGATCGTGACGATCGCAATGGACCAGATCGAATTCCGCCAGCCGGTGTTCGTCGGCGATCTGGTCTCGTTCTTCACGCACACGGTGAAAGTCGGCCGGACCTCGATCACCGTCGGCGTGTCGGTCTGGGCCCAGCGCGCGCGCGACCGCACCCAGAACGTCCACGTGACTGAAGCGAAGGTGACGATGGTCGCCGTCGACGACTTGATGAAGCCGATTCCGATCTCCAGGCCGCCGGTGAAGCAGGACTGAAGCTCGCTCCTGCTCGCTGCAGGTCAGGTTTGCTTGAAGCAGAGTGCCGCGCATCCCATGCGTGGCCCATGGGTTTCATGCATTCGATGTCAGACGAGGTGGCGGCGATCGTCGAGCGCGCCGGCTCCGCGGTGTTGCACGTGCGGTCGATGGGCGCGGGTCGCCGAGGGATGTCGGGCGGCTCGGGCGTGCTGATCTCGGCCGACGGACTGGCCTTGACCAACAGCCACGTGATCCACGGCGCCACCGGGGTTGAGGCCGAGCTGGCCGACGGACGGACTCTGATCGCCGACCTCGTCGGCGAGGACCCGGCCACCGACCTCGCCCTGCTGCGCCTCTCCAGCTCCAAGCCTTTCCAGCCCGCGAGCCTCGGGGACTCGAATTCCCTGCGCGTCGGGCACTTCGTCCTGGCCGTCGGATCGCCCTTCGGCCTGGCGCGCAGCGTGACCCTGGGCATCGTCAGCGCCCTGGGCCGCAGCCTGACCGGCGCGAGCGGACGGCGCATCGAGGGCGTGATCCAGACCGACGCGCCGCTCAACCCGGGCAACTCCGGCGGGCCGCTGCTCGACGGCGATGGAAACGTCGTCGGGATCAATACGGCGATCGTCCAGGGCAGCCAGGGTCTGTGCTTCGCCGTTCCCGTGAACACCGCGAAGTTCGTTTTGGGCGAGATCCTGGCCCACGGGCGCGTGCGCCGCGCCTGGCTCGGCGTCGCGGCCCAGGAAGTCCTGCTCCCCAAGCGCGTCGTCAACGAGTTCGGCTTGAGCGCCGCGCGCGGTCTCGGCGTGGAGCGCGTCGAGTCCTCGAGCCCTGCGGCGCGCGCCGGACTGCATCCGCGCGACGTGATCGTCTCCTTGCGCAAGCGGCCGACGGAATCGGTGGCCGACCTGCACAGGCTGCTCGATCACGACGCGATCGACGCGGAGATGGCGATCGAGGTCCTGCGCGGAAATCGACTGCTCACGATGACCGTGCGCCCGGCCGAAGCCAGCCTGCGCTGACCCCGGACGGTCCAGGCCGGCGGCTCAGCCGCGCGGAACGGTGCAGGAAGCGGCGACGATGCCGCCCTGGACTTCCTCGAGCAGCGCGGAGGAGAGCTGGTTGTACTCGGCGTCGGCGTTGAGGCTGACGTCGTTCCAGCTGCCCTTGCCGCCGAAGACCCACGAGCGCACCACGCCGGCGAGCAGGTTGACCGCGGGCTTCGGCCAGCCGCACTCGTCGAACACGCCGAGCATCGGCTCGGCCTGGGGCGGACCGTTGGAGATGATCTGCGCGCAGGCGCGGAAGTGCGTCGACCACTGATCGAGCTTCTTCGAGTGGGCGAAGGCCGCGGCCTTGTTCAATTGATCCTGCAGGCGCTTCGAAGCCTCCGACACGTCGATTTTCGGCGGGACGCCATCCGCGCGGCCGGCGACGGCGAACTCGAAACGCGGCGGGGCGGTCACGGCGCGGGCCTTGTAGAGCTCCTCGAAGTTCTTGCGATCCTCGTCGGTCACTTCGGGCAGGGCGAGCACGGCCATCAAGGAATTGACCACCGGCATCGGCAGTTGATCGGGCAGGTGGCGCAGCAGGGCCTGCCAAGGATTCTCGTTGGGCGTGCGCGGGAGGTTCGAGTGGCGCTTCGCCAGCTCCTCGCGGATGAAGGTGGCCTTGCTCGAGTTCATCAGGAACTCGAGCAGGTCATCGACTTTCAAGTCCACCTGCGGCGGCGTGATCATGCGCGGCGCGAAAATGTCGCAGTGGTCGGAGAACACCGCGACCAGGAGCATCGGCGACGCGCCCTGCATGCCGGCGAGCATCGCCGGAGTCGTGCCCTCGGGAAGTCCTTCCGGCGTCTGCAGCTGGCCCTTGATCAGGCGCAGCTGCTTCAAGCCGTCCTGGGCGAGCAGCCAGTCGCCGAGCGTGCGCCCAGCCGGCGCTTCCTTGGTCAGGAAACGCACCGCGGCGTATTTCTCCTTCGTCCCGGTGAGGTCGAGCTTCAGAAGCTCCTCGACGGAATCGATGGCGGGCGAGCGCGTCCCGCTGACCTGGGCGTTGCCGATGGCGATGACGAGCAGACTGATCAGATCGGTCGATTGCATGGGAGGGTATGGGTCAGCGGGCGTTCGATGCGAAAAAGTCCAGCCAGTTTACCACCAGCTGGCGGGAGCCCGCTCAGTGGCCCCAGAAGCCGATCCCCACGCTGAAGTGGGAGGATTCGTAGGGGGCAGGCACCACGCGCTCGAAGGTGAAGCCGTTGGTGACCGATTGCCCGTCGAAAGCGATGGCCCAGCGCAGGTTGAGCGAGCGCAGGTCGACCTCGTTGGCGCTCTTGTCCGCGGGCAGGGGGAAGAGGATGTCGTAGTTCGCGGTGGCGCCGGCGGCGATCAAGGGCGGATCCTCGCTGACGAGCTGAGCGGCGCCGAAGGGCTCCAGCGAGCCGGAGAGAAGTTGCAGCGCGTGCTGCTCGAGGGTGCAGGCAACCCTGCCCAGGTTCTCGATGCGCATGCGGAACTCGACTTGCGGGGGCGCGCCGGTCTTTCCGTCCTTGCGCCGCACGCCGACGAAGGAGACCACCGAGCGCGCTTGAGCTCCCTCGCCGGCGGAGGCGATCGCCTCGGTGGTCGGCGGGGCGAAGCGCGCGTCGTAGTAAGTCGAGTGGCAGCCGGCGAGCAGCGCCCCGGCCAGGATCATGCACGGCGTCTTCATGGCTATTTCTTCGCGCGTTTGCGTTCCAGGCGGGCCTTGTAGCGCTCGTATAGCTCCGTCTGGCGGTTTTTCACCGACTGCTGGACGCCGTCGATGAACACCATGTCGACTCTCGCGCGGATGTCGAGCAGGTCGCCCTCGGTCACGATCACGTCGCCGCGCTTGCCGACGGTCAGGCTGCCAAGCTGATTCTCGAGCCCCAGGGTGCGGGCCGCGTAGAGCGTCACCGCGCGCACCGCTTCGTCGTGGGGCAGGCCGTAGGCCGCGGCCATCGCCGCATGGAAAGCGACGTTGCGCGGATTCTCGTGGTCCGAGGACTCGATCGCGAAGGCCAGGCCGGCGCGCGCGAGCACCGCGGCGTTCGCGTAAGGCGCGTCGTAGGGATCGTAGGGAGTCGAGGGCAGGCCGAGCACCGGACCGATCACCAGCGGACGCTTCTCGCGCACCAGGGCATCGACGACTTTCCAGCCCTCGCTCACGCCGTAGAGCACGACGTCGAGCTTCTGCTCCTTGGCGAAGCGCAGGGCGTTCAAGATCGTCTGAGCGTTGTTGGCGTGCAGCGCGATCTTCTTCTCGCCGCGCGCGTAGGGAGCGAGGGCCGCCATGCGCGGATCGAAGAGCGGCGGCGCCGTGCCGAGCCTGGTGGCCTCGTCGCTCAAGCGCGCGTACTCGCGCGCTGCCTCGAAGGTCTTCTCGAGCAGCTTCTCGTCGTCGGCCTTCTTCTTCTCCTTCGCGACGTTGGGAGCGCGCGGGTAGGTGATGTGCAGCATGTCGCGATCGAGGGTGAGCATCTCCTCCCAGGTCTCGCCGGCCAGCTTGATCACGCAGGACTGGCCCATCATCGGCCCGCCGGCTTGCGGCGAGGTCTGCGAGCGCGTGACCCCGTTGGCGCGGGTGACCGCGATGTGCGCCGAATCGGCGTTGAGCGCGGCGCTCGCGCGCAGGTCCGGTTGATTGCCGCCGATCTCGGCCTGGTCGTCGGTGCCGGCGACCGAGCCGATCTCGAACAATCCGAGCGGCGTGTCGAGCGCGATGATCCCCGGCCACAGGTGGCGGCCGGTGACGTCGACCACCCGCGCGTCGGCCGGAATCGCGATGCCCTTGCCGATCGCAACGATCCTGCCGTCCTGCAGGAGCAGCGTCGCGCCTTCGATGGCCGCGGCCGTGACCGGGTGGATCGTGCCGCCGGTCAGCGCGACCGTCTCGCCGCCGTCCGCTTTCCAGATCGAGTCCGCCGCGGTCTCTGCTCCCAACGTGGCGACCGCGGGGGGATTCTTCTCGAGATCGAAGACGTCGCGGCGCTGGAACTCGATCTCGCCGTCGACCATGGTCCACTCGACGCGCGCGAGCGACGACAGGGGATCGCCGTTGAGCAGCACCAGGTCGGCGTCCTTGCCGATCTCGATCGAGCCGGTGCGCGCGTCGATGCCGAGCTGCTTCGCCGAGTTGAGCGTGACGAGGTCGAGGGCGCGCACCCGATCCATGCCGCCGTAGCGGATGGATTTCGCGGCTTCGCCGTACAAGCGCCGCCCCATTTCGGCATCGTCCGAGTTGACCGACGCGACCACGCCCGCGGCGTCGAGCAGCGTGGCGTTCTGCGGGATCGCGTCGTAAGCCTCGATCTTGTACGCCCACCAGTCGCCGAAGGTCGAGCCTCCGACGCCGGCCGCGGCCATCTCGAAGGCGACCTTGTAGCCCTCGAGGACGTGCTGCAGCGTCTTGATCTGGAAGCCGTAGCTCTCGGACACGCGCAGGAGCATCAGGATCTCGTCCGCGCGGTAGCAGTGCGAGTGCACGTCGATCGTGCCTTCGAGAATTCCGCGCAGGGCATCGAGTCGCACGTCGCGCCGCGGCGGCATCGGATCCTTGCCGGCCGCTTGCAGCGCTTCGTAGGCCTTCCATTCCTGCGCGTATTCGCGTGCGCGCGTGAAAGCGCGGTAGTACAGAGCCTCGACGCCCATGCGCGAATCGGGGAAGCGCGTGCCTCCGCCGCCGTTCGACTGCTTGGGGTTCTCGCCGAGCGCGAACTTCACGCCTTCCTTCGCGCCAGGGAATTTCAATTCCTCGGGCCGGCGACCCCACTTCAGCTTGATCACCTCGTGCCTGCCTCCGATCGCATTCGCCGAGCCGTGCAGGATGCGTGCCGCGGTCACGCCGCCGGCCAGGGCGCGGTAGATCGTGTCGTCGGTGGGGTCGAGCACGTCGGAGATGTCGACTTCGCAGGTGATCGAGAGCGAGCCCTCGTTCACCGAGCCGT
>DATHET010000313.1:0-23340 GCA_035490315.1 Planctomycetota bacterium
CACCAGCGGCGGCGAGGCGGCGATATCCGGCGGGGTCACGGTCAAGAACATCGCGGCGCCACAGCACGTGGTCCTCTCGCGACTGAATGTCACGGGAGGTTTCTCCGGTCCGCAGCTCCTGCCCGCGCTGGAGATCGCGAACATCGACGGCCACGTGCGCGTGCAGGACAGCGTGTTCGTCGGCTGTTCGACGAGCGGCAACCACGCGATCACCGGGGCGGGCGCGCGCGTCGAGTCCTCGCACAACGTGGTCTTCTCGGCCTGCACGATCGAAGCCGGGCGTTCTCTTTTCTCCACCGCGAGCGCTCCGACGGATGGCGGCAACGGGGTCGACGCGATCACCTCTTCGATCGCGCTCTACGACTGCACGATCCGCGGCGGAAGCGGCAGCAGCGGCTCGCTGCCCAGTTGCGGCAAGGGCGGCGCGGCTTACCTGGCCCTGGGCAACGGCCTGTTCGCTCACGGCACGAGCTTCGAGGGCGGCGACGGCGGCCGGGACTTCAGCGGCTGCGCACCGGGAGGCGCGGGCGGCGATGCTCTGGTGCTCGATCTGGCCCAGGCCCATCTGCTCGACGATGTCTTTCTACCCGGAGCAGGTGGCAGCTCGCATTGCGGCGCGTTCGGGACCGACGGAACTTCGATCGTCACGCTGAACGGCGCTGTGATCGATTCGATCCTGGGGACAAGACGGCGAATCCTCGCGCCGACCATCACCTCCGACGACACGAGCGTTCGGATCACGATCTTCGGCCAGCCCGGCGACACGGTCTTCTTGATGGTCGCACGCAGACCGTCCTTCCTGTTCAAGAAGCCATTGCACGGCGCGTGGATGCTGCCCATGCCCTCCTTCTCGAACGGGCTCGCCGCGGGGACGATCGGCGCCAACGGAGAGCTGACCCTCCAGCGGACTTTCGACATCGCCGACGGCTCGGAGGTGGCCCGCATGACCTGGCTCCAGGCCCTGTGCGTCGACACCAGCGGGTATCCGACGCTCACGGGGCCGGCGCACGTGCTGTCGCTCGAGTAGCGTCTCGCGACGAGGTCCGCGCTCAGGCCTTCTTGCCGGCGCGCAGGTTCGCGACGGCGACTTCGCCGAGCGGCTTGCGGTGGTGGACGCGCAGGCTCTCGGCCCACTCGCGGTGGAAATCGCGCGCGAGACTCTTGTGGATCGCGGCGGTGATCAAGAGCGCCAGGATTGCGCCGAGAGTCGCGAGCAGCATGTCCTTGTGAGCGTCCCACACGTCGCCCTGCGCGCCGAGGTAGGCCACGCCCAGATTGCCGCCGAAGAATTCCGCGGCGGCCCATTCGATCAGCTCGTACAGCATCGAGGTCGACATGATCACGTCGAGGGGGAAGAAGTAGCCCCAGAAGCCGCGCACGTCGGCGACGCGGACGACCAGCTCGCGGATCGGGTAGGCGATCAGGACGCCGTAGGAGAAGTGGATCAGTCGGTCGTACTGGTTGCGCTCGAAGTCCAGCATCAAGTCGAGCGATCGCCCGGTCAGGCTCTCGAACCAGGCGTCATAGGGGACTTCGGAGTAGGTGTAGTGCGCGCCGAGCTCGTGCAGCGCGAGGAAGACGAAGATCGAGGTGTAGGAGACTTTGGAGAGCGGGAACTTTCGGTAGGTGAGCACCAGTCCCGTGACGCCGACGACGGCGAGAGCGTTCTCGAGGGCCCAGTCGCTGCGGTCGTGGACGTTGAACGCGAGTCCGAGGACGATCAGCAGGAAGAGCGTGAGCAGGATCAGGGGGTAGCGCATGGTGGTCACGGTGCGCAGCTCAGCGCCTGACCCCGATGTTGGTTCCCCCGATTTCCTCGGCCGACTCGAGTTTCCATGGTCCGTCCCAGCTCACGAAGGTACCCGTGGCATCCGGGTCCTTCGACATGTCGGGCGCCACCCAGGGGCTCGCAGGCAACGCTTGTCCATCGAGCTCGATGGCGACTCGCCTTTGACTGCAGAGCACGAGGACTTCGCACGTGGTGCCTGACGCTCTCCCGATAGGAAACACCTGCGTCCATCCATCGACATGGAGCGTGAGGGTCTGAAGACTTGGAGCCACACCCGCGGCGGTCGGCGGCACTTGGAAGTGCAAGCGAACAGCGTTGCCATGGACATCGCAGCGGCGATCATCGAGACCAGTCTCGACGGCGCCCCAGCTCGATTGCCCGACCTCGCGAATGTGCAGGTTTTTCCAGCGGATCTTCGTGTCTTTTCCGGAATGCACCTGCAAGCCGATCACGCCCTCGAGATCTGTTGCATCCACATAGTCCGCGGTGGGCACGTCGTTGACCCAGGCGCGGATCCGCGTTCCCACGCACTCGATGCGGTAGTGATTCCACTCGCCATTTTTGAATGCCGCGCGGCCCAGGGGATTGTCCGAGAGGTCATCGAGCCAGCCGCGGCGCGCTTCGTCGTAGAGACCGCCTGACCACGCGCGCGCGGAGGGATCGATTTCGATCTGATAGCCGAACAGGCGCTTCTCCGCGTTTTCGTGACTGCGAAACTGGATGCCCGAATTGCCGGGCAGATCGTTCTTGACGTCGGCGTCGAGGATGAAATCGCTGTAGGTACCGTTGCTGCACAGAAAACTCTGCGAGCCGCCGCCGACTTCACCAACGAGCGCGCCGGCCTGCACGCTGAATTTCGCGTCGCCGAGCGAACGCCAGCCATCCAGCGTCTGACCGTCGAAGAGTGGAACTACCGTTCCGTGCATCCCGAGTTCTTTGTGATCGCGCAGAACCATGTTGCGCACTTCGAGCGTCGCTTTGCCCGGACGCAAGGCGATTCTCCATCCGAGCTTCGATTGCTTGAGCGTCACCTCGACTGGGCCGACGCGGAAAACGGGATCCGTGCCGTCGGCAGCGCGATCGATGCGCTGTTCGCCTTGCAACCCCACGCAGGAGTTGTCGGCATGCGCCACCAGGCGGACTTTTCGCCACGGGTCGTCCGCGGCTGAAATCTCGCGCCACTCGAGCTCGATCTCGAACTCTTTCAGCACGCCATGCCAATGCATGTACTTCGGTGACCCACCTTCCGCGCGCAGAAGGTGGTCGGCGAACGTCCAGCCCGTGGGCGGATCGCTCCAAGACGAACGACTGGATTCGTCGCTCATCGAGATCCATCCGCTCGCCCATCCCACGGCGGCTTCGCGAAATTGCGGCTGGGTCGGAGTCTGCGCAGCGAGGAGAAGCGTCAACGCGATCCATCCAGCCGTCATGCCCCCATGCTACTCGCGGCGACCCCGCCGGTCCCGCCTGCTCCATCCCGGACGTACGCGCCGTGTTCCACGCAGCATCGTCTCCCGATCGCGCAGGTACCCATCGCGCGCTCCGCCGGCCGTCGGTATCCTCGCTGCCTCCGTTTCCGGACGTCTGCTGCATCGAAAGTTCCGCTCCATGTTGAACGCCATTCTCCCATTCCTGCTCGCCTTCTCCGGCTCCTGGTCGGCTGGGGGCCAGGACGTGCTCACCCCGGCGCGGGTGGCGCGGCTGCGCAGCGTCGCGTCGGTCGCGATCTCCCCAGACGGCGGGCGCGTCGCCTACACCTTGAGCGTTCCGCGCGAGCCGATGGTCGAGGACGACGGCCCGCCCTGGACGGAGCTTCACATACTCGACCTCGCCGACAACCAGGACCGGACTTTCGTCGGCGGCAAGAGCAGCGTCAACCAGGTGAAGTTCTCCCCCGACGGCCACTCGATCTTTTTCCTCGAGAAGCGCGGCTCCGACAAGTTCGCCTGCCTCTACGCGATAGGCCTCGAGGGCGGGGAGGCCCAGCTGGCGGCGCGCCTGGACACCGCGATCACGGCTTACTCGCTTTCGCCCGGCGGTCTGCGCGCGGCGCTGATCGCGACCGAGCCGGAACCGGCCGCGAAGAAGCGCGCGGGGGACAAGGGCTTCAAGCAGGAAGTCTACGAAGAGGACTTTTCACCGGCGCGCGTCTTCGTCGTCGGATTGTTCGACGAACAGAAGAAAGTCGAGCCGCTCGATCTGCCCGGCAGCGCGAACCAGGTCGTGTGGAGCCCGGTCGACGATCGGCTGGCTCTCGCGATCTCGCCGACACCGCTGGTCGACGACGAGATGATGAAGAGCCGCGTGCACCTCGTCGACGCTGCGAGCGGCAAGCTGCTCGCGCGCTACGACAATCCCGGCAAGCTGGGCCAGATCACCTGGAGCCCGGACGCGACCTGGATCGCCTGTGTCTCCGCCGCGGACGAGAACGACACGGCGGCGGGCCGGATCTTCATGGCTCTGGCGGCGCAATCGGGCCCCTTCACCGACGTGTCGCCGCCGAACACGGGCCATGTCGAGCACCTGGCCTGGCAGGACAAGGAGCGGCTCGCCTACGTCGCCGCGCAGGGCGTTTGGAGTTACGTGGGCAGCGTAGGGATTCCGAGCTCTGGAGCCGAGCCGGTGCAGCTGCTCGGGCCCGGCGGCGCGGTCATGACCGACCTGTCGGTTTCCGGCGACGGGAAGATGATCGCGATGGTCGGGTCCACGCCCTCCCATCCGCCGGCGTGCTTCAGCCTGCTCGTCGGCGATGCCGCGGCGCAACGGCGCTCGCGCGCGAACCCGGAGCTCGAAACCATGCGGCTTGCGCTGCAGGAAGTCGTGCGCTTCAAGTCGCGCGATCAGCTCACCGATCTCGAAGCGGTCCTGATCCGACCCCTCGACGAGAAACCGGGGCAGCGCTACCCGTTGATCCTCAACGTCCACGGCGGGCCCGAGGCCTGTCAATCGAACGGCTGGCTCACGGGGTATTCCAATCCCGGCCAGGTCGCGGCGGCGCGCGGCTTCGCGGTGTTGCACGTGAACTACCGCGGCAGCACCGGCCGCGGAGTCGCCTTCGCGAAGTCGAGCCAGGGCGATCCCGCCGGCAAGGAATTCGAGGATCTCATCGACGGCGTCGACTACCTGATCGGCACCGGTCTGGTCGATCCCGCGCGGGTCGGCGTCACGGGCGGATCCTACGGCGGCTACGCGACGGCCTGGCTGTGCACCCACGACTCCGAGCGCTTCGCCGCGGGAGTCATGTTCGTCGGGATCTCCAACAAGATCTCGAAAGTCGGCACGACCGACATCCCGGAAGAGGAATTCCTGGTCCACACGCGCCTGCGGCTCGGTCAAGACACCTGGAATCTCATGCTCGAGCGCTCGCCGATCTACTACGCGTCGAAGTGCAAGACGCCGCTGTTGATCCTCGGCGGCAAGGACGATCCGCGCGTCAATCCGGGACAGTCGCGCGAGCTGTATCGCGCCTTGAAGACTGGCCATCAGGCTCCGGTGCGCCTCGTGCAGTATCCCGGCGAGGGGCACGGCAATCGCAAGGCGGCGTCGCGTTTCGACTACAGCCTGCGCCAGATGCAGTGGCTCGAGCACTATCTCGTCGGAGAGGGCGGGGAGATGCCGCCCTACGAGCTGGACTACGACTCGGAGCGCGCGGCGCAATGATCCACTTGTGCTGCGAGGGGCCGTCGCAATGAAATCGACACTCGCACTGCTTGGCCTCTTGGCGATCTCACCCGCTTGCATCGTCACGAAGAGTGTGGTGTACGACGTCGATCCGGAGCAATCGGCCCAGGCCTTCGAAGCCTTGAAGTCGCTCGCCGGCAAGTGGCACGGCACTTCGACGGCTGGCTCGCAGCAGTTCCCCGTCGACGTCACCTACGAAGTGGTCTCCGGCGGCACGGTCGTCATGGAGCGCATGTTCCCGAGCTCCGAGCACGAGATGATCTCGATGTACCACCGCGACGGCGGAAAGCTCTTGATGACGCACTACTGCAGTCAGGGCAATCAGCCGCGGATGGAGATGCTGTTCACGAAGCCTGCTTATGACCCTGCCTCGCATCACGAGCAGTGGATCGTCTTCAAGTTCCGCGACGCGACGAACCCGAGCTCGCCGAAAGAGCTGGTCATGCACGACATGCGCCTGTGCCTGATCGACAAGGATCACCTCGAATCGAGCTGGACCGCTTTCGTCGACGCCAAGTCGGACCACACCGCCAATTTCACTTTCCAACGCGTGCCCTGAAACCTCGGATCACCATGCAACGACCGCTCCTCGTTTCCGCCATTACCGCATTGAGCCTGGTCTCCGCCTGCGCTTCGGACGAGCCCGCGGACCAGCGCAAACCCGCGGTGTCCAGCGGCGAGTCCGCGACGCTGCAGGCCGAGGCCCAGACCTTCCTCGACGCCTACTCGAAGCAGTTCCAGACCCTCTACACGGCCTCGAGCGAGGCCGAGTGGCTCTCGAACACGCACATCGTCGAGGGCGACGAGACCAACTCGACGCGCACCAAGGCCGCGAACGAAGCGATGGCGGCCTTCACCGGCTCGATCGCGAACATCGAGACGGCGCGCAAGTTCCTGGCGCACAAGGACGAGCTGAAACCGCTGCAGCGCAAGCAGATCGAGAAGGTGCTCTTCGCCGCAGCGGACAAGCCCCAGACCGAGCCCGTGCTGGTCAAGCAGCGCATCGCGGCCGAAGCGGCCCAGACCGAGAAGATGTACGGCTTCACCTTCAAGGTCGACGGCCAGGAAATCTCGCCCAACGAGATCGACAAGAGCCTGCGCGAGGAGAAGGACCTCACGAAGCGGCGCAAGATCTGGGAGTCGTCGAAGGAAGTCGGCGCGGTGCTCAAGCCCGGCCTGATCGAGCTGCGCCGCCTGCGCAACGCGGGCGTGCAGTCGCTCGGCTATCACGATTTCTTCGCCTACATGGCGTCGGAATACGGCATGACGACCGACGAGCTCGCGGCCAGCGTGGCCAAGATCAACCGCGAGCTGCGGCCCTTGTTCAGCGAGCTGCACACTTTCGCGCGCTATGAGCTGGCGGCGCGCTACGGCCAGCCGGTTCCCGATCTGATTCCGGCCGACTGGCTGCCCAACCGCTGGGGTCAGGACTGGACCGCGCTGGTCGACGTCGCGGGCTTCGACCTCGACGCGCCGATGAAAGCCAAGGGCGCCGACTGGGTCATCCACCAGGCCGAGCGCATGTACACGAGCATCGGCTTCGAGAGCCTGCCCGCCTCGTTCTGGGAAAAATCCTCGCTCTTCCCGGTCGCGTCTGACGCGGGCTTCAAGAAGAACACCCACGCGTCGGCCTGGCACATCGACCTCGATCACGACGTGCGCTCGTTGATGAGCGTCGAGCCCGACGCGGAGTGGTACGAGACCACGCACCACGAGCTCGGCCACATCTATTACTACTTGAGCTACACCAACCCCGACGTGCCGATCCTGCTGCGCGAAGGCGCCAACCGCGCCTACCACGAAGCGGTGGGCTCGATGATGGGCCTCGCCGCGATGCAGCCGCGCTTCGTCCAGGCCGTCGGGCTCGACACCGGCAGCGCCAAGCCGGACGCCAACCGCCTGCTGCTTCAGGAAGCGCTCAAGTACGCCGTGTTCATTCCCTGGTCGGCGGGCACGATGTTCGAGTTCGAGAAGGCGCTGTACGCCGACAACCTTCCGCCCGAGCAGTGGAACAAGAAGTGGTGGGAGCTCGCCGGCAAGTACCAGGGCATCGCGTCGCCGACACCGCGCGGCGAGGAGTGGTGCGACGCCGCGACGAAGACGCACATCAACGACGACCCCGCGGGCTACTACGATTACGCGTTGTCGTTCGTGCTCCTGTTCCAGCTCCACGACCACATCGCGACCAAGATCCTGCACGAGAGCCCGCGCGATACGAACTACTACGGCCGCAAGGAAGTCGGAGAGTTCCTGAAGTCGATCCTGCGCCCAGGCGGCACCGCCGACTGGCGCGCGATGCTGCGCGAGAAGACCGGATCGGATCTCTCGGCGAAGGCGATGCTCGACTACTTCGAGCCGCTGCGCGCGTATCTCGCGGAGATCAATCGCGGGCGGAAGTCGACGCTGCCGCCGATGTGAATCTGCCGGAGCGCGCGCTCGAGGTCAGTTCAGCGGGATGCTCACGTCGACCACAAATCTGCTTGGACCGATCGCCCGAGATGGGTACTCCGACAGATTCGAAGGTAACTCCAGAGGGGCGGATCGCTCTCCCCACGGCGTTTTTTTCGCGGTCGGGTCTTTTCGCCGCACTTCGGGCCCGGAGCTACGGCCGATAATCGATCAGCAGGCCCGTGCGCCGCACGAGACGCACGCCGGCGATGGCGCGGGCCAGTTCGTCGGGACCCAGCTCGGCGGAGGAAAGCACTGCGATGATGGTCGTTGCAGGAGTTTGGGCCGCGGAAAGAGGCAGGGGCTGAATTCCCATCCAGACTCGCAATCGAGCCGCAAGCGCGGCGCTCGAGTCCACGCCTGCTTGCTTCGCGAGCGGCGCGGGTCGCAGCTGCAGCGCGACGCGTGCCGAATCGGCGAGCAGCGCGTTCCAGGCGAGGGTCGCCCGCTGCTCGCAGGCCGGGTCCTGGCAATCCCGTCTCGCGCATTCGACGGAATGCGGCGCGCAGCCGTCGAGCCAGACCGGCACGACGATCGCTCCGCGCGCGAAGGCAGGGACGGAGGCGATGAAGCGCGCGGCCGAGCTCGCGTCGGGCTGCTCTGTTTTGTCGTGGCGCCCGCAGCATTCGAAGCTGCCGCATCCGCAAGCCGCCGGCTCGCCCTGCAATCCGGCGAGAAAGATCGCGTCTGCTTCCGGACGGTTCTGCAGCAAATCGCGAAGGCGCTCGAGCTCCGCCTCGGGATCCTCAGGGCTTAGCTCGATCCAATACCCGACGGCGAGGCCGCGCTCGCGCAGCAGAGTCACAGCGTTGGCCGCGGCGCGGTAGGAGCCTTGCTCATCGATCGCGAGCACCACGGCGTTGGGCCCCTGTCCCAGATCGGTGCGCTTCGCGTCAGCCTGGACCTGCGAAGGCGTGAAGATCGCGCCGCGCAGGTTTTCGATCGGGAAAAACGCGCGCTTCGGAGGAGCGTCGGAGACGCAGCTCGCCGCCAGAAGGGGGAGAGCGCCGGCCGCGAGACTGCGCGCGAGCTTCGAAATGGCTCTCAGGTTCACTTCGGGATCGCTCCGCGCATGTGCAGGATCTCGAGCGTGCGCGTCGCGCCGGCGCGCTCCAACGCTTGCGCCGTCGCGAGGTCGTCCTCGATGACGAGCTGCACGAAATCCTTGTCGTTTCCCGGAACTTCGAGCATGGCCTCGATCAAGGCTCGCGCGTGCTCGCTGCCTCTCACGCGAAACGGGAAGGCGCCGGGAACCTGCGGATCGAAGACCGCCAGGCCGACGACGGCGCCGTCGGGCAAGCGGGATTCGAGCACGCGCACGCTCTTGTAGCCGCGGGAGCGAGCGAGCTGGCCGGCGAGCAGGTCGAATCGCTGCTCGTGCTCGGAGTCCGAATCCGCGCTCGCCTCGCGCGTCCGCGCCGGACTCCTGGGCAGGCGGCGGACACTCCTGGTTTCCAGACGCAGGACCTGCGTCTCGTAGGCCTTCTCGAAACCGAGGCCGGTGTAGAGCCCGATCGCGGCCGTGTTCGAGGTCAGGACACTCAATCGCCAATTGCGCGCGCCGCGGGCACGCAGCAGCTTCGCCAGCTCGAGCATCAGGACTCGGCCATGGCCCTGGCCGCGCACCGCGCGATCGACGACCACGTGGCGCACGTGGACGTCGGTTCCGTCGCCGTTCCAGAATGCGTAGCCGATCGCCGTGCCGCCGCGCTCGAGGAACACGCTGGTCGGCCCGCATTCCGCAGTCCAGCGCTCGCGATCGAGCGGCCCTTCCGACATTCCCAGCTCGGCGAAAAACCGCGCGTAGAGGCCGTGATCCGCGGGCGCGGCGGGACGAAGTCGAGCACTGGACATCGTGTTAGGGTACGACCGGGGTTGGGCTTCGAAAAAGGGCGGGACAGGGGGGCGCAGCTGCGCGTAGGATCGCCGAGCTTCCTTCCGCCGCCATCCCACAGCGGCTCAACCGAAAACGGACCTGAAAAAGCATGGCAACCGAAGCCCCCCGCGCGCACCTCGAAGATGGCCAGACATGGCTGGGCCACCCGCGCGGATTGTTCATTCTGTTCTTCGCCGAGCTGTGGGAACGCTTCTGCTACTACGGGATGCGCGCGCTGCTGGTCTTGTACCTGGTGCAGCAGTTCGCGAAGCCGCAGTCGGAGGCGTCCATTTACTACGGATCGTTCACCGCCCTGGTCTATGCGCTCGGTGTGTTCGGCGGATCGATCGCGGACAAGGTGCTGGGCTATCGGCGCTCGATCATGCTCGGCGGCATCCTGATGGCCATCGGCGAATTCGTCTTGATGGTCCCCTCGGAGAAGATGTTTCTCGCGGGTCTCGGCGTGATGGTTGTCGGAAACGGCCTGTTCAAGCCCAACATCTCGACACTCGTCGGCAAGCTCTACAAGCAGGGCGACGTTCGCCGCGATGGCGGATTCACGATCTTCTACATGGGCATCAACATCGGCGCATTCCTCGCGCCGATCGCCTGCCAATGGATCTCCGCGAAGATGGGGACTGCCCCGATCGGCGAGCCCAATACCGAGGGGTACGTGGCGGGGATCGCGGACTATCGCTACGGCTTCATGCTCGCCGGCATCGGGATGCTGCTCGGCATCGTGGTGTTTGGTCTCGGCGCCAAGCACCTGCACGGTCAGGGCTTGCCGCCCGCGGGACGCGAGGGATTCGGAACGACGCTCAAGGTGCTCGGGGGCTGTGTGCTGACCGTGCCGGTCATCTATCTGTTGATGAGCCGGAGCGAGATCACTGGATACATCCTGCTCGCGCTGGGCGCCGGCATCGCGGTGTATCTGTTGGCATTCGCGATGCGCAGCGAAACCGCGGTGCGACAGCGGATCTTCGCCCTCTTGATCCTGCTGTTCTGCAACATCGCTTTCTGGGCCAGCTTCGAGCAGGCGGGCAACTCGCTCAACTTCTTCGCCAAGAATCACATCCGTGACCTCACCATCGGGAAATGGGTCATGCCCTTCGTCTGGTTCCAGTCGGTCAACGCGATCTTCATCGTGCTGCTCGGGCCGATCTTCGCTGCGCTGTGGGTCTGGCTGGAGCGCGCAAAGTTCAACCCGTCGATTCCGCTGAAATTTGGCCTCGCTTTGATCCAGGTCGGAATCGGGTTCGGGATCCTGATGCTGGGCATCCAGGGTGCCGATGCTCAGGGTGAAGTTCCCTGGTTCATCCTGACCGGCCTGTACCTGATCCACACCACGGCGGAGCTATGCATCTCGCCTGTCGGCCTGTCGATGGTCACGAAGCTCGTCCCATCGCAAATCACCGGACTGGTGATGGGGGCGTGGTTCCTGTCGATCTCGCTCGCCAATTTCGGCGCGGGTTTGTTCTCGAAGATTGCGGGTGAGGCCAATGTTTCGGCCGAAGGCGGCCCAGCGGCGCTCCATGGGTACGTGACTGCGTACACACCGATTCTTTGGATGACACTTGGATTGGGCGTGCTCCTGGCCGTGGCTTCACCTCTGGTCAACAAGCTCATGCACGGAGTCAAGTGACGCCATGGTCGCTGAACATTTCGCAGCCCACGTCGCCACGCGGCAGCGCCGCGCGGAGGCCGTCCTTGCAGCCGCTGGTTACGACGCTTACGTCGTCTCCAGCGGCAAGCCCTCCACGCACTACGCGGACGACATGGACGCGCCGTTTCATTCGGTGCCGCACTTCGCGCACTGGCTTCCGCTCGATGGGCCGCACCATCTGCTGCACGTGCAGAGCGGCAAACGCGCGCGGGTCGTGCGCTATGCGCCGGAGGATTACTGGTACGAGCAGTTGCCGCTCGCGGATGCTTTCTGGCGAGGCCACTTCGACGTCAGCGAAGTTCCCGACGTCGCGAAGACCTGGAAAGCCCTGACTCTGCGCGGGAAAACGGCCTATCTCGGCGACGAGCCCGAGCTCGCGCGCGCCGCGGGCATCGCCGAGAGCGACATCAATCCCGCCGAGCTGGTGGCGCGTCTGGATTGGGAGCGCGCGTACAAGACGGCTTACGAAGTCGCCTGCATCGAAGTGGCCGAGACCCTGGGCGCCCAAGGGCACCGCGCGGCCCTCGCGGCCTTCGAGGAAGGCGCCAGCGAGCTCGCGATCCACAACGAGTACCTCGCGGCGGTGGGCTGCACCGAGGAGCAGCTGCCCTACCACACGATCATCGCCCTCGATCACAAGGGCGCGACCCTGCACTACACCGGCAAACGCACGGTGGGGGACGGCCGCGTGCTGCTGATCGATTGCGGCGCGGAGTACCTCGGTTACGGATCGGACATCACGCGCACCTGGACGCGCAAGGGCTGCGACGCGACGTTCCACGAGCTGGTAAAAGGCGTGGATGCCTTGCAGCAACGGCTGTGCGCTCGGGTGCGGCCGGGAATCGCGTATCTGGAGTTGCACGCTGCAGCCCATGACGAGATCGCGAATCTGCTGCACGGGCTCGGCGTCCTGAAAAAATCAGGCCGCGAAGCCGTCGAGCTCGGTCTGACGCGGCCCTTCTTCCCGCACGGCCTCGGACATTTCCTTGGCATCCAGGTCCACGACGTCGGGGGCCGGCAGAAGGCCCCCGAGGGCGGGACCCTCGCTCCGCCGGCGATGTATCCTTATCTGCGCACGACGCGCAAGGTCGAGGATCACCAGGTGTTCACGATCGAGCCGGGCGTGTACTTCATCGAGATGCTGCTGCGGGATTACCGCAAGGGCGCCCTCGCGCAACACTTCGACTGGCCCTTGATCGAGCGCATGTCCGCGTTCGGCGGCGTGCGCGTGGAGGACGACGTGCTCGTCACCGCCGACGGCCATCGCAACTTGACCCGGCCGCACATTTGATCCATGAATCGCGACCTGGTCCTCTCCATCACGCCTTCACCATGAACTGCACACTGCCCGTATCGAATGTCTTTGCTGCTCTGACACTCTTCGGAGTCGCCTGCTTCCAGTCGCCCCCGGCGTCGCAGACTCCGCCGAAGCCCGCTCCCGCTCCCGCGCCTGCCACCCCGCCTGCACCGGCTCAGGAACCCGACGAGAACCAGCGCCTGCGCGACTCCAAGCAGCCGCTGCGCATCTCCGCGATCCCCGGCGTCGACAAGGAAAAGTTCGCCAAGCAGTCCGAGCTCGTCAGCACGTGGCTCTCGAAGGATCTCCAACGTCCGGTCGAGATCGTGCCGGTCGACGATTTCGCCGCCGCGGTCAACGGCTTCGCCACGAACAAGATCGATCTGGCCTGGCTCGACGGTGCGACCGGAGTGCTGGCCGAGCAGCGTGTCACGGACGACAAGGGACGGCCGCACTGCCAGCCGCTGTTCGCGCGGGAGCAGGACGTCAAGGTCACCAGCTACTTCATCGCGAGCAAGAAGCTGGTCGACGCCGGCACATTCAAGATCATCGAAGAGCGCAAGGCGCCGGCGGTGGACCCGAAGGCGCCGCTGGCCGCGCTGGCTCCGCTGGCTGCACTGAAGCCGAAGTTCGCGACGCTCACCTTCAGCTTCGGCCCGAAGACCTCGACGACCGGGCACTACATGCCGCGCTTCTTCCTCGAGCGGCCGGACGTGGGCATCGATCCCGAAAAGGGTTTCAAGTCGCCGGCCAGCTTCGCGACAGGCGCCAGCGACGCGGCCGTGCTCGCGAGCGTCGCGTCAGGAGCAGCGGATCTCGGCGTCGTGGCCAGCACCACCTGGGAACATGCCAAGGACGAGGAGAAGGCCAAGGCCCCGGTGATCTACGTCACGCCGGAGTACACGGACTGCTTCTTCATGCTCCACACGCATTGCGGACCGACGCTCGGCCTGCGCACGATGTCGGCCTTCCTCAGGCTCGACCCCAAGGTCGAGGAGCAGAAGGCCATCCTCGACGTGTTCGAGACGTCGAAGTTCGTGCGCGCCATGCCCACGAACCTCGATGCGATGCGCGCGGCGGTCAAGTCGACCAAGGAAAAGAAAGTCGTCGAGTAGGTCGCGCGCGCGCGGCTGCCGCGCCGGATCAGTTCGAGTACTTCGACGGAATCCAGTTGTTGCCGTCGACCGGCGCGACACCGTTGATGCCCAGCGGAGAGCCGATGTCGCTCGCCACCGAGAACACGGCGTCGCCCGTCGGACCGCCGGCCAGGCCGGTGTATTTCACCGCGCCGCGGTTGAACATCTGCAGCATCTGCCCGGTCTGGTTCATGAAGAACACCGAGTTGCCGCTGCGGCCCGCGACCACCGGCCAGGCGTAGGCGCACCACACGCCCGAGCAGTTGGCTGCGTCGGGGAAGGGAACGCCGGCCTTGCCGCCAGTCGGGTCTTCCGGGATCGGAGGCACGGCTCCGCCGACCGTCGTGCCGGGCAGCCAGAGCTGGAAGAAGTAGCCCGAGCGCTGCACGCAGCCACCGTTGACGTTGCCCATGCCGGAGATCAAGGCGCTCGGACGCAGCTCGTCGATGCCCACGACCCCCGCCGCCGGCGATCCGGCCGCGTTGATGCGCGCGGGCTTCAGCCCCGCCATCTCCGCGAAGTACGCGTACTCGCCGCAGCCGTCGCCGTTGCTGTCGATCATCGAGGAAGCGAGCGTCTGGGCCTCGGCCGTCGCGATCGTGCGCAGCGTGGCCATCGCGCACGATTCATTGGCCGAGAGGCGAGCACCCGAGAGTTTCGGAATCGCGATCGCGGAAATGGTCGCGATGATCGCGACGACGATCAGCAATTCGACCAGCGTGAAACCGGAGCGTTTGTTTTGGCGCATGGAGGGAAGTTTTTTCCAGGGCGACTGATCGCAAAAGCTTTGTCAGTCCTTCCAGGTCCATCGACGGACGCCCGAACCGGTCTGGAGCCCTTCTCCGGTTTCGGAAGTGTTGCCAGCGGCTCCTCGCATGGACGGGCTCGGCGGGCTCTGGTACGACAGGTGTCGAAATCCATGGACTGTCCGAGTGTTTCCGGCCTGCGCAAGGCGCTGTGCAATTCGTTGCGGACGTCTAGCCTCTTGCTCATCGCCTCGCTCGGCCTGCTGGGAGTCCACGGCGGCCCGCTCCAAGCTCAAGAATCCAAGCCGCCCGAGCGCACCCTGCGCTACTCGCCGCCCAAGGCCGCGGCTGTCGGCGTCAAGCGCGGGATCGTCTATCTGCCCGGGTCCGACGTCGAGCAGTCGCTGAGCTTCGATCTGTACACGCCGCCGGACTTCCACGCCGAGCGGCGCCTGCCGGTGGTCGTGTTCATCAACGGCGTCGGCTACCGCGACCTCAAGGATTGGGGGCAGTACACCAGCTGGGCTCGCGCCGTCGCCTGCGAGGGCATGGCCGCGATCACTTACCAGGCCCTCTCCGATCGCGCCGCGGACGAGCTCGAGTCCTTGATGCTCTATCTGAGAGGCCATCAGGCCGAGCTTTCGATCGACGCTTCCAACGTCGCCTGGTGGGCCTGCTCGGACAATGTGCGCCAGGCCTTGCCGATGGCGATGGCCCAGTCGCGGCCCTATCTGCGCTGCGCGGTTTTTTACTACGGGATGCCCGAGGTCTGGCCCCCGGTGCGGCCCGATCTGCCGCTGTGCATCGTCAAGGCCGGCGTGGACAATCCCGACTTGAACGCGCGCATCGATCGCTTCGCCCTGGAAGCGGCCGCGCTCAATGTCGACATGACCTACGTCGTGCACGCTTCGGCGAGCCACGCCTTCGATGTCGCCGACGACAGCCTCCGCACGCGCGACATCATCCAGGACACGCTCAAGTTCATGCGCATCCAGCTTTCGCCACAGCAGCAGGCGGAAGCGCAGAAGGCGGGGCTGAGGCGCAGCGCGCGCTGGTCATTCTTCAAGCAGGACTGGATCCAGATGGAGCGGGCCTACGACGAGCTCGCCAAAGCGGAGCCCAACGACGGCGAGGCCCACTTCCGCCTGGGTTTCGCGCGCATGTTCCTCGGCCGCTTCGAGCTCGCGGCGCCGGAGTTCGAGCGCGCCGCCGACCTCGATTACATGCGGCCGGCGTCGACTTACAACGTGGCTTGCTGCAAATCGCGCCTGGGGGACATCGACGGCGCCCTCGCGGCCCTGCGCCTGGCTTTCGAGCGCGGATTCGACAATCAGACCCTGCTCAAGGAAGATCCCGACATGGCCAACCTGCGCGGCGATCCGCGCTACGACGAGCTGGTCAAGGAATGGAAGAAGCGTCCGGGCGGGGATCAGAAGCCATGAAAACAGAAGTGCGCTCGCACACCCTCTTCGATTCCAAGATCGGAGCCCTGGGTGTGGCCTGGAGCGAGCGCGGTTTGATCGGAGTCCAGCTGCCCGAGAAGACTCGCGCGAAGACAGCGGCGCGCATCGCGGCGCGAGCGGGCTCCAAGCCGGGCGAGGCACCGGCCTGGGTCGCGGCGGCCGTCGAGGAGATGCGCGCGCTGGTCGCCGGTGGTGCCGCGGACCTCGACCACGTTCCGCTGGACGTCGCCGACGTTCCGAAGTTCCACGGTCGTGTCTACGCGGCCTTGCGCAAGCTGCGCGCCGGGGAGACCTGCACCTACGCAGAGCTGGCAGCCAAGGCCGGCAGTCCCGCTGCCGCGCGCGCGGTCGGTCAGGCGATGCGCCGCAATCCCTGGCCGCTGGTCGTGCCTTGCCACCGCGTGCTTGCCGCGGGCGATCGACTCGGTGGATTCTCCGCCGCGGGCGGGATCGAGCTCAAAGCGCGGCTCCTGCGCGCCGAGTCCGCGCCTGCGGCAAAACTGCTAGCGACGCCGAAGAGCAGGACGATCGTGGCTCGAGCGACGAAGACCGCGCGGCGGGCGCCGAAGAGCCTGGGCTTCGATGCCGAGCTCGCTCTGTCGCATCTGCGCCAGAGCGATGCGCAGCTCGCGGCCTTGATCGATCGCGTGCCCTTCAGCCTGGAGCTCTCGCCCTACACTTCGACCTTCGAAGCCCTGCTGCGCACGATCGTGTACCAGCAATTGAACGGCAAGGCTGCATCGACGATCCACGGACGGGTGGTCGAGCTGCTGCCGGGCAAGCGCATCGATCCGCGCGCACTGCTCGCGATCGAAGAGACCGCCTTGCGCGGCGCGGGGCTCTCGCGAGCCAAGGTGGCCGCGGCCCGCGATCTCGCTCAGCGCTCCGTCGCCGGAGAGATTCCGGATCGGGAGGAGCTCGCGGCGATGAGCGACGAAGAAGTCGTCGAGCGCCTGACCGTCGTGCGCGGCATCGGCCGCTGGAGCGTCGAGATGCTGCTGATGTTCTGGCTCGGCCGGCCCGACGTGCTCCCCGTCGGCGATTTCGGCGTCAAGAACGGCTTCATGGTCCTGATGAAGCGGCGCGCGATGCCGACCGAGCGCGCGCTCGAGCTGCATGCGCGGCGCTGGCGTCCATTCCGCAGCGTCGCTTCCTGGTACATGTGGCGCGCGGTCGACGAGGCGCGGGCCGCGAAGCTCCCCGCAGCCCGATGACCCTGTCCGCGGAGGAATGGTCGGCGCGCTACGTGAGCGGCGATTCGCCTTGGGACCTCGGCGCGCCGCATCCCGAGCTGGTGATGCGCATCGCCGAGGGCCTGGTGCCGGCGGATGCGGCCCATCGCCGCGCCCTGGTTCCCGGCTGCGGTCGCGGGCATGACGCCCTGGCCCTGGCGCGCGCCGGCTGGCTGGTGACGGCGATCGATTTCGTCGATCCGACGGCGGGGGAGCTGGGCCGCGAGCTGGAAGCTCTCGGGGGCAGACTCTTGATCGAGAACGCCCTCGAGCATTCGCCCGACCGCGCCTGCGATCTGTTCTTCGAGCACACCTTCTTCTGCGCGATCGACCCGAGCCTGCGCGGCCGCTGGGGCGAGCTGGTCCGGCGTTCCCTCGCGCCGGGCGGCAGCCTGTGCGCCCTGGTGTTTCCCGTGGGCAAGCCTGCGAGCGACGGCGGGCCTCCTTATGGGATGACGCCGGCGGACATGGTCAGCGCCCTGGGCGAGCCCACCGCGATCGCGGTCGACGAGCCGGTGCGCCAGGGAATCGCGCGGCGATCCTGGCCCGAGCGTTGGGCCGTGTTGCGGCGCGCGAAGTAGCTCCAGAAGTTTTTCCAGGAATTCGGGCCGTCAGGGCCGCGTGGCCAGGTCGTACCTGTGGCGCTCGGCGTGGCGTCGAAGTGCATCCTGGTGTTGCCTCCTTTCCTACTCCTGAGATGGCTGGTCTTCGCCGGGCTGGGGTGTGGCCCGGCGATGGGGACTTGCGATGCGCTTCACGCCGCGCCGTCCGCCCCTTCCACCGATGCAGTGCTCGAGGATCCCGTGCTCGAGCTCGCGCGCGGACTCGGTTCGGAGAAGGCCGCGGATCGAAAACGCGCTTTGAAGTCTCTGGTGGCCCTGGGCTCGGCCAAGGCCTGGCGTCAGGCCTTCGTTGCGCTGAGCGATCCTGAATCCGAAGTCGGCGACGATGCCCAGCTGGTCTTCGCGCGCGCAAACGATCCAGTCATCCTCGCGGAGCTAGCTGGGAAGGCAGGCCTCGGGCACCGCGACGCCGCGGTTCGCCTGAGGATCGCGGAAGCCTTCGGGCGGATGACTTGCGACGTCGAGGTCGCCCCGCTCCTGCGCATGGTCGATGACCGCGAGCCGGAGGTCGCGCGCCTCGCCTTGTGGTCGATCGAGCGACTGGCCAGCGCGCGACACCTGGTCGGAGATCTGGAGCGCGGCGTGTCGACTCTGGAGCACGCCGGCCGGACCCACCGCGACGCCGGAGTTCGCGCTGAAGCGATCTGCGCACGGGCGGCCATCGCGGCGCGCGCAGCGTCCGGCAGTCCCTTGGCCGCGCCGGAAGACTTCACGGCCTTCCTGGCGCGTTGCGCGGAAGACCGCGATCCTCGTGTGCGCTGCGCAACCGCCATGGCGGCGCGTTCCCTGCCGGCTGCCAGCTCGATCTCTCTGATGCGCGCCTTCGCGCTCGATCCGAGGCTCGAGGTGCGCCTGGCGCGGATCGAGACCCTCGAGATCCTGTCCTGCAAGCCCGCGGTCAACGCCTTGATCGCGGCCTTCGACACCGAGAATGCGGCGCGGGCGCGCCACGAGCTCGTGGCTTCGCTGCAGCGCCTGTCCGGGTTCAAGCACCGCGACGATCCGCGACCCTGGCGCGACTGGGCGGCGCAATTGCCCGCCGACTGGCAGCCGACCTTGATCCCCGGACGCGACTCCGAGTCCGGCGAGCAGCGCGGTGGAACTCCCGCCGGCGGCGCTGGCGGCGAAGGCCGCACCAGCGCGCAGGTCAGCTTCGTCGGGCTCCCGCTGGTCTCGGCCCACATCTGCTTCGCGATCGACTTCTCCGGGTCGATGTGGACGCCGATGCCCGACGGAAGGCTGCCCAAGGAGCTGGTCGACGCGCGCTTGCGAGCCACGCTCGAGCGCCTGACGCCGGCGACCGAGTTCAACATCGTGCCCTTCACCAACGAGATCCTGCCCTGGCGTCCCAAGCTCGTGCCCGCCAACCCGGCCAACGTGCGCACGGCCATCGCGGACTTCGAGAAGTGTCAGGCCCACGGGCGCGGGAACTTCTTCGACGCGGCGGTTTTCGCCCTCCTGGATCCCGAGGTCGACACGCTGCTCACCCTGACCGACGGCATTCCGACCGGCGGGTTCCACTCGAACCTCGATCTGATCGTGGCTCTGCTGCTCGAGCGCAACCGATTCCGGCGCGTCGCCTTCGACACCGTGCTCGTCGACGCGCCTTCCTACGCCATCCGGCGCTGGCAGACCCTCTCGCAGTTTTCCGGCGGACGCCTGGTCGCCACGGACAAGGCCGAATGAGGTGCTCGATGTCGAGGCGTGTATCTTCTCCCCATGCGGTACAGCTACACCGTGTTCGGCGCCGGCCGTCAGGGCGTCGCTCTCGCCTACGATCTCGCGCTTCGCGGCGAAGCCCGGCGCGTGGTCCTGGCCGACCAGGACGCGGCCGTCGCGCAGCGCGCGAGCGAGCGGTTGCGGAGCCTGCTGCCGAAGTCGAAGTGCGAGTTCGCGCCGATGAGCTGCGACGTTGCGCCGATGAGCCGCGACGTTGCGCTGGGGCCCTCGGTCCGCGAGGCCCTGCGCGGGTCCAAGGTGGCGATCTCGGCGGCGCCTTACCGCTTCAATGCCCTGCTGGCCGAGGCTTCCATCGACAGCGGAGTTTCATTTTGTGACCTCGGGGGCAACACGGACATCGTGCGCCGCGAGCTCACGCTCGACGCGCGCGCGCGAGCCAAGGGCGTGAGCCTGGTGCCCGATTGCGGCCTGGCTCCGGGACTCGGCAACCACCTCGCGGCCCACGGCGTCGCGACGCTGGAGCACGCGCGCTCGGTGCGGATTTTCTGCGGCGGCATCCCCGAGCGGCCAGTCGGTCCGCTGGCCTACAAGCTGCTGTTCAGCTTCGAGGGGTTGATCAACGAGTACTCCGGCGTCGGCGAATACCTGCGCGGCGGCCAGCGGGTCGACGTGCCGGCCTTGAGCGAAGTCGAGGAACTGATCTTCCCCGAGCCGATCGGGCGCCTGGAAGCCGCGGTGACTTCCGGCGGCACGAGCACCTGCCCCACGTCCTGGCGCGGCCGCCTCGAGCGCTACGAGTACAAGACCCTGCGCTGGCCCGGACATTGGGCCATCCTGCGCGCCTTGTTCGGCCTGGGTGCCTTCGAGCCCGAGCTGCTGCTGCGCGACGGAAGGAAAATCGAGCCGCGCGCCACGCTGCGCGCGCTCTTCGAGGAATGTCTCGCCTTTCCAGAAGTCGACGATCTCGTCCTGCTGCGCGTGATCGTCGACGGCGAGCAGCGCGGCTCCCCGCGCCGCTTGACCTACGACCTGCGCGATCGCCGCGATCCCCTGACCGGCTTCAGCGCCATGGAACGCGGCACCGCCTTCCCCGCCGCGCTCGTCGCCCACCTCCAGGCGCGCGGCGAAGTTCCTCCCGGCGCCGTGCCCCTGGAAACCAGCGTGCCGCCCCGCCTGTACTTCGAGGAGCTCGCCCTCCACGACGTGAAGATCGACTTCCAGGACTCACTCGCGACGAGTTAGCGCCGCGCGGACAGGCCGAGAGCGCCGAGCAAGCGCCGCCACGCGCGCAGCTCGCGCCCGGGCGCAACCCGCGGCGCGAGTCTGCGGCTCCACGCGGCGAGCCGCGCCAGGAACCGCGGCTCGACCTCGATGCGCCGCATCAGCGCCTCGAGCTCCGCCGTGCTGCCGTAGCGGAACAGACCGGGGTGACGCGCGCCGAAGATCGACTCCGATGCCCCGATGCGCGAGGACAGGATCGGAACGCCGAGGGCCAGCGCCTCGCTGAACACCCCCGGACCGCCCTCGAACCGCGACGTATGCACCAGGGCGCGCGCGGACGCGAGCTTCGCGAGGGCCTTGGCCCGCGACAGCTCGCCCAGCCACTGGTAGCGCGGATTGCTCGCGGACTCGCGCGCGGCGCGGCGAGCCATGGCGGCGCTGAGCGCCTTGCCCGCGTGCAGGACTCGAAGCCGCGACTCCGGCGGCAGTCGACGCGCCGCCATCGCCGCCCGGAACGGATCCTTCTCCGGCCGAAGATGCCCGAGCACGAGCACATCGAAGCGCGAGCGCGCGACGCTCCGCGCCGGCCGCGGTCCATCGTAGGACTGCAGGATCGTGCGCGCCTTGCGCCGCAAGTTGCGCGGAAGGCTGTTCACGCTGTCGGACTGCAAGCCGACGATCGCGTCCGCGGCCTCGAGCGCTCGCTCCATGTTCCCGCCCGGGCCGCGGCTGCGGTACACGTCCGTTCCCGTCAGCACGACGACGATCGGCAGCTCCGGCAATTGCGAGCGCGCCTCCAGCACCGAGCGCGCGCCTCGCCGCGCGTGCAGCACGACCAGCAGATCCGCGCCTTTCTCGTCCCAGGCTTCAAGCACACGCACCCTGGCCCCGAGCGCCCGAAAGATCCGCGCGTAGCGCAGCGCGCTGATCCGATTGCCCGAAAGCGATCCGCGCGGCGCGGGCGTGACGATCGCGACCGTGAGCCTCGGCTCGCCTCTGTGCGCGACTCTCCGCGGCCTCGCGCGCGGCATCAGATGTTCAGCGCGCGACCGTCGACCGCCAGGGCGGCTTCCTTCACGGCTTCGGCCAGGGTCGGGTGGGCGTGGCAGGTGCGCGCGATGTCCTCGCTCGAAGCTCCGAACTCGATCGCCGCGGTGCACTCGGCGATCAGATCGCCCGCGCGCGGCCCGAGGATGTGCACTCCGAGCACGCGATCCGTGTCGCGATGCGCCAGGATCTTCACCCGACCCTCGGTGTGGCCGAGGGCCTTGGCCCGGGCGTTGGCCTGGAAGGGGAAGAAACCCTTGCGGTAGGGGACGGCGGCCTGGGTCAGCTCCTCTTCCGTGCTGCCGACCGAGGCGATCTCGGGCGCGGTGTACACCACGTTCGGAATTGCGTTGTAATTGACGTGCCCGTGGCCAGTCACGATGCGCTCGACGCAGGCGACGCCTTCCTCCTCGGCCTTGTGCGCGAGCATCGGCCCGCGGATCAGATCGCCGATCGCGAACACGCCGGGCAGATTCGTCGCGAAGCGCTCGTCGACGATCACCACGCCGCGCTTGTCCAGCGCGACGCCGGTCGCTTCGAGGCCCAGCCCTTCGGTGTTCGGACGGCGTCCGACGGCCAGCAGGACTCTGTCGCACTCGATCGGCTCGCGGCCTCCCGCCGAGACGATCGCGGACTTCTTGGTCGCGCGCGCGCCGGTGACTCGCGACTTGAGCAGGAAGGTGATGCCCTGCTTCTCGAAGCAGCGCTGGGCTTCCTTCGCGAGCTCGCTGTCCATCCCGGGCAGGATGCGATCGAGGTACTCGAGCACCGTGACCTTGGCCCCCAGGCGCGCCCACACCGATCCGAGCTCGAGGCCGATCACGCCGGCGCCGATCACGACCAGATGTTTCGGAACCGTCGTCCAGGCGAGGGCCTCGGTGCTGGTCCCGATGCGATCGAGATCGAGCTCGACGCCCTTGAGCTCCGAGCTGAGCGAGCCGGTGGCCAGGATCACGTGCTTGCACTCGAGGCTCAGCTCTCCCTGCGCCGTCGCGACGCTGACCGAGCCGGGGCCGAGCAGCTTGGCGCTGCCCTCGTAGCGCGCGACCTTGTTCTTCTTGAACAAGCCCGCGACTCCGCGGGTGAGCCCGTCGACCGTCTCGTCCTTGCGCTTGTGCATCTGCGCGAGATCGAGCTCGACCGACTTCAGCACGATGCCGTGGTTCGCGAAACGCGTCTTCGCCTCGTGGTACAGATCGCTCGACTCGAGCAGCGCCTTCGACGGAATGCAGCCGATGCGCAGGCAGGTCCCGCCCAGCCGCGGCTCCTTCTCGATGCAGGCGACGTCGAGGCCGAGCTGTGCCGCGCGCAAGGCGGCCATGTAGCCTCCGGGACCCGCGCCGATGATCACCAGGTCGTGGCGCGGCACCTAGTGTCCTGTTTCCGAAGTACGTACTCGGACCGAGGGAACAGGACACTGCCCGGCCCAAGGGCCGGG
>DATHET010000314.1:0-8591 GCA_035490315.1 Planctomycetota bacterium
CGGAGTACCCCTGACCATGCGTCTCAACCCCCTCGTTTCCGGCGGCCTGCTCGCTGCCGCTCTTTTCGTCACGTCGTCAACCGCGCTCGCACAAACGGATGCGCTGCCTGTCTGCAACAACGGTGGACCCTACACCTTCGAGTGCACGGGCCCGATCACTCAGGTCCAACTCGACGGAACCGCCTCCTTCGACCCTGACGGCACGCCGGTGACCTTCTTCTGGTTCGAGGAGTGCCCCAACGCCTTCTTCCTCGACCCGACCAGCCCGACGCCCACCTTCGTGGTGGACATGACCGGTCTGTGCGTGTCGTCCTGCATCTTCGCCTGCCGCGTCACCTCGGGCGGTCAGACCGTGCACTGCAACTCGACGGTCACCATCCAGGACACCCAGGCTCCGGTGATCTCCTGCCCGCCGGACGTGATTGAAATCTGGACGAACGGCCCCGCCGGCGGACAGACCAATCCGGCCCTGACCGGGTTTGCGACGGCGTCGGACTGTGATCCGAATGTGATCATCAGCTTCAGCGACGTGATCGTTCCCGGCACGCAGCCTGGTGATCCGGAGTCGGTGACCACCCGCACCTGGGTGGCCGTCGACCAGTGCGGATTCCAGTCGTCCTGCCAGCAGATCATCACCCTGCTCAGCCCGGGCAACACCTTGCAGACGTTCTACCTGGACGCGATCCAGGGCTCCTGCCCGAACGCGATCGATGTCAACGCGGACAGCGGTCTGTTCACGGCGGTGATCTTCGGTCGGACGGGCTACTCCGTCTCGAACATCAACCAGTCCTCGATGGTCCTCGTTCGCCAGGACAACACTGGCACCGTCGTCCAGCGCATGTCGAAGGTCGTCAAGGACGTCGGTCGCCCGTCGATCGGCAATCCCTGCGATTGCGACGGCCTGAAGGACAGCCAGCTCGACATCGTGGTCACGGCCTCCCTGCCCTCGGTGATCTCGAATTTGTCGCTGAACACCGAAGGCACGGGCAGCACGGTCAAGTTCGCTCTGTACTTCAAGACGAACGACGGCAAGTGGCACACCACGCTCGACTGCGTGACGATCGCCCGCAACTGATAGCCGCCTGATCCAAGAGGGCAGCCCGCTGAAAGCGGGAACGCTCTAAGACTTCCCGAGGGGCCTCATCGCGTGAACGGTGGGGCTCCTCGGCTTTTTCACCCGGCGATCAACTGGTCCAGCTCCTGGCGCAGCCTCGGCAGGATCTGGTCGTAGCGATAGGCGCCGAGGTCGAGCTCGCCGCGCTTGAGGTTCACGAAGTTGGGGCCGCACCACAGGCCGAGATCCGCGTCGTCGGTCTCACCAGGTCCGTTCACCCGGCAACCCATGATCGCGATGGTCAGGTCGTGGTCCTTGGCGTAGGCGGTCAAGCGGCGCACTTCCTCCGCCAGCTCGATGAACTTCTCGTTCTCGACCCGCGAGCAGGAGGGGCAGGCGATGATGTTGAGGCCGTGGAAGAAGTTCGGCGGCACCGAGCGGAAGCGGCCGTGCTCGATGTCGCTGATCAGCTCGCGGCCGACGCTGATCTCCTTGCCCTTGTCGTCGAAGGGCAGGGTCAGCGAGACGCGCAGGGTGTCACCGATTCCGCGCGAGAGCAGCTGCTCGAAGGCGATGCGGGTCTTGATGATGCCTTCGGGAGGCATGCCCGCTTCGGTGACGCCCAGGTGCACGGGCACGTCGGGCCGCGCGGTGGCGAAACGCACATTGGCGTCGACCACCAGGCGCGGATCGGAGTCCTTGATCGAGATCAGGTAGTCCTTGAATCCGGACTCGTCGATCAGCTCGCAGTGATCGATCGCGCACTGGGCGATCGCGGCGACATGGTCGTCCGGGAATCGATCCTTGTACTCAGGCGCGATCGAGCCGGCGTTGACTCCGATGCGCAGCGCGAGCCCGTGGCGCTTGGCGACGTCGACGAGGTAGGCCACTTTTTCGCGCGTGGACTTCTGCTTCTCGTGGTGGTGCAGGTGGCCGGGGTTGTAGCGCAGCTTGTCGACGAAGGGCGCGACCTTCTCGGCCAGGCGGTAGTTCTCCTGCAGATCCACTGACAGCCGTGCGCTGGTCTGGGCGCGGATCAGGGTCAGGGCATCGACGTCCGCCTGGCTGTCGACCGCGATCCGGATCAGGTCCGCTCCCGCGGCCTCGAGGATCCTGACCTGGCGCAGGGTGGCGGGGATGTCCTGGGTGCGGGTGGCCGCCATGCTCTGGACGGCGATCGGCGCGTCGCCGCCGATGAGGAGCCCTCGGACCGAGATCGTGCGTGTCTTGCGCGGGGGAATCATGGCCGGGAATCGTAGCCCGCGGAGCCTCGAGGTCCTCGGCTCTCCCGAACCAGGTCCCGACGCCCACTTTCCTGCCCCGGCCAGGGGCGGCTGCGCGGAGTTGGCGTCAGAGCAACGTCCATCCTGAGCGGTTCCTCTGGCTCCATCCCCCTCGCGAGCCCTGGGACCGCGGACTTGCTCTTGGGTTCAATCCCAGGGAGCCCCATCCGAACCTGAGGCCGGGTGGGGCTCTTTCTTTCCTCCGCTGCTCCGCATGATGGCCGCGTGAAAGCTCGGGTAGCGATCATCGGCGGGGGAGTGATGGGCGTGCGCACTGCCTGGGCTTGCGCTCGACGGGGAGCACCCTCGGATCTCCCCGTGGTGCTCTTCGAGCGCCGCGAGCTCGCCGCCGGTTCCTCGGGCCGCTCGGGCGCCGTCCTACGGCAACATTATTCCAGCCCAGTCGTCGCGGCGATGGCGCGCGACTCGCTGGCCGAATATTCCAACCTCGAGCAGCGCACCGGCCGTGCGATCGGCTTCCAGCGCTGCGGCGTGCTGACGATCGCCGGACCGCGCGCGCCCGAGCTGATCCTGCGCGTGCGCGTCAACGTCGCGATGCAACAACGCCTGGGCATCGACACGCGCATCGTCGAGGCGCGCGAGATTCGCGAGCTCGTGCCCGGGATCGAAGTCGACGATCAAGCGATCGCGGCCTACGAGCCCGGAGGCGGATTCTGCGATCCCTTGCTCACGGTCGATGCCTTCGCTGACCTGGCGCGCGAGCGCGGCGCGAAGACGCAGCTCGGCGCTCCGGTGCGCGGGGTGGTCGTCGAAGCCGGACGCGCCGTCGCGGTCGAGACCGATCAAGGTCGCGTGGATGCCATGGCCATCGTGCTCGCCGCTGGTCCGTGGACGCGGCCCCTGCTCGAGGCCCTGGGCTGCGACATGCCCTTGGAAGTCGTCCGACCGAGGCAGCACTTCCTCGACGCTCCGATGAAGGACGCGAGCCAGACGGCCGCGCATCCGGTGCTGCTCGACATGGAGCTCGGCTACTACACGCGCTGCGAGCCGTCCCGGGAGCGCACGCGCATCGGCGCGATCGACTACGACGGCGACGCGAAGCTCGTCGACCCAGACACGCTCGATGAACGCGTCGATCCGGAATTCACGCACTGGGCGCGCGGCCAGCTGGAGCAGCGCATGCCGGTCTACCGCACGCGCGCCGATCAGGAAGCCCAGGCCGCGTGGTACACGCTGACGCCGGACTCGCAACCGATCCTCGGCGCCGTGCCAGGGATCGAGGGCCTGTACATCGCCGCCGGATTCAGCGGCCACGGTTTCAAGCTGGCGCCTTCGGTGGGCGAAGGACTCGCGCAGCTGATTTTCGATGAGCCCTTGACCGCCTTCGACGCGGAGTTCTTCTCGCCAGAGCGTTTCCAGAAGGGCAGCGAAGCCGTCTCCGCGCCATTCGGATTCTGAGCGCGCAGGATACTGCCCCGCATCGCTGTGCTTTAGCAGGCGGAGAATACCCTCCACTCCAGCAGCCCGGGCACGTCCCAGGGCTGCTCCTGGACCTTGAGCACCGACTCGGCAGACGCGGCCGCGTTGCGAGTCGCGTGCGCGGACTACGACGATTTCGAAACGGCGGTGATGCGCACGCCGTAGCTTTGATCGATGGTGACGATCTCGCCGCGTGCGACGAGCTTGCCGTTGACCAGGATGTCGACGGGCTCGTGGGTCTCGCGATCGAGGGTGATCAGGGAACCCGGAGCGAGCTGCACCAGTTCCGCGAGGGTCATCCGCGCGCGGCCGACCTCGACGGTGACTCGCACGGCGACGTCGAGCAGCTGCGCGAGACCGAGGGGATCGCCCTGGATCTTGGTCTGGTCGAGCTCCTCGAGCTCGGCCTTGGACACGGCAACTCCTTGGCCCGCCCCCGATTCTTGTGCATCGCTCATGCTGGAAGACCTCTGCTCAGGTTTGATCGTCTGTTCGCCGCCCGGAGTGGAGTCGCAGGGCGAGCCGTCCCGCCGACGCGCCGAGGATGGCCTGGGCCCAGGGCAGGTCTTCGGCCCAGATTTCCAGCGGCGCGCTGGAGCTCACGCCCAGGGGGATCACGTCGCCGACCTCGAGGGCGAGCAGATCCGCGAGTGGCAGGTCCGCGGCGCCCAGGCGCGCGGAGATCGACACGGGGACGAGGTGCAGGTGCTCGGGGAGCTTCATCGCCGGCGTGCGAGCACCGTTGTTTGATTTCGCGTCGCCGCGCGGCGGCGGGAGGTACAGGCGCAGGGCGCTGGTGCCGGTCGGCACTTCGAGCTCGAGCAGCAGGAGCAGACGCCGCGGATCGAACTGCGCGCCGCCGTCGCGCGGGCTGCCCAGCTCCTCGAGCAGGCTCGCGACGCGCAATCCTTCCGGCGTGAAGTCGAGCACGGGGCCGAGCTCGCGCAGCACGCTGCTGGCGACACGCTTGAACAGCATGCCTTCGACGGAGGTCAGCTTGCGCGGCTCGCCGCTCTTCGCTTCCGGCGCGCCGAGGGCCAGCTCGAGGGCAGCCACGGCGGCCACGCTTTCCCAGACCAGCCAGCAGGGCTGGCCAGCGACCTGGAAGGGTGCCACGGCCATCGGCGGACGCAGCTGCGCGATCGCGGCGCCGGCGTCGATCTCGTCGACGTCGGAGAGACTGACGCGCGCGCGCGAACGCAATACATTGGACAGCTCGCGCTCGAGCGAAGGCAGGACGCGCATCAGACGCTCGCGCAATTCCGTGCGCTCGTCGCCGGACAGGCGCTGGGGTCGCGCGAAGTCACGCGGCGCGACGGATCCTGGCTGCGGCGCGCTCTTGTGCGCAACCGCGGCGAGGACCGCCTCGAGCTCTTCGGGTAGCAGCGGGCTCTTCACGCGTTCCGTCCTACTGGACGATCAGGGAATCCTTGAAAATGCGGCGCACGCGGCCGGGGACGCCCACGGGCACGGAGCCTGTGAAGCCATGCTCGAAACCGGTGCAGTCCAAGAACACGTACTCGCCCGTCTGGCTGATCACCTTGAGGTTCGAATCGTGCTCCGTGAACGGAATGGCGGATCCGGCGTCGAGGGCGATGGTCATCCCCGCGCCGTCGATCTTGAGCGCGTGCTCGTGCAGGAGTCCGCGCAGAGTCGCGCGCATGTTGTCCTCGCCGACTTTCAGGCCCGACTTGGGATCGGGCTGGTAGGGAGTCATCGACTCGCCGACGTAGACGGGGAAGAGCACGGGATCGACCGCTTCGCGAACCTCTTCGAGGAACACGTCGACCATCGCCGCGTCGGTGATCTGCTCGGGCGTCTTCGTGCCCATGGCGGTGAGCAGCGCGTCCTTGAGCATCGCGAGGTACAGCTGGTCCTCGCCCTTGCCGGGAGCCGCGTGCTCGCCGCCCGCGCCTCCGCCGCCGAGCCGTCCTTGGACATAGGCTTCGGAATAGGCGTAGTACTCGGCCTGAACCAGCATCGCGACGTAGCGCTTGCCGCCCGCGGGCGCGAGATTCTTTTGCAGCGGCTCCTTGGAGAGCTTGGCCACGAAGGGACCTTCGAGGTGCGGGATGTGGACCTTCTTGGGCACGGCCATCAGGGAGGCGACGAAGGCGAGGGCCAGCACGGCGATCGCGCTGCCCGCGCCGACCAGCATGGATTTCTTCGTCGACGGCGCAGCCGGCGCTTCGGCGGCGGCTTCCTTGCCGTCCTTGGCGCCCTTGGTTTCTTTGGTGTCTTTCTTGTCGGCCATGGGAAGTGCTCTCTAGTTGCTAGGAATCGCGGCGGGGCTCGACCAGGCGCGCGTCGACGCTCCGGTGCTCGCCTTGCGCCGCTGCGACCTCGGTCGCCCAGGCGCGGGCTTCGAGGCGTTGCGGCACGAAGCCGTGTTTTTCGACGAGGTAATGCTTGACGTTTTGCGAGCGCGCGACGGCGAGCCACGCATTCGAGTTCTGGAAGTGCGGTCCCGCGTCGAGCGCGTGGCCCTCGAGCAGGAGCAGCTGCCCGTAGCCGGGGCGCAGTGTCTCCGCCAGCGCGTCGAGGTAGGTCTTCGCGGCCGTGGAGAGCTCGGCGGAATCCGTCTCGAAGCGCGCGATCAAGGGCTGGCGCATCTCGGCGAAGGGACGCAGCGAGGTCTTCAGGAGCTGCGAGATCTCCTGCGAGTCGCGCACCTCGAGCCGCCCATCCTTGTACTGGTCGTCGGACAGGGGCTCGAGCCCGAAGCGCTCGCGGTACATGTTGACGCGCTGCAGCTGGCGCTCGCCGGGCAGGGCGCTGTCCATGCCTCCGCTCTCCAGCGCGACGACGAAGGGCCCGAGTCCCGCGGCGGTCAGACCCGCGTCCTGGGTCGGCGCCATGGTCACCAGGATGATGAAGAAGCACAGGAACAGGGTCATCATGTCGCCGAAGGAGATCAGCCAAGGCGGCGGGCCGTGGTGGGGGTGATCGTGCTCCTTGTGCTTCTTGTGGGCGCCGTGCGCGCCATGGCCGGCGCCGCCGCCGTGAGCCGCTGCCGGCGCGTGCTTGTCGGCAGCCGCCGGACCATGGGCTTCGCCCGCGGGTTTCGCGGTCGCGCCCGCTGCAGTCGGCGCGCCTGTTGCGGTCGGCGCAGTCGGTGCGTGTTCGGTGGAGGTGGACATCGCGTCGTGCTCTAACGGCCGAAGTTCGCGTTGCTGGCGCGGGAAGCGAGCGAGATCAGCCGCACTTCGACGCGGCGATTCCAGATCCGGTCCAGGGCGCTGTCGTTCGGACGGCGCGGCTTTTCGCTGCCGCGTCCGGCGATCTGCAGGAGATCCGGGGGGACGCGGCCCGCGTCGAGCAGCACGCGCGCGGCGGCGACAGCGCGGGCAGCGCTCATCGCTTCCGCGTCGGGGTAATCGCGCGTCGGTCGAAAGCGATCATCGGTGTGGCCCTCGACGACGATCAGGTGCGTGTAGGTCTGGACTGCCTTGCCCACGTTCTCGAGCCGTTGGCGCAGGGCCGGCGTGAGCTCGGCCGAGCCAGGCGCGAAGGAGCATTCCTCGCTGAACTGGATCGTGATCCCGTCGATTTCCGGGCTGAGCGCGATCGCATTCTCCAGGCCGCCGACTCCGCGCTGGCCTTCGATCGCGTCGGCGATTTCGTTGAGGATCTTCTCCGCCGGAGCGTCGCCGGCCGGATAGCCGGTCAGGTTCGGAAACACGCCGCCGCGTCCCTTCAACATGCCGACGCCGGCGCTCTTGACGTCGCCTTTCGACGAGGTCGAGAAGGTCATCATCATCAGGAAGAACGTGACCAGCAGGGAGATCATGTCGCAGTAACTGACCAGCCAGCCTTCGCTACCAGCCTCCGGTTCCGGGGGTTTCTTGGCCACGGGAGTGTCAGCTCTTCACGGCCTCGCGCATCGCGGGCGGCATGAAGCCCTTGAGCTTCTCCTTGATCAGCTGCGGCTTCTCGCCGGACTGGATGGCGATGATCCCGGCGATCATCAGCTCGCGCAGCAGATACTCCTGCTTGGCGCGGACGTCGAGCTTGCCCGCCATCGGCAGGAAGATCAGGTTCGCGGCGAGGGCGCCGTAGAAAGTTCCGACCAGCGCGCCGGCCATGCCCGCGCCGATCTTCGACGGGTCGGACAGGTTGGAGAGCATCTGCACCAGACCGATCAGCGTCTCGACCATTCCGAAGGCCGGCGCGAAGGTGCCGAACTGCTCCAGCATTTTCTTGCCGCTGGCGTGGCGTTGTTTTTCGACCTCGGCGTCGACCTCGAGGATTTCGCGCACGGTGTCCGCCGAGAAGCCGTCGATGACGAGCTGGATGCCCTTGGCAAAAAACTTGTCGTCGACCTCGCGCAGCTTGGACTCCAGGGCGAGCAGGCCCTCTTTGCGCGCGAGGTTCGTGTACTCGATGATCCGATCGATCTCCTTGGTCGGCGACGGGATCGGATAGAGGAAGGCGCGCAGGATGACCTTGAAGAGCATCTTCACGTCTTCCGCGCGGAAGTGGATCATCACCGCCGCGAGGCTGCCGCCGAACACGACCGCGAAGGCCGGAGGGTGGACGAAGAGAGCCAACCCCGACAGACCGCCTCCGTGCATCATGGACCAGACGATCAGTCCGAATCCGAGCGCGAAACCGAGGATGGTCGAAAGGTCCATGGAGTGGGGAAGTCGACGAGGGGCCGGAGGCGCGGGCGGGGAAGCACGTGCTCGTCGGGGGTATCGACGGGAATTGGCTCGGGCTTAAGGGGGCGTTCCCAGTCCGGAGTCGCGTGAGCGTCCGCAGTCGAGTACGGAGTCAGGTGAATTCGTCCGGAGTCGTTCGGCCCCGGTTCCGCG
>DATHET010000315.1:0-9015 GCA_035490315.1 Planctomycetota bacterium
CCAAGCGCAGCCCTGGAGCGTGCCCGGGCTACTCGAGTGGAGGGTGTTTCCCGCCGCCTGACGTACCAATCATGCGGGGCAGTATCTCAGGCGCTCTTCGCTTCCCAGCTCCCGCCGATCGCCACGACGCAGTTGCGCCCCGAGGCCTTGGCCAGGTAGGCGCGCATGTCCGCGATCTTGGTCAGCTCGTCGACAGAACGCGCCCCGTCCTCGAGGCCGGCGACTCCCAGGCTGACCGTCACGCGGCCGACGTAATCTCCCGCTCGGATGCGCAGCTCCTGGACGGCGATGCGCAGGCGCTCGGCGAAATGGGCGCAGGCGTCGCGGCCGGTCTGCGGCACGATCACCAGGAATTCTTCGCCGCCGAGCCTGCAGACTTCCTCGTTGCGCCGCGTGCAGCCGCGCAGGGTGTGAGCCACCTCGCGCAGGACCACGTCGCCGATGTCGTGTCCGTGGCGGTCGTTGACTTCCTTGAAGTGGTCGATGTCGAGCAGGATCACCGACAAGGCCGAGCCCTCGGATTGCGAGCGCGCGAGCTCCTCCTCCAGCCGGCGCAGGGCGTGGCGGCGGTTGGGCAGGTCGGTCAGCACGTCGGTCATCGCCGCCGTGTTCAGCTTGCGGTTCAGGATCTGCATCTGCGCGTTCTGGCGGTTGAGCTCCTGCTTGTCGGACTCGACGCGCTCGCGCAGCTCGATCATGCGCTGTCCCGCGCGCACGCGCGCGAGCAGGATGTTCGTGTTGAAGGGCTTGTTGACGAATTCGTCGGCGCCGGCTTCGAAGGCTTCGACGATGCGACTCTCCTCGTCGTGGCCCGTGACCACCAGGACGTAGGCGTCGGCGCAGACGTTCGAGCTGCGCAGCGAGCGGCACAGCTCCAGGCCGTCCATCTCGGGCATCGACAGGTCGGTCACGATCATCTGCGGCTGGGAATGGAGCGCGATCGCCAGGGCCTCGGCCCCGTTCTTCGCCAGCTGGATCGCGTGCCCGTCGAGGGCGAGGTGGTGGCGCAAGAGCTTCAGGGTCACCGGATCGTCGTCGACGGCGAGGATGCGCAGGCCGCGGCGGCCGGCTTCCGGGTGCGCGCGCTGCACCGTGGTGTCGCCGAGGACTTCGGGCGTCTGGCTTGCGATCGGCACCTCGAGCACGCGCGACCACTCCTTCCACTCCGCGACGATCTTGTTGCGCAGGCGCACGACCGAGGCGGGCGGCAGGACCAGATCGCGCGACATGAAACCCGTGTCGCAGCGCAGCTCGCCCGTGGGCCGCGTGCGGAAACCGTCGCTCGAGAGGAAGGCGGCTCCCAGTTGCGCGGCGCCGCGCAGCACCTGCTCCATCGCCGCCGCGCTCTCGCTCGGCGGCGTGAGCTGGCACGAATCGCGCTCGAAGGCGTGCACGGCGTGCACCATCGCTTCCGGCAGCTTCCAGTCCTTGAGCATCGCCGAGGCCAGCTCGGCATGGTCGAGCCCGAGCTCGCGGCGCTCGAGGGCCAGGACCTCGGCATTCGAAAGATTGCCGCTGGCCTGGACGACTCTGGCGTACTCCTCGGGATGGGCCGCGGCCAAGGCCAGGCGTCCGATGCCCGCGAGCAGCGCGCAGGTGAAGGCGCTGGCGGGCGAGACGTCGCCGCGCTCGCTGGCCAGGAAACGCGCGGCGACCGCGTTGATCAGCGAGCGCGACCAGTAGCCGTCGTAGTCGAATCCCAGGCTCTCGCCGACGCGGTTCGCGCTGACCAGGGTGAAGCCCAGGGCCAGCGAGCGCACGCTGCCGACCGACAGGTGCATCACGGCCTCTTCGACGCTGGTGATCTCGCGCTCGTGGCCGGCCGAGCTCGCGTTGGCGAGCTTCAGGATCCGACCGGTCAGCGCGGGATCCGATTGGATCGTGCGCGCGACGTGGCCCAGGACGTAATCCTCGCGCTGGGTCAAACGCAGGATCGCCAGCCCGACGCCGGTGGGCGAAGGCAGGAGGCTTGCGTCTTTGAGTTGGTTGAAGGTCGTGCGATGCATCCGCGCGAAGTGGGGGTTCGGGGCGAGTAGGGCTCGGACTAGCCGCGCAGGGCGTTGAGTGCGCTGACCGCGAGGGCATGGGCCTCGCGAGCGGCGGGCAAGAGCTCGCTCATCGTTGCCGGGGACGTGCTGCGGCCGAGGCTTTCCATCTGCTGGCACAGGCGCGACATCGCCATGGCACCGAGGTTGGCGGAGCTCGATTTCAGCGTGTGCGCGATGCGCTCCGCGGTCTTCAGGTCGCCGCTCTTCAGCGACTCCTCCAAGCGCCGCATCTGCAGCGTCGAATCGTCGACGTACAGGACGAGCAGCTCGTGGAACAGGTCTTCATCGCCGTCGCCGCCGAGTTCGCGGAGCGAGGCGATGACGCTCATGTCGAGGACAGCTTCGGATTGCGTCATGGGAGGACCACCCGATGGCCGGCGCCCTCCGCCCGCTGCGCGCGGAGGAAAGTACAAGCGACACCGATCGAGTGCTCCGCCCTTCATCGGAACGACTCCCCGAAGGACTCCAGCTCGCGCTTCGAAATCGTGGGAATGCGAACTTTTTTCCGGGTCGGGATTCCGCAATCGGATCGTCGTGCTCGTGCGGTGAGCCTTCGCCTACGCTTGTACCTGCCGGGACACTGGGCGCTGCGCATCCTGCAGGAAACTCGCGAGAAGGATTTCGTGCCTTCGGGCGGCGGTCCGCGACTTGGAGGCTACGACTCGGAAGGCGGCAGCTGGTGCCCGAACACGGCGCAGAAGTGCTTCACGGTGAGCACTTCGAAGAGCAGATTCGTCGGCGGGATCTCGACGTGGTCGGAGAGGCGGGTCATCACGCCGGGGTCGAGCCCGCAGGGCCGGAAGCTCTGGAACACCTCGAGATCCGTGCGCAGATTCAGCGCGAAACCGTGCCAGGCGACCCAGCGGCGGACCGCCACGCCGAGCGAGCAGATCTTCTTCCCGCCCACCCACACGCCGGTCAGACCGATCTTGCGCGCGCCGGTCACTCCGAATTCGGCGAGGGTGCGGATCACGACTTCCTCGAGGTCGCGCAGGTAGCGGTGGAGGTCGCGGCGCTCTGCTTCGAGCTGCACGATCGGATAGGCGACCAGCTGCCCCGGTCCGTGGTAGGTCGCCTCGCCGCCGCGCTCGACCTTGACCACGGGCACGCCGCCCAGAGTTTCGGGCATCTCTTCGCCGCCGCGTCCGACGGTGATCACGGGATCGTGCTCGGTCAGGAGCAATTGGTCGCTGATCAGGCCGGCGACGCGCCGCTCGACCAGCGATTCCTGCAGCGTGTGCGCAGCCGCATAAGGCGTGCGCAGGAGGCGGTGCACCTCGAGCAGCGGCTTGCCCGAAGCCGAGAGGAACTGCGCGCGCTCTCCGACGGGCTCGGACACGGACTAGCGCGCGGCGGGCTTCTGGAAAATGTGGATGGCCACGCCGTGCACCGCCTCGGCCGCTTCCATCATGGCCTCGGGCAGGGTCGGGTGAGCGTGGATCGTGCGCGCCAGGTCCTCGGCCGTGGCGCCCATCTCGATCGCCAGCGCGGCCTCGGCGATCAGCTCGGTCACCTCGGGCCCGACCATGTGCACGCCGAGCACCTCGTCGGTCGCGGCGTCGGCGACGATTTTCACGAAGCCGTCGGTCTCCATCAGGCTCATCGCGCGCCCGCTGGCCGCGAAGGGGAAGGAACCGACCTTGTAGGCGCGCTTCTCTTCGTCGAGCTGCGATTCCAGCAGGCCCACCGAGGCCATCTCGGGCGCGGTGAAGATCACGGCCGGCACGCAGCGCGCGTCGTAGGACTCCTTCTTCCCCGCGATCACGCCCGCGGCGATCTGGCCTTCCTTCGAGCCCTTGTGCGCGAGCATCGGCTGGCCGGCGAGGTCGCCGATCGCGTAGATGTTCGGCACGCGCGTGCGCATCTGCTTGTCGACCGGCAGGAAACCCTTGGGGTCGAGCGTGAGCCCGACCTTGTCCAGTCCGAGGCCGGAGCTGTAGGGCTTGCGGCCGACCGTCGACGCGATCTGGTCGCATTCGATCGTCTGCTCGCCGGTCTTCGTCTTCACGCGCACGAAGCTCTTGTCGCCCTTGCGCTCGAAGCCCTGGGCGAAGACTTCCGTCAGGAGCTTGATGCCGAGCTTCTTCAGCGAGCGCTCGATCACCTTGACGCAGTCGCGATCCTGTCCGGGCAAGGCGCCGGCGGTCGCCTCGAGCACGGTCACCTGCGAACCGAGGTTGCGGTACATCATGCCGAGCTCCAGGCCGATGTAGCCGCCGCCGATCACCACCAGGTGCGCGGGCAGGTGCTTGGGAGCCAAGGCTCCGGTCGAGGACCAGACCAGGTCCTCGTCGAACTTGAAGCCCGGGATCTCGATCGGCACGGAGCCGGTCGCGATCACGATGTCGTCGGCGCTGAGGGTCTTCGTGCCCTCCTTGGTGCTGACCGTGACGGTGTTCTTGTCCTTCAGCGTGGCGACGCCCATGACCACCTCGACCTTGTGGTTCTTGAGCAGGCCGCCGACGCCGCCGGTCAATTTGCCGACGATCCCGGCTTTCCAGGCGACCAGCTTCTCGATCTCGAGCTTCACGCCGCTGACCTCGATGCCCATCGCGCTGGCGTGGGAGATCCGGTTCATCAAGGCGCCCGCCGCGATCATCGCCTTGGACGGGATGCAACCGACGTTGAGGCAGGTTCCGCCGAGGAATTCCTTCTCGATCACGGTCACCTGCTGGCCGAGCTGAGCAAGGCGGATCGCGCAGACATAGCCTGCGGGACCGGCGCCGATCACGATCACATTGCGGGGTTGACTCATGGTGGGTCGAGCGTTGTAACCGATCGGGCCTGGCTGGTCTCCTCGCGAAGATCAGACAGGCCCAACCGTGGATTGCTGGGTAGCGCGGGGGCGATTACTTCAGGCTGGCGATCAGCGCTTCGTTCAGGCGCTTGTACTCGACGGCGATCGCGCCGCCCTGCTTCTCGGCCAGGGCCATCGATTGCATCGCAGCGGCCTTCGCGCCGGCCTTGTCGCCAGACTTCGCCAGGATCAGGCCCTTGCGATAGATCATCCAGGTCTGGTCGGGCTGCTCCTTGATCGCCTCGTCCATCCAGCCCAGGGCCTTCTTCAGGTCGAGGTTGTGCTCGTAATAGAACATCGCCGAGGCGAAGTAGGGCTTCTTGCCCGTGCCCGCCATGGCGGCGTCGATCTGCGGGACGAGCACCTTGACCAGATCGGTCTCGATCTTGACCGCCACGCGCGTCTTCTCCCAGGCGATGGTGAGCATCGCGGAGTCGTCGCGGATGTCTGTCATGGAGATGCTCATCGTCTCGAGCAGCTCCGGCAGGACCGAGGGCTTGGCCTTGACGCGCAGGAGGTCGTTCTTCTCGTCGTACTTGTACGCGCCCCACTGGCCGAGGACCTTGTTGAGGATCACGGTCCATTCGCCCGCGGTGGGAATCGTGAAGAGCGCGTAGGAGCCCGCGGGAACGTCGGTGCCGCCGAACTTGACGTCGCCGCTGAAGGTGATCTTCGTAGCCGCGTTGGCGCCGGTGCGCCAGACTTCGCCGAGGGGCACCAGCTCGCCGAAGATCTTGCGGCCCTTGACGCTGGGCCGCGCGTACTCGATCTCGACGCCGACCAGGCCGATGCGCTCCTTGAAGGAAGCCGCGGGGCTGGCTTGCGGGAAGTCGATCTTCGGGTCCTGCTTCGGCTGGGCGTGCAGGACGGAGACGGCCAAGGACGCGGCGACCGCGACGAACGCGGCGCAGAGGATGAACTGTTTCATGGGGCGACGATTCTAATGAACTTGGGGCGCGGAGCACACGCCGGCGTGTTCCGGATCTGTCTGGCCCGCGCGGAGCGCGCCCCCGCGTTCAGGAAGCCGGCGTCGTTCCCGGCTTTGCGGGCAGCAGGGCTTGCAGCGCGATTGCCAGCACGACCAGGATCGCGGGCGCGATCAGGTTGTACCAGAGGAAGGCGATCTTCACGTCCGTGAAGTAGATCACCAGGATCACGGTCTGCGCGATCAGCCCGGCAATGAACACCGCGGTGCCCTGCACGTGGCGGACGAAGAAGGCGACCAGGAAAATGCCGAGGATCGTGCCGTAGAACAGGGAGCCCAGGATGTTGACTGCCTGGATCAAGTTCTCGAAAAGCGAGAAGATCGCGGCGAAAGCCAAGGCGAGCAGCCCGAAGCACACGGTGGCGATCTGCGTCGCGCGCACCGCGGACGCTTCGCTGCGCGAGGAGCGCAGGATGTCGACGGTGGTGGTCGTCGCCAGGGCGGAGAGCTCCGCACTTGTGCTGCTCATCCCGGCGCAGAAGATCATCGCGAGCAGGAGACCGATGATGCCCATCGGCAGGTGCTCCATGATGAAGGTGATGAAAATGTGGTCGAAGTCGCCAGGAGCGTCTTCGTCCAGGAGTTCGTCCAGGTGAGCCTTGAATTGCAGCTTCAACTCGACGTCGCTCTTTTCCACCTCCCTCAGCTGCGTTAGCGAGGCGTCAGCATGGACAGTGTCCTCGCTGCGCCAGGCAGCCACGAGCTGGTTCGTCAAGACCTTTCGCTGCTCGCCCAGATCAGCGTGGCTCTGCTCCAGCTCGCGCGTCAGCGACGTCTTGTCCAGGTTCCTCGCCGCCGCCAGATTGGTCTCGTTCCAGTTCAGCGGCGTGGCATGGAACAGATAGAAGACGAAGACCAGCACGCCCGTGAGCAGGATGAACAACTGCATCGGGATCTTGAGCACGCCGTTCATCCACAATCCCTGGCGCGCCTGTTGGATCGATTGGCCGCTCAAGTAGCGCCCCACCTGACTCTGATCGGTGCCGAAGTACGACAGCTGCAGGAAAAAGCCGCCGATCAGGCCGCTCCACAAGGTGTAGCGATCGTTCGGATTGAACGAAGTGTCGATCACGTCGAGCTTGCCGAGCGCATCCGCCACGCGCAGGCTCTCGCCGAAGCTGATCGTGTCGCTCAAGTAGTAGACGACCAATCCAAAGGCCGTGAAGAGGCCGAGCATCATCACGGCCATCTGCTGCTTGTGCGTCACCCCCACCGCGCGCGCTCCGCCGGTCGTCGTGTACAGGATCACCAGGGTGCCGATGAACATGCAGGTCCACGACAGCGGCCAGTGCAAGACCTTGGAAAGGATGATGCTCGGCGCGTAGATCGTTAGGCCCGCCGCCATCGAGCGCTGGATGAGGAACAATCCCGCCGTCAACAGGCGCGCGCGGTCGTCGAAGCGCCGGCCGATGAATTCATAGGCGGTGTAGACCCTCCACTTGAAATACAGCGGGATGAACACCGCGCCGACCACGACCATCGCCAGCGGCACGCCGAAATAGAATTGCGCGAAGCCCATGCCGTCGAGGTAGCCCTGGCCCGGCGTGCTCAGGAACGTGATCGCGCTGGCCTGCGTCGCCATCACGCTCAATCCGACGCCCCACCAGCGGCTGTCGCCTCCGCCGCGCAGGTAATTCTCGCGCGTGTTGTCGGCGCGCGTCTTCCACACGCCGTAGCCGACGATGAAGCCCAGCGTTCCGAGCAGGATCACCCAGTCGAGCAGACTCATGGAGTCCGCGCGGCGCGCGCGGTCATTCGCGAGGGGCCCTGCGCGAGAGGAGATTCGCGAGCAGCCGATAAGCCCCCGGCACGCCGGCGGGCAACTGGCGGAACAGGCTGATGCCGGTGTAGACGAAACGGCCCTTGCCGTAATCGCAAGAGATCAGCGCGCCGTTCGTCGGCTTCTCGCCAGGGTCGTTCCACGCGATCAGCGCCGTGTACCTGGAATCCTGCTCGCCGGTGAAATACAGACCGCGCTCCTGGACCCAGCCCTCGAAGTCCGCGGGCCCGAGCTTGTTCGGCACGTTCATCAACGCATGGGCGGGAGCAAGGAAAGTCGCGGCGGCTTCTTCGACCGTCACGCGATCGCGCGTCAGCGTGAAGGGATAGGGCCCGATCTTCTTCGCATCGAGCACCAGGTCACCGCCGCTGGTGTTGTACTGGACGAGCAGCGTCCCGCCGTTCTCGACGTACGCGAGCAGCGTCGGCTGGAAGCGCGCCAGGGCAAGAACCGTGTTGTACGCGCGGATCCCGGTGACGATCGCGTCGCACTTCTCGAGATCGGAAGGATGCGCGCTCGCCGGATCGATGCGCTCCACGGCGAGACCCAGGCGCTGCAAGGCTTTCGGAACATCGTCGCCCGCGCCGTCGATGTAGCCGACAGTCCTGATGCTGACCGCGACCTCCGCCGGCACGAGCATCACGTCGGCCGGCGTGTACCAGGTCTGCGGCAGGATGTGCGGGTAATCGATCACGTGCATGGTCCGGTCGCTCGAGCCCTTGGGGCCGGCGAAGGAGAAGTGCAGCGTGCCCGCCTGGGCAAGCTTCGTGCGGCGGAGCTCGATCGACAAACGGGCGCGTTCGCCACGGCGCAGCTTTTCGACCGGCTGCGAAACGTGGTCGATCGACCAGCCAGCGGGCGCGGTCGCCTCGAGCTTGCCGCTGAGGTCGTCGCACAGCGCCTGGACCTCGACGGAAACCTGGGCTCGCTCGCCGGGAACGAGCGCGACCGCGTCCTCGACCTCGATCGAGCCCACCGGAGTGATCACGACCGGACGCGTGCGCTCGCCAGCGACGCGATCGACCCATGTCTGCATTAATCCGCGTTCGGCGCTGAGGTCCGCCCCGTCGGAAACCCTCAGCTCGCCGCGGAATACTGACGAGCTGCGCGAAGCGGGCTCGATGCCGGAGTATTGCGCGCTGTCGGGTCGGTAGAGAGTCGTGTGCGGCGCCGCGAGCCAGTAGGGTTGATCGATCGCTTGCGTAGGCGCGACGGCGTAGGCGAATTCGGCGGTCAACGGACGGTTCCACGGCAGTTGCTCTAACTCAAGCATCAGCACGCCGTCCGGCCCGCTAAAGCCGAGGACCAGCAGCGGCGCCGGCCGTCGCCGCATCGCCGAGACGGTTACGGCCAGAGTGTCGCCCTGAGCGACGCGCGGCGAACTCGCCGTGGCTTCGATCACCGC
>DATHET010000316.1:0-22560 GCA_035490315.1 Planctomycetota bacterium
GCCTTCGATGACTTCCGCGGCGCTGAGGCCGGCGACCTTCAGGGCATTCTCGAAGCGGATGCGCGCGAACTCGATCCGACGCGCCAGGCGCGCTTCGGGCTCGCGAGCCAGGATGATCATGGCGTCCACTTCGCTGCGGAATTGCTGAGCGAGGGTCACCCGCGTCCCAGCCTTTTCCGGGTTGGCGGGCTTGCGCCAGGTCAACGGATCCGTGATCTCGAGGCCGGTTCCGGTCCCATCGAGCTCGATGGCGAGCTTGAGACAGCCTGCCGCGAAGCTGTCAGGATCCACGGCAAGCGCGTCCAAACGCTTGTCGAGTTCGGCGTGTGTAATGAGCTTCTGGCCGCGCTCGCCCTTGGGCTGCTTGGCGCTGCGAAGATCGCGGACCGACGGATCCTTGGTCATCGGCAGCCTGCGAGCCCGAGGGGATTCCCGACGGGGAACGGACGAATGGTCCGCGCGAGTGCTCGGAGCGTCCGCAGCGGCCCCCTGGGGGTCTGTGTGCCTGCCTTTGCCGATTCTGGATTGACTGTGCCTCATAGTGACCTACCCTCCCGTAAGAGTCCGTGACTGCCGACTCTTGACCCTGTGTCCGCGAAACCCGGTCCATCGTGACGAGTCCAGGGCTGTCATTGCCCTAACCCATTGTGGTGGAACGACTTCCGTTGCAAGCCTGAAAGTGGCGAGCTTTGCGGTGCAGACTGCCGATCTGGCACCACTCCTTTTCACCCTCTGATACGCACGACAGAACGGCAGGACCCATGACGAGTTGGAAATTCGGCAGGTCTTACCTGCGGTTTCCAACTAGCGATTGTTCAAACGACAGCGGGCCGCGCTTCCTTGGAAGCCCGCCGCCCGCTGCATTTCGCCGTGTCGAAGCTCAGGCCTTGACCGCCGGTGTCGCTGCCGTCTTCGTCGCGCCGTCTTTGTAAGTCGCTTGTGACTCGGTCGGGATGAACTGCGCCAGGTGCTCGAGCTCCAGAGCTTCGCGGATCATGTGGCGCGCGATCACGAGGCGCTGGATCTGGTTGGTGCCTTCGTAGATCTGAAGGATCTTCGCGTCGCGGAAGAACTTGGCGATCGGGTAATCCTCCATGTATCCGTAGCCGCCGAAGATCTGCACGGCGTCGGTCGCGACTTCCATGGCGACGTCGGTGGCGAAGCACTTGGCCATGGCGGCCTGCTTGCTGACCTTGTCGACCTGGCCCTGGTCGATCGCGCCGGCGGCCGAATAGACCAGCCAGCGCGCGGCCTCGGTCTTCATCGCCATGTTGGCCAGCATCTGCTGGACCATCTGGAAGCTCGAGATCGGAGCGCCGAACTGGTTGCGGCGGTTGGAGTAGACGCTGGCGAGGTCCATCGCGCCCTGCGCGGCACCAACCGCCTGGGCGGCGACGCCGGGGCGGGCGAGGTCGAGGGTCATCATCGCGTGCTTGAAGCCCATGCCGGGCCGCTCGCCAATCAGATTCGACTTGGGAACCCGCACGTGGTCGAAGTGCGTCTCGACGACGGGCACGCAGCGGATCCCCATCTTGTCCTCGACCTTCTTGATCGTGAATCCGGGCGTGCCCTTCTCGACGATGATCGCGCTGATCCGGCGAGACTTCGAGGTCGGGTCCGTCACGCAGAAGACCGAGTAGATGTCGGCCACTCCGCCGTTGGTGGTCCACTTCTTCTCGCCGCAGATGACGTAATCGTCGCCGTCTTCCTCGGCGGTCACCGCCAGGCCGCCCGCGTCCGAGCCTGCGAATTTCTCCGAGAGACAGAAGGCGACGAACTTCTCGCCGCGCGCGATCTGCGGCAGCCAGCGCTGTTTCTGGGCTTCCGTGCCGCCGACGAGGATCGGGAAGGAGCCCAGGGCGTTGACCGCGAAGGCCACGCCGAAGCCGGAGTCCGCCTTGGCCAGCTCCTCGGTGACCATCGCCAGGGCCAGGATCCCGGCCTCGTGTCCGCCGTAGGCCTTGGGAACGAAGGTCTTGAACAGGCCGGCGTCGGCGACGGCGCGCGCTGCTTCCCAGTTGTATTCCTGGAGCTTGTCGTACTTGGCCGCCGCGGGGCGCACGTACTTGTCGGCGATCTCCCGCGCCTTCGCGGCGAGTTCCTTGGCCAGGTCGGTAAAAACGATGTTCTCGCGCATGTCCGGGCTGCTCCAGCTGGGTGGAAGCGCGCAGTATAGCGAGAGCGGCCGACAGGCTGGCCGAAGTGGCGCGGCAAATCGCGCGAAGCCCGCGGCTCAGCGCTGAGCCATGGTTTCCGAAGGTTCGATGGGCAGTCCCATCGAGAGCCCGATGCGCAGGGTGCGACCCTCGGCGCCGAGGTGCAGCGTCAAGGACTGCGGATCCAGTGCGTGCATGCTGGCCTCCCCGGGCTGCTTGAGCTTGGCCACGGGTCCCGACAAGGCGCTCCACTGCGCCCCCCAGTCCTCGCGATCCTGGGTCCAGCGCGCCAGATCCAGGCGCAAGACGGCGGCAGCCCTGGCGGTGCCGAGATGCTCGAGCGCCGCGCGCACGTCCGGCGGAGTCAGATCCTTGTCTTCCTTGGCCCACAGCAGGGTGCGCCGGTACCAGGCATCGTCGTTGCCGATCGCGATCAAGCCGCGCTGATCGAAGCTCGTGATCCGCACGCGCACGGAATCGGCTCCGAACAGCGACCGCGCCACGCCGTCGAGGCGTGTCTGGATGGCGGGAAGGTCATCGGCGCGCTCGCCCGAGAGGGCGCACATCGAGACCGCGTCGAAGTGGACCACCAGGTCCTCGACTTCGACACCCTCGAAGGTCGTGACCTGCTTCGACTGCACCGCCACGCCGAGGGCGCTGCGCGAGAAGAGCTCGAGTGTCGAGGCCAGGTTGCGGGCGAAGGCGGGGTCATCGGAAGCGCGCACGTGGAGGGCGAAATGCGACTCGCCCGCGGAGAGTGATCCCGAAACGGCGGCGATCGAGCCGAACTGGGATGCGAAGCTCTCGAGCAGCCCTGCCATCCGCTCGCGATCGGCTTCGGAATCGCTGAGCAGCCTCGCCAGGCGATCCGCGAGCACGCTCGGATCGCAGCCTCCGAGCAGGGCGATGGTGTCCGAGGCGACGAGCGAGCGCGCGAAGGGCGTCAGATCCACGGCATCGGTGGCCGTCCAGCCGGCGAGAATGCCGGCTTCGCGCGTGTCGACCGCGCAATCCAGCTGCAGGCGGTCGTCACCGATCGCCACCGAGATGTCGAGCTGGCGCCCGACGGCCATCGCGTAGAGCAGGGGATCGGAGACCTCCTGGAACCAGGCGGTGAGCTGTGGATCGAGGGGGAAGGCGGCCTTGGCTTCAGGGCTCTCGCTGGCGAGGGCGGCAAGCACCAGGCGGACCTGGGAGCCGTAGCGTCGATCGAGTCGAGTGAGATCGATGCGCGCCGAGATCGGACGGTCGGGCAGATCGACCGCCAGGGCCACGGGTTCCCGCGGCCGCTCGTAACTCGGAGAGTTCGTGACGGCGAGGTAGCTGCCGTCGAACACGGGCTGGGGCATGCGCGCGGAAATCTGGAGCGAGCGCTTGTAGCTGACCACGTCGCGCAGGGGCAGCACGAAGGTGAACTCTGGCGCGCCGTCCTGCGGGAAGGTGACCGCGATGCCGATGGGCTGGTGAGGCACCACATGCCTCTCGTCCCCCGGAATCATGTGGTGCAGCCCGCGTCGCAGCTCGTCGAGCTGCCTGCCGATGCTCGAGTGGGCTCGCGCCAGGCGCGTCAGCAAGGCCTCGCACTGGGCCAGCGACTGCAGCTGGACGTAGATCGCGGTGTTCGGCGGGATCAGCTTCGCGATGTGCGTGGGAGCGCCGCTGAAGTCGAGCTCGGCTTCGGCCTGTCCCGGAGCGCCCTTGCCGGCCTTTTCAGCTGCGGCTGCTGTCGCGCCGGCGGCCGGCGCCGCCTTTTCCTTGGTTCCGCAGGCGAAGAGCAGCGCGGGGAGGATCAGCGCAAGGGATACGAAACTGCGAGCAAGGGACATGCTGATGGCACTTTCGGCAGCCCGCGGGTGACGAACTTGAGCCCGGCCCGGATCTTTTTTCCAGATCCTGCGGCCCGGCCTGGATCAGTGCCGCGCCGTGATCACCATGCGCGGAGATTCGGGGCCGAAGGGCCGGCCGTCGAAGTCGCCGTGGACCGTCTCGACGCGCAACCCCCGGCCCGCGAGCAGCGATCGCATCTCGATTTCCTCGTAAAGACGCACGTCCTCGCGCCAGCGCCGGATTCCGCTCTCGGGCAGGCGCAGCTCGACCTCCTTGGTCACCCGCCGGCCGCCATCGGCGAGGGTGCGCGTCTCGCGGACCAGGAAATCCTGGCCCTCGCGCGAGGACTGGGAGCGCAGATTGGCGCGCACGAAAGCCGGGTTCATGAGATCGAGAATCGCGATCGCCCCCGGTTTCTGCACGCGCGCGATCTCGGACAGCATGCGCGCGTCGCCGAGCTCGCCGAAGTAGCCGAAGGACGAGAAGAGATTGACCACGCCGTCGAAGCTCCCGCGGTGGAAGGGCAGGGCCGCCGCGTCGCCGCGGAGCAATCGGCCGTCGAGCAGCGAGCCGTTCTCGAGCGTGCGCGCTTCGAGCAAGAGCTCCATCGAAAGGTCGAGGCCGACCGCGTCGAGCCCGCGCTCGCGCATCGCCAGCGTGTGGCGTCCGAACCCGCAGCAGAGATCGAGCACGCGGCCCTGGAGCCCGTGGCCGATCAGGAAGCCGACCTCGTCGCGCGCGCTGGCCACGTCGCGGTGCGCGTATACCCGCCGGTAGTCCGAGCGGAAGGCTTCGACGTACCAGCGCTCGAGCGAGCTCACGTCCGCTGCGCTCTCAGGGGAGCTTGAGCGTCAGGACGTAATCCGACTTGCCGCCGACATAGGGAGCTGCCGCATCGGCAACCGTCGGCACGTCGACCGTCGCGCCCAGCTTGTAGCAGGCGTAGACCTCGCACTCGACCGAGGGCGCTTGCCCCGGAGCCGAGTTGAACATGACGGCTTGCGGAAGCTTGGGGTCGAGCTCGAAGCTCAAGCGTTTCGCGCCCTCGGGTGTCTTCTCGAACGTCGCTCCCTCCAGGGGATACTTGCGCGACATCCACGGCGCCTTGATGCCTTTGGGGCGGACGCTCACGAACAACGTGCCCGTGGGTGCCTCGAATTGCGCACCTTCGAGGATCACCGTGCCTTTGACACCCGCTGCCGAGGGCGCCTGGGGCGCTTGCGTCGCGGGAGCATCGATCGGCTGCGGAGAGTCGCCACAACCGGCGAGTTGAAGGGCGAGGAACAAGGGGACGGCCGCCGTGAGCGCTGATCGGATCTTCATGATGGAGCGTGAGCATACGCTGGCTCGAGCCCGCGATCGAATCCAGGCGGTCGAGACAGAAGGAAAATGCGCGCGCTGCTGGCCGTGCTCGCCGCCGCGCACCACACTCTGGTCCCCGCAATGAGCCGACACCACCCGCTGTTCGATCGACGCGCGAAGGAAGCCCGCGAGGAACGCGACCTGGCTCCCTACGCCCTGCACAGCGTCAGGTCGCGCGGCCGCAGCTTCCACGAGGAAGATGACGATCTGCGCACCTGCTGGGAGCGCGACCGCGACCGCATCGTGCATTGCACGGGATTCCGGCGCTTGATGTACAAGACCCAGGTCTTCGTCAACTCCGAGGGCGATCATTTCCGCACGCGCATGTCGCACTCGCTCGAGGTCGCGCAGGTGGCGCGCAGCGTCGGCAATGCCCTGGCGCTCAACGAGCCCTTCTGCGAAGCCCTGGCCCTGTGCCACGACATCGGCCACCCGCCCTTCGGCCACCGCGGCGAGGCGGCCCTCGACGAGTTGATGCGCGACCACGGCGGTTTCCGCCACAATTTCCAGGTGCTGCGCGTCGTCGATCGCCTCGAGCGGCGCAGCCCCGAGTATCCGGGCTTGAACCTGACGCGCGAGATCCGCGAGTCGCTGCTCAAGCACGAGAAGGACGCGGATTGGCCGGCGGAATTCCGTCCGCGGCCTTCGCGGCCCTACCTCGAGGCCCAGGTGGTCGACCTCGCCGATTCGACCGCGTACCTGATGCACGACCTCGAGGACGGGCTCGCGGCGAAAATGTTCAGCGAGGCGGTGCTCGCCGAAGAAGTCGAATTGTGGCGCGGCGCGAGCGAATCGGTCGAGCTGCGCCATCCCGGTTTCCTGACCGCGACCAGCGACACGAAGTTGCGCGTCAAGCGCGTGACCAACGAGCTCTTGAAGATCGCGATCAACGATCTGATCGAGACCACGTCGCAGCGTCTGGAGCGGCTCGACCTGCGCGACGCCCAGGCAGCGCGCAACCACGACGCGCTGATCGTCGACCACTCCGAGGCCATCGGCGCCGAGGTCGCGGATCTGACCAAGTTCCTCTACCGGCGCTTCTACCACCACCCGCACCTCCAGGAGCTGACCGCCCATGCGCAGCAGATCCTCGCGGCGCTGTTCGCGGCCTATGTCGCGGCTCCGAAGGAAATGGCGCCGTGGTACCAGCAGTGGATCGAGCGCGCGGGTCTCGAGCGCGCGGTGTGCGACTACCTCGCGGGCATGACGGACCGATTCGCCGAGCAGGAATTCGCGCGCTTGAAGGGTTCCTGAGAGGTGGTGAGCTCGCCGCTCCGACGGCTGCTGGTCGTGGCCGCGCTGGCGAACGGCGCATGCGCTCCGATCGCCGGCTCGGTCGCGGAACCCGCTCGAGCGCCGGAGACTTCAGGTCCTGCACCGCTGATGCCCGTTCCAAAGCCGCGCCAGCAGGCCTGGCAGGAGCTGGAGTACTACGCCTTCGTGCACTTCAACATGAACACCTTCACCGGCCGCGAGTGGGGCGACGGCAGCGAGTCGCCGGCTCTGTTCGCTCCCACCGCGCTCGACTGCCGCCAATGGGCGCGCGTCGCGAAGAGCGCCGGGATGAAGGGCATCATCCTGACCGCGAAGCACCACGACGGTTTCTGTCTCTGGCCTTCGAAGCTCAGCGAGCACACCGTCGCGCATTCTCCCTGGCGCGAGGGCCAGGGCGACGTGGTGCGCGAACTGAGCGAAGCTTGCCGCGAGGCAGGTCTCTTGATGGGTGTGTATCTCTCGCCCTGGGACCGCAACTCCGCCGTCTACGGAGATTCGCCGAAGTACAACGACTACTACGCGGCGCAACTCGAGGAGCTGCTCTCGGGCTACGGCGAGATCTTCGAGGTCTGGTGGGACGGAGCCTGCGGCGAGGGACCGAATGGAAAACGCCAGGTGTACGACTTCGAGCACTTCACGCAGATCGTCCGCCGACTGCAGCCGAATGCGGTGATCTTTTCGGACATCGGTCCCGACATCCGTTGGGTCGGCAATGAGTCGGGCTTCGCCGGCGAGACTTGCTGGTCGATGCTGCGCACCGAGGGCTTCGCGCGCGGGATCGGCGCGCCGCCGACGAGTTCCTTGAACGAAGGAGACGTCTCGGGACCCAACTGGGTGCCTGCTGAGTGCGACGTCTCGATCCGTCCGGGCTGGTATTACCACGCGGAGCAGGATGGCGAGGTGAAGTCCCTCGATCACCTGTTCGATCTCTACGAGCGCTCGGTCGGACACAACGGCTCGCTGCTGCTCAACCTGCCGGTCGACCGGCGCGGCCTGGTGCACGAGAACGATGCGGCGCGGCTCGTCGAGCTGCGACAGCGGATCGAAGGCACGTACGGCGTCGACCTGGCGCGCGGTGCTCGGACGTCCGCGAGCGAGACGCGCGGCAATGGCACGCGCTTCGCGGCGGAGAAGCTCGTCGACGGCGATCCGAAAACTTTCTGGGCCGCGAACGACGGCGCGACGAGCGCGATCTTGACTCTCGAGCTAGCGCAGCCCGTGCTCATCGAGCGCGTCGTGCTGCGCGAACCGATCGCGCTCGGCCAGCGCGTGGCGAGATTCTTCGTCGAAGGCCGCGTCGACGGCGCATGGCGTAGGATCGGCGAGGGCACGACGATCGGCAACAAGCGCATCCTCCGCACCCCTGCCCTGGTGATGGACGCCGTGCGCTTGACGATCGAGGAATCGCGCGCGGCTCCCGCGATCTCCGCTTTCGAGCTCGCGGCCCTGCCGCGGAAGACTCTCGCGCGCTGACCGCGCGGCTCAGGCCCCGAAGGTCACGTAAATGAAGGCGCCGATCGCGACCAGCGCGACCATCAGGATCAGCGCTTTCAAGACCAGCGGGAACATCGCGGGCTCGCGCTCGACGTCCGCGGTACTCACGGCTTGACCGGGAAGAATCGCGGACCGCGGATGGTTCCACGGGTTCTTCGGCCCTTCGGCCTCCGCTTCGAGCTCGAGTGAGTCCTCGCTCTGCTCCTCGGCGCCAGCCAGTCCCGCGAACAAGGGCTCGACGAGCTCGTCCGCTTCGCGCCGTTTTTCGGGCTCGCCCATGCGGACGATTCTGATCGTCTGCCGTCGCGGCCACAAGCCGGGTAACCTCTCCCGGCCATGCTCCAGCTCGGCTACGACTTCCGCGACGGCGCGCGACTGGCCCAGGCCTTGACCCACGCCTCGGTCGACGGAGCGCAGAACAACGAGCGGCTCGAGTTCCTCGGCGACGCCGTGCTCGACCTGATCGTGGCCGAGGCCTTGCACGAGCGCGAGCCGCGGCTCGACGAGGGCCGGATGACCCAGCTCAAGGCCGATGTCGTCGCGCGGCGGACGCTGGCGGAGCCCGCGAGGCGCCTGGGGCTCGCCGAGCACGCGCGGATGGGGCCTGGATTGCGCGGCCGGGTGCAATCGCTGGCGGTGCTCGCGAACCTGTACGAGGCCGTGGTCGGGGCGATCCACCTCGACGGAGGCTTCGAAGCCGCTCGACGCTTCGTCCACGCGACCCTCGCCGATGAGATCGAGCGCGCGCTCCGCGATTCGGCCCAGGACAATCCCAAGCAGCGATTCCAGGAGCTGTGCCAGGGTCGCTTCGCCCGCCTGCCGAGCTACGAATTGATCGAGACCCGCGGCGCGGCCCACGCGCGTGCCTTTCTGGTCGCCGCCAGCGTCGACGGCCGGCGCTTCAGCCCGGCCTGGGGGCGCACCTTGAAGGAAGCGGAGAGCTGGGCAGCTTTCGAGGCGTTGTTGGAACTCGAGCCCGAGGCTACGGACCGCTCCTAGTGTTCGATTCCAGAGGTTCACTGAAGAAGTCCAGCGACTCGCGCGGCGCTGTCGCGCCGATCCAGTCGCACGGAGTACCGCGCGACTGGCCTGCGGCGCACGGCGCGGCGGAGCGCGCCGGGCCCGGCCCTTCGGCCGGGCAGTGTCCTGTCCCCTCAGTTCGAGTACGAGCTTCGGAAACAGGACACTAGCCGATGGCCGAAGTCGTTCAGCAAACCAAGCGCGCCGGCGCGCTCGTCGATCCTCAGTTGGCGCAGCACGCACCGGAGATCGAGGCCCTGGCGCTCGCGCTGGAGAAGCGGCGCAGCGTCGCGGCGGGCGGCTTGTGGGGCGCGTCGCAGGCCCTGTGCCTCGCGGCCCTCGCGCTGCGCGTTCAAGGTCCGTGGCTCGCGGTGGTGTCGACGGAGGCCGAAGCCCAGGCTCTCGTCGAGGATCTGGAGCAGTTCGCGACCCGCGCCGCGCTGCTTTGCGCCCGTGCGGACAGCAGCGCGCGCAAGCCCGCCGACGTCGATTCCGACGCGCTGCGCGAGCGCTTGCAGGTGGCGCAGCAGATCGCGGGTCCGCCCGAGCGCCGCCCCAGGCTGCTCGTCGCCAGCGTGCTCTCGCTGCTCGAGCCGATTCCCGATGCCGCGGCCCTCGAGCGCGACCGGCTCGAGCTGTTGAAGGGCGCGCACCTGGATGTCGAGCACCTGGTGCGGCGCTTGATCGACGCCGGTTTCTCGCGCGTGCCGCTGGTCGAGCGCGCCGGCGAGCTCAGCCTGCGCGGAGAGATCCTCGACGTGTTCCCGCGCGCCTCGGAATGGCCGCTGCGCATCGAAATGTTCGACGACGAGATCGAGTCCCTGCGGCGCTTCGACCCCGCGCTGCAAACCAGCATCGAATCGCTGGAACGCGTCAGCGTCTCGCTGGCCGCCGATCCGGGAGGCATCGAGGACGGCGGCGGTGTGCAGCCCCACACCTTGATCTCGCCGACCACCATCGTCGTCGAGGTCGAGCCGCTGCGCATCGAAGACCGCGCGGAGGGCCTGCGCATCCAGTCCGCTTCGCACCAGCGCGCCCTGCTCGCGCTGCGCTCGGCCTTCGCCTCGCGGCGGCGGCTCGAGCTGCAGAGCCTGCCCGCCAAGGACGTGCAATTCGACACACGCTCGATCCAGGCCCTATCGGTCGGCGTGCGCGCCTCCCCCGCTGCGCTGCGCGAGGCCGCGGCCAACGGGACGCGCATCGCCGTCGCCTGCCGGACTCCCGCCGAAGCCGATCGCTTCCAGCAGGTGCTCGACGAAGCCGGCGGCGTCGCGGGCGTCGAGGTCCTGGTCGGCAACGTTTCCAAGGGATTCCGCTGGCCCGCGCTGTCACAGATCGTGATCAATCACCGCGAGGTCGCGGGTCTCGCGAACGCGCGCCGCTCGTCGCCGGCTCGCGTTGCGCACAAGACGCGTGCGCTGCAGTCCTTCTTCGAATTGAAGCCGGGCGATTACGTGGTCCACGCGGTCCACGGCGTCGCGCTCTACCGCGGCCTTTCGCGCATGACGCGCGGCGGCGGCGAAGAAGACCACCTGCACCTCGAGTTCGCCGACGAAGTCAGTCTCTTCGTCCCCGGCTCGCGCATCGATCTCGTGCAGCGCTATGTCGGCGCCGGCGGCAAGGGCGCGCTCACGCCGCCGCTGGACAAGATCGGCGGCCAGTCGTTCCGACGCAGACGCGAAAAAGTCGAGCGCGCGCTGTTCGACCTGGCCAGCGAGCTGCTCGAGGTCCAAGCCAAGCGCGAGCTCTCGACCAGGCCGCCCTGGCTGCCCGACGCGCAACTCGTCGAGTCGATGAAGGGCGAGTTTCCCTTCGTCGACACACCCGACCAGGCGACGACGGACCTGGAGATCGCGGCCAATCTCGCCGGCGAGCATCCGATGGACCGCCTGCTGTGCGGCGACGTCGGCTTCGGCAAGACCGAGATCGCGATCCGCGCCGCTTTCCGCGTCGCGGCGGCGGGCGGACAGGTGGCCGTGCTCGTGCCGACCACGGTGCTCGCTCACCAACACTATTTGACGTTCCGCGAGCGCCTGAGCGACTTCGCCCTGGAGATCGGCGTGCTCTCGCGCACGGTCGGCAACAAGGACAGCCGCGCGCTGGTCGAGCGCATCGCCTCCGGGGAAATTGACATCGTGGTCGGCACCCATCGCCTGCTCTCGAAGGACGTGAAGTTCAAGCACCTCGGCCTGGTGATCATCGACGAGGAGCAACGATTCGGCGTCACGCACAAGGAGCACTTCAAGACGCTGCGCGAGAAGATCGACATCTTGACCCTCTCGGCCACCCCGATCCCGCGCACGCTGCACATGTCCTTGTCCGGCGTGCGCGACATCTCCGCGCTGAGCGTCGCTCCGCCCGGCCGCCAGGAGATCGAGACGGCGCTGGTCGACAACAGCGACGACGCCTTCATCCGCGACGCCTTCCTGCGCGAGAAGAATCGCGGCGGCCAGATTTTTTTCCTGCACAACCGAGTCAACTCGATCGTCGGCGTCGCGCACCGGTTGATGACACTCGTGCCTGAGTGCTCTTTCGCGATCGGGCACGGGCAGATGGGCGCGCGCGCCCTCGAGGAAGTCATGGACGTCTTCTCGCGCGGCGACGCGGACTGCCTGGTCGCGACGACGATCGTCGAGAACGGCCTCGACATCCCCGCCGCCGGAACGATCTTCATCGACGAAGCGAACCATTTCGGCTTGGCGGAGCTGCACCAGTTGCGCGGGCGCGTCGGCCGCGGCCAGTACAAGGCGCACTGCTATCTCCTCGTCGATCCGCTGCGGCCGATGCGCGAGGTCGCGCGCGAGCGGCTCAAGGCCCTCGAGGAGCTCAACCAGCTCGGCGCCGGATTCCAGATCTCGATGAAGGACCTCGAAATCCGCGGCGCGGGCAACATCCTCGGGCCCCAGCAATCGGGCCACATCGCCGCGGTCGGCTACGACATGTACTGCAGGCTGCTCAAGCTGACGATCGAGCGCATGAAGGCCGGCATGGGATCCGCCGGTCTGGTTTCCGACGCCGAATTGATGCCCGGCGTCGAGCTCGAGCTGGGATTGCGCGCCTTCCTGCCGGCGGAATGGATCGCGTCGCAGGACACGCGTCTGGAAGCGCTGCGTTCGCTCGACGGCGCGCATTCGGCCGCCGATTTGGAAGCGGTGCTCGCTGGACTTCGCGACAGATTCGGACGCGTCCCAGCCGAGGCCGAAGCCCTGGTGCGCCAGTTCAAGCTGCGCCTCGCGCTCGAGCAGCTCTCGATCACACGCCTCGCCTGGCGCAACGACGCCTACCTCGTCGAATACTCCGATCGCGCCGCGCTCGAGCCCCTGGCCAGCCAGCCGGTCGAGCTGCGCAATCTGCGCACGGGAGTCGCCCACTTGATCGTTCCCAAGCGCGTGCAGGATCCGGACGCCGCGCTTTCCTGGCTGGAGGGCCTCTTGCGTGCGGCCGGTGTGGGCCCGAAGATCCCGGCCACACCACGCCCATGATCATCACGCATCTCCTACTGGCCTTGCTCCAGGATCCGACCCCGCAGAATCCGCCTCCCCAGCCGCCTGCGACGACCGCGCCAGTCCAGGAGAAGCCGGCTCGAACGGCCGAGGACCGCTTGGAAGGCCGGATCGCGGGAGAGACTCCTCCCACGCCCCAAGAGCCCGCGAAACCGGAACCGGAACCCGTGCCTGAGCCGGCGCCGCCGCCCGCGCCACCCGTGGAGGAACCGTCGGATGGGTGGCAAAGCTTCAATTCGCTGGTGCTGATCGTCAACGAGGAGCCCGTCACGAAGCTCGAGATCCAGCGCGGCATCCAGCAGCGCATCCGCGAGCAGAAGAATCCGAAGCCCGACCTCAATCGCATGCGCATCGATGAGATTGAAGCGCGCACGGTGGCCCTGCTCGAGATCCAGGGCGGCAAGGACCTCGGCTACGATCCTGTGATGATCTCCCGATTCGTCGAAAAGAGATTCGAGGACCAGATCGAGATGATGGGCAGCCTCACCAAGCTCGCCGAGGCGCTGAAGGCCGAGGACTTGAACTCCACGGTGCGCCGCGAAGAGATCGAGGCCGGCGTGTACCGCAAGGTCTGGACCTTCTCCGTCACCGGTTTGGGCGCGGGCCCGGGCGGTCGGGTGAGTCGGGATCAATTCGTCCGGCCGGGTCTGGCGCAGTTCAACCAGCGCGAGGCGGTGAGAAGCCAGGATTCCGAGCGCACTGTCTCGCTCACCCAGATCCTCATGCTGTTCGGCAACCCCGTCGCGCCTGGCGCTGCGGAGCGGATCAAGGCGCAGCTCGAAGACCTGCGCGCACGGATCGAGAACGGCGAGGACATGGGCGAGCTGGCGGAGCAGGTCGGCAATGCGCCCAAGGGCTCGCACGGCTTGGCCAGGTACCCCGTCGAAGGCTTGAGGAAGAGCTACGCCGAGGTGAGCGGTTTCCTGGGGACGGCCAAGCTGGGCGATCTGTCGCCTGTCCTGCCTGTCATCGAAAAGAACCATCAGGTCGGCTGGATCCTCATCCGGCTGGAAGAGTTCAAGCTGCCGGCGGTGGAGGGTTTCGACACGCCGGCCAATCAGCAGGGTTGGATCGAGGGTCAGCGCCGCCGGATCAAAAACTTGCGAATCCGCGAGGGACTGATGGAGCTCGCTCGATCCGCCTATGTCTGGCCGCCGACAGCGTTCCGCGCGCCCGAGCCCGAGCCTGAGCCCGAGACCGACACGAATCCGTAATCTTCGCGCGGGAAGGCTTCGGTGTCCGTCGACCCAGGCCTGGGTATACTCTGAACCCTTACATCCACGGCGCGTTCGGTTGGGGCCTGCAGGTGCGCGAGCACCTCTTCGAGACCCCCGAGTGACGCCCGCCGGGGGGTTGATCTGACCGGGCGCACGCTCGGAGTCCGTCCATGACCCAAGAAGACTTCTCAAACGTTCACATCGAAAGTTCGCTGCCCAGGACCTGGGAAGTCGAGCGGACCTTCAATGACACGCTCTACGATTGGATGGCGAGCGCCCCCTGGCTCGCGATCTCGGCAGCCGCCCACGGCGTGATCATCCTGATCATGTTCATGATCCCTTGGGAGCTGTTCGAGACTCCGAAATCGAAGGTGATCCAGGCCTCGATCGAGCAGGCTCCCCAGGACACGTTCGAGGATCCCCCGCCGCCCGAGGAGCCCGAGGAGCTCGAGAAGGAGAAGACCGAGGAGCCGGTGCTCAAGGACGCGGAAGTCTCCGACCACAACGAGACCGACGACGACCAGGAGACCGAGGAGTCCATGGGCGAGTCCGACCAGCTGTCGGATTCACCCTTCGAAGGCAAGGGCGAGAACGGCGTGATCGGCATCGGCGGCGGCGCCGGCGGCAAGTACGGCGGTCGCCGCGGCGGTCACCGCAACCTCAAGGCCGGCGGCGGATCCGGCACCGAAGTCGCGCTCAAGGACGGCCTCGAGTGGTTGAAGTGGCACCAGTCGACCGACGGCTCCTGGGACTGCGACGGCTTCATGTCGAATTGCGGCCACATCCAGGCCGGCAGCACCTGCGCCGATCCGGGCGAAGCCACCCACGACGTCGGCATGACCGGACTGGCGATGCTCGCCTTCCTCGGCGACGGCAACACCACGCGCGAGGGTCCTTACAAGGAACAGGTCGCCAAGGCGATCAAATGGATGAAGGACCAGCAGGACGCCGACATGGGCGTCTACGGCGAGCGCGGCGGCCACAGCTTCATGTACGACCACGCGATCGCGACTTTGGCGATGTGCGAGGCCTACTACTTCTCGCGCAGCCCGCTGCTCAAGCGCTCGGCGCAGGACGCGATCAACTTCATAACTCGCGCGCGCAATCCCTACAGTGCCTGGCGCTACGCCTACCCGCCCGCCGGGGACAGCGACACGTCGGTGACGGGATGGTGCGTGTTCGCGATGGCCTCGGCCCACGAAGGCGGACTCGAGATCGACCCCGAGGGATTCGTCGGCGCGAAGCAATGGATCGAGGACGTGACCGATCCGGCGACGGGTCGCACGGGCTACGACACGATCGGCTCCGCATCGTCGCGCGTCACCGGCCTCAACGATCAATACCCGACCGACAAGGGTGAGGCGATGACCTCCGTGGCGATCCTCTCGCGCGTGTTCATGGGCGAGGACATCACCAAAAGCCCGATCGTCGACAAGGGCGCCGACCTGCTCAAGACGCACCTGCCCGAGTGGGACGAGGGCGGCCTCTACAACGACATCTATTACTGGTACTACGGCTCCTACGCTCTGTTCCAGCTCGGCGGACCGCGCTGGGACGCGTGGAACAAGGCGGCCAAGAAGGCCTTGATCGACAGCCAGCGCCACGAGGGCGACCAGAAGGGCTCGTGGGATCCCAAGGACGCCTGGGGACATGCGGGCGGCCGGATCTACATGACGGCACTCGCCGTGCTCTGCCTCGAGGTCTACTTCCGCTACGCGCGCGTGCTCGGCGGACGCTGATCCGAAAAGCGATTCTTCGCGAGGCCGGCGATTCTCCAACGAGGATCGCCGGCCTCGCTGCTTTCTAGTTTCGATTCTCTCGTCTCGGCGCGTGCGAACGACGCTTGTGGCATGGGCGAGCCCGGACCTGCGTCCGCGCGATTTGCATTGCGCTGATTCTTCGATTCGCGCTGAACTCTCGAACGCAATGCACGTTTCGTGAACGTGCGCAAGTGAATTACAGCGCGCGATCTCGCGCGCAATGCATGCGCTGATCAACCCGCGAACGATTGCACGTTCGAGGAGCTTTGAAATGAACCATGCTGATTCCGAGCAGCTTCGTATCGAGAGCTCGCTGCCCAAGCACTGGGAAGTCGAGACAACGTTTCACGACACGCTCTACGACTGGATGTCGAGCGCACCCTGGCTCGCGATTTCCGCGGCCGCGCATGGAGTGGTCATCCTCGTGATGCTGATGATTCCTTGGGAGTTGCTCGAGGAAAGGCCGAGCACTGTCTTCGTCTCCGGCATCGAACAGCCGATGGAAGAGCCCTTCGAGGATCCGCCTCCGCCGGAGTTGCCCGAAGCGATCGAAAAGCCCGCGAACGACGACCCGACCAAAGTCGTCGAATCGCCAGACGATCTGCTTCCGTCGAATGAGCCGGACGACGCCGAACCTGCGGGAGATCCGGATGTCCAGGGCGACCATCCCTTCGATTACACCGGCAGCAACCCCGTGATCGGTATCGGTGGCGACCCGGGCAGCAAGCTGGGGAAACGAGGCCCCGGCCACGGAGGCCGTGGCCAGAACGGCAGCAGTGGAACGGAAATCCCGCTCGGCGACAGCCTCAAGTGGTTGAAGGCGCACCAGTCTCCTGACGGCTCCTGGGACTGCGACGGATTCATGTCCAACTGCGGCCAGCTCCAAGCGGGCAGCTCCTGCGACGGACCCGGTGAAGGCACTCACGACGTCGGAATGACCGGCCTGGCGATGCTCGCTTTCCTCGGCGACGGCAGCACGACGCGCGAAGGTCCCTACAAGGAGCAAGTTGCCAAGGCCGTGAAATGGCTGAAAGAGCAGCAGGAAACCGACACCGGTGTGTACGGCGAGCGCGTCGGCCACAGTTTCATGTACGACCACGCGATCGCGACCCTCGCGATGTGCGAGGCCTACTACTTCTCGCGCAATCCGCTGCTTCGACGCTCCGCACAGGACGCGATCAACTTCATCACGCGCGCGCGCAATCCCTACGGAGCCTGGCGCTACGCTTCGCCGCCCGCGGGAGACAACGACACCTCGGTCAGCGGCTGGTGCGTGTTCGCGATGGCCTCGGCGCAGGAAGGCGGCCTGACCATCGATCCCGAGGGATTCATCGGCGCGTCCCAGTGGATCGAGGACATGACCGATCCGGCGACGGGCCGCACGGGCTACGACACGATCGGCTCGGCCTCGTCGCGCGTCGGCGGTCTCAACGAGCAGTATCCGACCGACAAAGGCGAAGCGATGACCTCGGTCGCGATCCTCTCGCGCGTCTTCATGGGTCAGGACGTCGCGAAGAATCCCCTGGTCGACAAGGGCGCGGACCTGCTGAAGAAGCACCTGCCCGAGTGGGATGCGGACGGGCTCGGCAACGACATGTACTACTGGTATTACGGCTCCTACGCGCTGTTCCAGCTCGGCGGACCGCGCTGGGAAGCGTGGAACAAGGCGGCGAAGCAGACCCTGCTCGCCGGCCAGCGCAAGGACGGCGACATGCAGGGATCCTGGGACCCCAAGGACGCCTGGGGCCACTCCGGCGGCCGCGTGTACACCACGGCGCTCGGCGCGCTGTGCCTCGAGGTGTACTTCCGCTACTCGCGCGTGCTCGGCGGCAGGTAGCTCACAGACACACGCGACGGTGGAACGGGCGCACGAACTGCGCGATGTTCTGCCGATCGCGGTGGAACAGCCCGCCGCTGGATTCCGAGCGCAGGTTGACCGTCGTCGACGGGATTCCCGCGGGCGATTCCAGGGTGATCGTGATCCGCGACGTGCCGCACAGGAATCCGTTGCGCTTGCTGCACTCGATCCGGCCCTGGGCTTCGTCGGCCGCGATCAAGCTCCATCCGGGCAATTCGCTGACCAGGGTCTTCGCTTCCTCGAAGATTCCCGCCTGCAGCGCGGCGGCTCGCACCGGCCGGAGCTCCGGTGCGGAGTTGGAATCGGAAGTCTGAAAACTCATGCGCTGCAGCGCGGAAGGCGAGCTACTTCGCCTTGACCTTCATCGCGTTGACTTTCCGCGCCAGTCGGCTCTTGCGCCGCGCGGCCGCGTTCTTGTGGATCACGCCGGCCTTGGCGGCCTTGTCGAGGCGCTTCATCGCCGCCGCGAGTTGCAGCTTCGCTTCCGCCGCGTCCTTGGCGCTGGTGACGCCCTTGACCGCCGACTTCATCACGCCGCGGATCGCCTTGTTGGCGACGCGTGCCTTCTCGTTGGTGCGGATGCGCTTCTGGGACTGTTTGCTGGTTGCCATGCTGGAGTTCGGTGAGTAGGGAGTCGTTGGTGAGGGTGAGTGATTCTGTGGGCGCGCGGCTCGCTGGAACTCAGCGCGGCGGAGTTCCGCGCAGCTCGTTCATCTTGCTCGCGACGTCGCGGAAGCCGACGTCCACTTCGTAGATGCGCGCGTAGAAGCTGCGGGCCTGAGCGGAGTCGCCTTCCTGAATGGCGATGCCGGCGAGATTGTACAGGATCTCCTTGGCGCGCTGGTCGAGCTCGCGTCCGTCGCCGAGGGCGCGCTCGTACTCCTTGCGCGCCAGGTCGAGGAAACCTTTCTTCTCGAAGCATTGAGCGAGCAGGGCGCGCGCTTCGCGCTCGTGGCGCGCATCGGCGGTGGCTTTCTGCAGCTCGGCGAGCGCCGCGTCGGCATCGTCGGCGCGCAGCAGGCGCTTGCCGAGCTGGACGCGCAACGCGAGATCGGAGGGGTGAGCCTCGACCCGCTGGCGGTAGTCGCGCGCTTCGTCGACGATCAACTCGCGCTCGAGGCGCGCCGCCTCTTCGGCTTGCCCGGCCTTGTCCGCGCGCGCGATGGCCTTCTTCAGGAGCTTGGCGCGCAGATCGCCCGCGCGGCAGATCAGGTCGAACGAAGTCTTGCGGTACGAGAGCGCGCGGTCGACCAGGCTGCTCGCGGTCTCCAGGTCCTTGCTCTTCTCGGCGATGTCCGCGAGCTCGAGCATCACGTCGGGATCCGTCGGATTGTCGGCGTACTTCGTCTCGAGCCGCGTGCGCTCGCTGGCGAGCTCCTCGTCGGAGAGGTGCAGCCGCCGCGAGCGTTCCAGGGCTCGCGTCTCCTCCTTGTTCGCCATCATGTCGCGGCTGTGGCTGACGTTCTCGAAGTTCGTCTTCGTGAGCGCCGCCTCGGCCGACAGGTCCTTGCGCGCCTTGAGCGCTTCCTGATCGCGCGGGTCGGCCTTCAAGGCTCGCTCGTAGTACTCGAGGGCTCGGACGTGGTCGCCGCCGCGGTACATCAGGGCGCCGGCGCGCTTGAGCGCTTCGGAGTTCTTCGGCGCGAGCTCGGCCACGAACTCGTAGACGGCCAGCGCGCTCTTCTTGTGGCCGGCGTCATCGAGCGCGAGCCCGAGCAGCAGATTCGCGTCCTCGTCGAGCGGATTGGACGCCAGGTAACTCTCCAGCGACTTGGCGCAGGCGTCGTTGCGGCCCGCCTTGCGCAGGGTCTTGGCCGTGGCCAGCGGAACCGCGCCGGACAGCGCGCGCATCAGCCGGCCGCCGCCCTTGGCCTCGAAGCGCTTGCGCAGGGCCTGGCGCAGCCCGCGGCGGGCCTCGCCCAGGTCGGGCTCGAGCTCCAGGAGCTGTTGATAGACCTCGATCGCGAAATCGAAGTTCTTGCGGCGCAGGGCCTCGTCGGCCTTCTCCAGATGCTTGGAATAATCCACGCGAGCCACCCAGAGCATTGGGGGGGCGAGGATCGTAGCGGCGCGGCAAAATACCGTCAACGCGGATCGCCGCTTGGTCGCAGCCCCGAACGCGGCTACAAGAGTCCCAACCACCGCGCCCCATGAACGAAAAGTCTCAAGAAAAGCTCGAATTCTCGCTGTCTCTTTACCCCGATCCCGTGCTGCGCAAAGTCGCCCAGCCGGTCGGACTGTTCGACGATCGTCTGCAGTCGACGGTCGCGGCGATGTTCGAGCGCATGCGCGCCTCGCACGGAGTCGGCCTCGCCGCGCCGCAGGTCGGCCTGACCCAGCGCATCCTCGTGCTCAACCCGACCGGCGAGCCCAAGGACGACCTGGCGCTGATCAACGTCTCGATCGTCGAGCGTTCCGGCCCGCTGACCAGCTTCGAGGAGGGCTGCCTGTCCTTCCCCGACATCTACGCCGAGGTCAAGCGCCCGGAGCGCTGCAAGGTGTTCTTCTGGACGCCAGAGGGCGAGCGGATCGAGCGTGAATTCGAGGGTTTCACCAGTCGCATCGTGCAGCACGAGTACGACCACCTCGAAGGCGTGCTGCTGGTCGATCGCATGTCGCCCGCGGACAAGGCGCGCCACAAGCCGGCCCTGGCCGCCTTGATCGAACGCTACAAATCGCGCGCACTCTCCGGCAGCCGTAAGTGATCGAGACCCGCGAGCTCCAAGCTCTGCCCCCGCCACCGCCCGGCGGCTCCGTGGTTTCGATCGGCGTATTCGACGGCGTGCACCTCGGACACCAGGCGATCCTCGCCGCGAACGTCGCTCGCGCCCGCGCTCTCGGCGCTCGAGCCACCGTGGTGACTTTCGCTGGCCACCCGAAGAAGCTGCTGCTCGGCCTCGAGCCGCGCACGCTGACCAGCCTGGAGCACCGCCTCGAGCTGTTCCGCCGCGCCGGCGTCGAGCACACCCTCGCGCTGACCTTCGACGAGAATCTGCGGCGGATTTCCGCCGAGGATTTCTCGTCCGACATCCTGGTGGCGCGTCTGGGAGCGCGCGCCTTCGTGCTCGGATTCGACAGCAAATTCGGCCGCGACAAGCGCGGCGGTCCGGACCTGCTCAAGTCCCTCGGGTATGACGTGCAGGTCATCGACCAGGTGCAGATCGGCGGTCACCCGATCTCCAGCACGGCCATTCGCGAAGCGGTCGAGCTCGGAGATCTGGACAGCGCGCGGCGCATGCTCGGCCGAGCCGTGTCGGTGCTCGGCACGGTGGTCGCCGGCGCCAAAGTTGGCCGCGAGCTCGGTTTTCCCACCGCGAATCTCGATCTCCACCACGAGCTCCATCCCCCGCCGGGAGTCTACGCCGGCCTGGCGCGCGTGCTCGGAGACGCGAAGGCACACTTCGCCGTCGCGAACATCGGCCTGCGACCGACCGTCGACAGCGCCAACCAGCGCCTGCAGGTCGAAGTGCATCTGCTCGATTTCCACGGGGATCTCTACGGCCGCCAGCTCGAATTCCTCTTCGGCACGCGCCTGCGCGGGGAGCAGCGCTTCGAGAGTCGAGACGCGCTCACGCGACAGATCGCGCTCGACACCGAGGCTGCGCGCGCTTTCCTGAAGAGCTGGAAGGCCTGAATCTCTCGGACCTTCGCTTCCTCCAGAGATTCGCGGTTGACGGCCACGGACGCGGCCGAGATAATCCCTGCCCTCGCATCGGTTCGCGCGGGATTTCGCAAGGACCGAGGGGCAGGTAGCTCAGCTGGTAGAGCACGTGACTGAAAATCACGGGGTCACCGGTTCAATCCCGGTCCTGCCCACCAACACCGATGTCGCGTGCCTGCGACGCGTCGGCACCAGAATCTCATGTCGAACGCAGAACCGCGCCTGATCATCCAGAGCGATCCGACGCGGCTCGTGATCGAGTGGGCCGACGGAGCGCGCACGGTCTACACCGCCGCGCAATTGCGAGCGATCTGCCCTTGCGCGCGCTGCGTGAACGAATTGACCGGCGTGCGCATGCACGATCCCAGCGCGGTGCCTTCGGACCTGCTGCAGCAGAACGCTCGTCTCGTCGGCAACTACGCGCTGTCGTTCCGCTTCAGCGATGGCCACGAAACAGGCATCTATCCGTTCACGATGCTGCGCAGTCAGGCACCCGAGCGGGCTGGCTCCTAGATCTCGCCATGGCCGGCGCTCGCGACGAGGAGCTGAGGATCGGTCCCCGACTCACGATCCCTGGCTCGGAATTGTGTTTCGAGACCTCGCGCGCGAGCGGCCCCGGGGGGCAGAACGTCAACAAGGTCGAGACGCGGGTGACTCTGCGGTTCCAATTGACGGCCAGCCCGAGTCTCGATGCAAAGACCAAGGCCTGGCTGGCCCTGCGCCTGTCCCCCAATCTGACGGCTGGTGGGGAGCTGATCCTGCACGCCTCGCGCTTCCGTTCCCAGGCGCGCAATCTCGAGGATGCACGGGAACGTCTGGCGCAGCTGCTCCGCGATGCGCTGGTGCGGCCGCGCCAGCGCAAAGCGACCCGCCCCACGCGGGGATCGCGCGAACGGCGGCTGACCGAAAAGCGCCAACGCAGCGAGATCAAAAAGGATCGCGGTTCGCGAGGTGAGTGAGGGCAAGAACCAACTGCGAGTCCGATCAAAGCAGTGGATTCACTTAGTGCGCGGCGAAATCCCGAGTCAGCGCGCCCTGCATATCGAATTGGACTGTAGACTATAACACCTTATTTTATAAGTACTTACGAGCGCCTCTGCGTTGCCCGCCGAAGTGATGGTGCGCGTTCTCCGGGTTGCAGCCGAACGATTTCGACGGGGAGCGCCAGCGGAAGAAAAAGTTGGAACTCCATCCACGACGTGCGTAACGTCGCCCTCCACCAGACCCCCATCCCGTCTGTCTCTCTCACTCTCTCTCTCTTTGGAGTGCCTACTCAATGAATAAGTTCGTGATCGGAGCCCTGGCCCTGACTTCGGCCAGTTCGCTCGCCTACGCCGGTGGTTCGGAGACCAAGGAATGGTCGACGCTCGACCGGGATATCCTCTCCTTGACCTCGGCGAACGTCCCCGGGGCCTCGTCGGTGAATG
>DATHET010000317.1:0-42564 GCA_035490315.1 Planctomycetota bacterium
AACCCTGAGGACAGGCAGCACGGAGCTCAGATCAGCTTGGGGCGGGGGTGGTGTCACCTCAGAGGCGAAAATTTCCTGGGACGAGAGCACCCCGACGGAGAGCAGTCCTCTCAGGGACCCCGACCGCGTCGGGCTGCTTTGCGAGCGCGCTCGATTGCGATCGAAGTCCCGCTGACGTCCGGCTTGGTGGCGGCGGGGGGCTGAGCAGCAGCCTTCGGCGTGGTTGGCGGTAAGCGGCCCGCGGTCGAGACCACTTCATGTTCCTGCGACGAGTCGACCGCCGTCGCGGGTGCGCTGGCAACTTGCACACGGGGCGCGCGGACTCTCGCAACAAGGTTCACGATCACCGAAGGCCAGCGCAGGCGCGCGAACAGCTCGAGCCGGCGGGTCGCGATCTCGGCCAGCGCGAGGAGCAGCGCGAGGAAGACGCATTCGCGGATCACGAGCCTCCACTCGGATGCGTCGCGCGGCCCGCGCCACAGCTCGGCGGCGGTCGCGATCGCGGTGCCGCCGGATTCCTGGGCGATGCGGCGCAGGAGGCGCTCGGGGGCGGAGGAATCGAGGGCCTTCTCGAATTCAGGGCTGTAGGGCAGGGCGATCGGCGGCAGGGACACGAAGCGCTCGGGGCCGACCTGCAGGGTGCCGAGCGAGATGCCGTCGCGCTCGAGGGGGAAGCGCGCTTCGAAGCGGCCATCGCCGACGCGCTCGAGGCCGAGCTCGCGCACGTGGCCGTCGGGGTCGGTGATGCGCGCCTGGAGCTGGTTGGTGTCGGGCGGGGTCTTCGAGGCGGCGTCGACTTCCAGGGAGATCACGGCTTCGCGGCCTTCGCGGCGAGCGCTGGCGAACAGGTCCTGGGGCTCCTCCTGGCCCGCGAGCCAGCGCGTGATCGTGATGAAGAAGGCGGAGAAGCGCGGCCAGCTGATCACGCCCATGCCGAAGGTCCCGCCGATCTCGCCGGTGAAGGCGGCGACGCGGCCCAATCCGCGCTGGGCGAAAGCGAAAACCGGCGCCTTGGATTCGTCGAGGGTCAAGCCGCCGATCGAGGCGTCGTTGCGCGCGTAGGTCAGGTTGTAGCCGTTGAGGGTCGGGAAGCCGAGCTCGTCCGCGGTCGCTCCGAAGTTTCCGAGGGCGAACAGCTCGGCGCTCGCTCGCGTCGCCGTGGGCTCCTCGACGAAGGTCGTGCGCGCGAAGGTCAACGTGTCCTGGGCGAAGAGCCGCGGCAATTCCTCGGGCGACTCGGTGAAATAGATCGCGCCGCCGCCGCGAGCCGCAAGTCGCTTCAGGAAGTCGGCGTCGCTGTCGGCTTCCGTGCCCAGGGCGATGACCGAGATGGTCGTGCCGGATGCCAGCAGCTTGTCGGCGAGGACCTCGCAGCCCTCCTGCTCCTCCGAGTCGTTCGAGTCGGCGAAGAGCACCAGGTGGCGGTTCTTCTGCTCCGCCTCGTCGAGCATCGCGGCGCCGGCGTAGAGGCCGGTGTAGACGAAGATCCCGCCGCCTTCCGAGCGGATCTTCTTCACGGTCGAGATCATCGCTTGCGGATCGTTGACCTGGATCAGCGGCTGGATCAGGTGCGCCGCGGAATCGACCGCGATCACGCCGACCGAATCGAGGGGCGAGAGCAGCTCGATCGCCGCGGCGGCCCCGAGGTCGGCGAGCTGCATCTTCTCCACGCCCGGGCGGACTTCGACCGACATCGAGCCCGAGCGGTCCATCACGATCGCCATCGCGATGCCCTGCTTGCGCCGCTCCTGGCGCATCTCCAGGGAGACCGGCAGCAGTTCGTCGATCGCCGACTTGTGGTAGCCGCCGAGACCGAAGCTGGCCTTGCCGCCAGTGATCAGGAGTCCGCCGCCGCGCTCGCGGACGAAGTCGTCGAGGGCTTTCAAGCCGGCGAGGCCGACGCGCCCCGCGGCGACGTTTTCGAGGACCACGGCGCGGAAGGAAGCCAGGCGCACGCGATCGAGGCGCGCTTTCTCGGGCGTCGCGACTTCGACCGGGATCCCGCCGCCCTGGAGGGCCTGGGTGAGGGCATCGTTTGCGCCGTCGTGGTTGAGCACGAGCACGGGCTTGGATCCGACCACGGCCAGGGCGCCGAGGCCGACGTCGTTCTCGCGTGTGCGGTCGCCCTCGGCGTGGACGCGCAGGTGGTATTGAGCGATGCCGGCGCGGCCGGTCCGGTCGCGGAACAGGAGGCGGTTGAGGCCGGGCTCCAGCTCGCGCCGGCCCTTGGACAGAATCACCCCGTCGCGTTCCAGCTCGAACTCGGCCTCGACCCGCGAGCTGGCGCGAACCCAGGCGCTGAACTGGAAGGGCTCGCCGCTCGAGACTTCGTCCGGCAGCTCGAGCCGCTCGACCGACACGTCGAGGGATCCGTCGCGGGCGATCGGCCGTATGTCGACGCGCACGCCTCGAGCGGCGGCTCGCCTTGCGCTGGAGAGGGCGTCGTGGCCGTTGCCCTCGCCGTCGGAGATGAGCAGGATCGAGCCCGGGCGGTCGTTCGGGATCAGGTCGAGGGCGGTGTCCAGGGCGAGGCCGATATCCGATCCGTCGCCGTCGGCGCTCTTGTGGAAGCCGCCGAACTTCCCCGAGGCGGCGCTCATGCGCTCGATCGCGGCGTTGCGGCCGAAAGCGACCACGCCGACGCGATCGCCGCTGGCGCGCGCGTCCTCGGCGAGGGTGATCAGCTCGAGGGCCACGGGATCCCCCTCGGTGGGCATCGAGCGCGAGCGATCGACGACGATCACCAGGTCGCGGCCGACGTCGCCGCGCTTCAAGTACGGCGAGCAGAGGGCGAGCACGAGCAGGGCGAGCACCAGGGCGCGCAGGATCCAAACGCCGCGGCTCTGCGTGCGCGTCCGCCACAACCACCAGGCGGCGGGCAGGGCCATCAGCAGCAGCTCGGGGTGCAGGAAGCCCATCACGCGCGGCTCGGGGTGGCTTCGAAGTCGGAGAGGCGTCGCGTGGCGCGCGAGAGCACCCAGAAGTCGCCGCAGACGAAGAGCAGGCCGGCCGCGGCGAAGGCGAGCTCGATCCAGGAGAAGTCGAGGGCCGGCGAGTCGCTGCCCACCTGCGCGGGGCGACGGCCGGAGGACAGGCTCGAAAGGTCCGACTCGCGACCGTCGACGAAGCTCGCGGCGAACTCGCCGAGCTTGGTCGCGCCGAAGGCCAGCGAATACACGCCCGGCTCCTCGACGCCGTCGATCCACAGCTCGCTGCGCGGAGCGATCTCGCGCAGCTTCCCGCTCGGCGAGGTCAACAGATACATTGAGTCGGCCTGGAGGGCGGCGAGCTCGGGCCCGCCGCGATAGGTCAGGCTCTCGCCGATCTGCACCGAGGTGCGCGAGAAACCCGGCAGCTCGGCGCGCCGGGCTTCGGCCAGGTTCGAGAGCAGGATCGGCCAGTCCGGCGAGCGCACCAGGGTCGCGCGGGCGCAGTCGAGCTTGATGCGCCAGATCGGACGCGAGCCCTCGCGCTCTTCGCTGAACAGGACTTCGTTGCCCGCGCTGACCAGCGGCGATCCGACCAGCCTCGGTGAGGCCGGAGCGCTCCACACCACGCCGTCGAGCGTGACACCCTCGAAGGCGGCGTGGCGCTTCTCGACCAGGAAGGGGCCGATGAAGTCCTTGACATCCTTGTCCGACGGCTCGATCACCAGGCAGGCCGTGGTGTTGGTCCCGACCGGCGCGGAAGAGATCGCGAAGTGCGCATCCTCGGCGCTCGCGACGATGCGCGCATCGGGCACGACCCGCAACCAGCGCTCGAGGTTGCCTTCATCCTGAGCGGGATCGGAGAGGCCGAGGCGCGCGCGCAGCTCGGGAGCCAGGTCGCAGAACAGGGCCAGGGCGCGCGGCGGAACCGGCGCGAGGCGCACCAGGTTGTCGATCGCGAGGGCGTCGCCGGCGATGCTCGCCTCGACCAGCGGAGCGCCTTCCGTGAGCGCGAAGGCCACGCTGGTCTTGCCGCGCGCGGGAACGGCGACCTCCCGCGATTCGAGCTCGCGTCCGCCGGCGCGGATGGTCAGCGTCGTGCTCGCGTCCTGGCTGCCCCAGTTCGCGACGCTGAGGAACACCCGCTCCTTGGACGGGCCGTCGCCGGCCGCTGCATCGGCCGCGCGCTCGCGCGTCCGCGCGGCGTGGACGAAGGCCAGGTTGTCCGCGGGCTTGCCGATGGCGATCAGCTCGACGGCCTCGGGAAACTCATCGGGGTCGTAGCGGTTGGTGATCACGATCACGCGCTTGCCGCCCGAGAGCTCGAGGGCGAGGGCGACCGAACGCGCCAGCTCGTGGTGAGCGCTCCGAGGCTCGAAGCTGCGCAACTTGCCTTTCGCTTCCGCCGCGAAGGCCGCCGGCCCGGCGAGCAGGATCGGGCGATCGCCGCTCGCGATCAGACTGACGCGGGCGCGCGCGCCGAATTCGCCGATGCGCTGCTCGACTTCCTCGATAGCACGATCGCGCAGACTCTTTCCCTCGACCATCGCCGACATCGACGCGGAGGAATCGAGCACGAACACCAGGTGCTCGGCCCGGCTCGTCCCCGAGCGCGGACCGGCGAAGGCCAGGGCCAGGCACAGGGCGGCCAGGAGCTCCAGCCACAGCGAACTCGAGCTGCGCAGGGGCTGGCGCTGGCGGCCGGAGACCGGCGTGCGGTCGACGCTTTCCCACAGGAACAGGGCGCTGACTTCCCGCGGCCGGAAGCGGCGGCGGAAGTAATGCAGCGCGACGATCGCGGGCAGCGCGAGCAAGGCAAGCAGGCCGAGGGGATGGGCGAACACGCGATGCTCGTGGCAAGTCGGTCAGGCGGGGATTCTACGCACAGCGGCCGCGCTCGTGGCTATTCGACGCCCGGGCGCTCGACCTCGCGCGGGGCACAGCGCAGAATCCCGGCCCGGCACCCCCACATGCGAGCTCTTTTCCATCTCGTCGCCAAGGAATGGCTCGTGCTCCTGCGCGACTGGCACGCGCTGCTTCTGCTCTTTGCGATGCCCGTGCTCTTCATCCTGGTGATGTCGCTGGCCCTGCGCGATCGCTTCGCGTCGCACCATGGCGCGGCGCTGAGCTACTACCTGATCAACAAGGACCTGGATCCGATCGGGAAGAGCGTCGAGCAGAAGCTGCGCGCGGAGGAGAACTTCGAGCATCGCACCCTCGACGAGCGGGAGGACGAACTCCTGCTGCGAGTCTCGCGCGACGAAGCCCACTTCCTGGTCGTGGTCCCCAAGGATTTCGGCGAGGCGATCGACCGGCCGGAGCCCTCCGCGATCCGCATCGCTTCCAGCCCCGGCGTCGAGCCCGCGGCCCTGAAGCTCTTCGAGGCCGCCGTGCGCGGGATCGCGACCCGCATCTACACCGAGCGCGCGATCGCCGCCATGCAGCGCGGCCTGCCCGAGCCGCCGCGCGGACAGCCGCCGCCGCCAGCGCCCGACCTCGACGCCGCCGAAAAGCTCGTCCGCCGGGTTTCCGCCGCCGGCGAGGGCGGCGAGACCAAGCTGCCGACTTCCGTGCAGCAGAGCGTCCCGGCCTGGCTGGTCTTCGCGATGTTCTTCATCGCCATCCCGCTCTCGACCACCTGGGTCCAGGAGCGCCACCAGGGCACCCTCGCGCGGCTGCGAGCCATGGGCCTGGTGCGGCGCTGGCTCCTGCTCGGCAAGCTTCTCCCTTATTACGTGATCAACCTGGTGCAGGTCGCGCTGATGCTGGCGGTCGGCGTCTGGCTGGTGCCCCTGTGCGGCGGCGATCGCCTGACCCTGGGTCACGCGCCGGGGGCCCTGGTGCTCATGGCGATGGCGCTCAGCTTCGCCTCGGTGTCCTATGCCCTGCTGATCGCCAACGTGGTCACGACCAGCGAGCAGGCGACCATTTTCACCGGGGTTTCGAACCTGCTCCTGGCCGTGATCGGCGGCATCATGGTGCCCCGTTTCATCATGCCCACCGCGATGCAGGAAATCAGTCTCTACTCGCCCATGGCCTGGGGCCTCGAGGGCTTCCTCGACATCTTCCTGCGCCGGGGAGGGGTGGCCGAGGTCAGCCGCGAGGTGCTGCAGCTTTTCGCCTTCGGCGTGGTTTCGCTGCTGCTCGCGGCGCTGTTCCTGGGCCGCTCTCGTGCAAAATAAGCTCGCCATGGACCGCGAACAGCTCAAACGCGACCTGAAGAAGCTCCTGGTCGAGGAATGCCAGAAGGAGTTCCCTCCCGAGCACATCGCCGACGACGCGATCCTGATGGGACCCGAGGGCGGCTTGAACTTCGACTCGCTGGACGCGCTGCAGATCTCGATGGCCGTGCAGCAGCGCTACGGCAAGCGCATCGAGGGCAACACAAAGACGCGCACCGCCCTGACCTCGGTCAACACGCTCGCGGATTTCATCCTGTCCTGATGCGAGCGACCGAGCGAGTTCACCTGCGCGGCATGGGGATTTCCTGCGCGCTGGGTCAAGGAGTGGGAGTCTGCACCGCGGCCCTCGAGGCCGGGACGGTCTCGACGACGCCGTTGACCCTGCCGGGGCTCAACGAGCCCGTGACCATGCGCTACTACCGCATTCCGGACGCGGAACCCCTGTTCGCCACCGAGCGCTTCGACCACCTGCTCGCGAAGACGACTCGCGAAGCGGTGGCCGCTGCGGACTTGAGCCGCGACGAGATCGAGCGCCTGCCCCTGTTCTTCGGCTCGTCGTGCTTCTCGGTCGAGAAATCCGAGACCAAGTACCAGGCCGAGCTGCGCGAGGGCTCGCGCGCCGCCTTGACACTGCCCTTCGTCGGCTTCCAGCACACGGCCGACGCGATCCGCGACGAGCTCGGCTGCGCGGGCGAGACTTTCGCGTTCAACACGGCCTGCACCGCGAGCGCCAACGCCTTGATGATCGCCGCGCGCATGATCCGCAGTGGCTGGTGCCGGCACGCGCTGGTCATGGGAATCGAGCTCGCGAACCAGACGACCCTGGCCGGTTTCACCGGCCTGCAGCTGATCGCCGAGACCCTGCGGCCCTTCGACCGCCGCCGCAGCGGAATCGTGCTCGGCGAGGGGGTCGGAGCGATCGTGCTCTCCGCCGATCCCGGCGCCAGCGGCCTCTCGCTCACCGCTGGAGCTTCCAACGGCGATTCATACAGCGTAACCGCCGCCAACCCCGATGGATCCTCGATCGCCGCCGTGCAATCGGCCGCCCTGCGCCAGGCCGGCCTCGATGCGCGCGAGATCCGCGGCATCAAGTCCCACGGCACGGCGAGCCCAATGAATGACACGGGCGAGGCCGCGGGAATCCTGCGCGTCTTCCCCAAGCCGCCGCCGGTGTGCGCTTTGAAGCCCTACCTCGGTCACACCCTGGGAGCCTGTGGGGTGACCGAGCTGATCTTGATGGCGGCAGCCCTGGAGCGCGGAGTCTTCCCCGCGACGCCCGGCTTCGAGGAGCGGGATCCGAGTCTCGACTTGAGTCCCGCGCGCGAAGCCAGCGAGGCGGCGGCGGGGGAGTACCTGCTCAATTACTTCGGCTTCGGGGGCAACAACACGTCGCTGTTGCTGCACAAAGCGTGAGCAGCTTCGCCGTCGTCGCCGCGAGCAGCTACCTGCACGGAGTCGCTGAAGGCGAGGTCCTGCCCTCGCTCGAGGCGCGCCTCAACGCCGTGTCGCGCGAGCGATTTCGCCGCGTCGATCGTTTCATCTTGCTGTCGGTGCTCGGTTCGGCGGAGTGCGCCAGGAAGACGACGCTGCGCGAGGATTGCGGGTTGTACTTGAGCTCGGGGATCGGACCGGTCGGCAGCAACGTGCAGGTGCAGGAGCAGCTTTGCCGCGATCACGTGCTGCCGAAGCCGTTCAACTTCGTGAACACGCTGGGCAGCGCCGCCGGCCACCACGTCGCGAAGAACCTCGGCATCAACGGCCAGAATCTGTTCATCTCGCGCCGCGGCGGAGCCTTCCGAGCCGCGCTGACGGTCGCCGCCGCCGATCTGGAAGCCGGCATCGTCTCGCAGGCCCTGGTCGGAGCGGTCGAGGAGCTCACCCTGCCGATCGAGGAGCACCGCCGCCGCCTGGCCGTGGGTCTGGACGTGAAGCTCGCCGAGGGCAGCCACTGGATCGTCATCGAACGCGGCGCGAGCAAGGAATTCCCGACGCTCACGCTTTCGCGGCGCGAATCGACACTCGAAGTGCCGACTTACCAGCCGCAGTTGCCCTTCCACGACAGCTACGAAGCCGCACTCCTGACCCACTGGCTCGAACACCGCGACACGCCGCGCTTCCAACTCGTCGCCGGCACCGACGTGGCCGGCTGGCTGCACCTCGCGGTGGAGTAGCCCCTCGCGCGCGACCGGGTCTACCGCCCTACTGGCCGGCCTCTGGTGCACGCACTCGGTTCCCTAGAGCATTCCAGAAATGTCGGACGCCGACCCCAGCCCCGGTGGCCAGCCACAACCCCCCTACAACGCCGCGCTGGAATTGCGCTCGCGCATCCCCAAGTCAGCGCACGGCCTGCCTCTCCTCGACTACCTCCTGCAGCGGTTCCGCTATCTCGACCGCGCCGCATGGCTGGCGGAACTCAGCGCGGGTCGGTTGAGCCTCGATGGTGCAATCGCCAAGGCCGAGCAGCGACTTCGCGCGGGTTCCGAGCTCGCCTTTCACAAAATCCAGTGCGAGCCCGTGGTCTCGCGCGACCTGCGCGTCGTGCACACGTCTGCTGGATATGCCATCGTCGAAAAGCCGGCGCATCTGCCGATGCACTCCGACGGACCGTTCGTCCGCAACACGCTCGTGCACATGCTGCGCAGCGGGAGTTTTCCCGAGGCCGAAATTGTGCACCGCCTCGACCGCGAAACGAGCGGACTGTGTGTCGTCGCGCGCACGAAAGTGGCTCGCCAGCTGCTCGAACAGCAATTTGCCGCGGGGAGTGTGGGCAAGACCTACCTGGCCCTCGTGCGCGGGGAGGTCGCGAACGACTTTGTGGTCGATGCTCCGATCGGTCACTGCGCCCACAGTTCGATCGCCTTGCGCCGCAGCGCGAAGCCGGATGCGCGCGACCCTCGCCCCGCTCGCACCGACTTCTTCGTGCAGCAACGCCAGCCCGGCGTCACGCTGCTGCGCTGCGTGCCTCGCACCGGTCGAACCCACCAGATTCGCGTGCACCTCGAGCTCGCGGGCCACGCTCTGCTCGGCGACAAGCTCTACGGTCGCCCCGATGCCGATTACCTCGACTTCGTCACCCGAGTGAAGACCAGCGGCGACGCACGCGAGGTAGCTGAAGGTGAGCCGAATCGCCAGTTGCTGCACGCATCAGAGCTCGCCTTCGACGACCCCGACACCGGCGTCCGCGTGAATTTCACCTCAGCGCTGCCCGACGACTTTGCGATCTGGCTGCGACCTTCAGGCTGACCCGCCCGACACGGACGCGACCACGCCACGGGGCGTCGGTACGGAGCCAGGCTCGATCACGACACCCCCGGTCTGCGCGCGCGGCGCGCAGACCGGGGGTGTCGTGATCGAGCCTGGCTCCGCACCGACAGCTATGCCATCACGGCGCGCAGCTCGCGGTGCACCGCCGCTTCCATGTCGGCGCATTTCAGGAGCTCGTCCGCGAGGACGTTCTGGTCCATCGGCACGCGCCCCTTGCACATCTTCGCCGCGAGCAGCGCGAACTGACGCCATTCGTCGCCCGCCTTCGTCAATCGATCCGCCGTCGCGAGCAGCTCCGGCTTGCCGACGATCGGCGCGGCTTCCTGCAGGAACGATGCATGCAGGAAACGAAAGCCCGCTCCTCCCGTCCCAATCTCTTCCTGCATGCGCACCATGTGGCCGATGAACAAGCGCGCGTACTTGCGGTCCTTCTCGCTCGCGCCGGGAAGCTTGCGCAGCTTGTTCGCGACGTAGCGCACGCCGCGGATGCCGATGAAGGGCACCGGCGTGTGGAGCATCATCCCCGTGTTCGCGCGAATCGAGCTCTTGATCGCCGGTGCAAGATCGATGTCGCGCGGAATCGAAAGGGGATAATAGAGCAGCCCCTTGGGCGCCAAGGCTCCGCGCGTGAAGCGCGATTTCTTCAGCGCGGCGGAGTCGCATTCGACCGGCGTGTCCATCACCGGATCGCTGATCAGATAGTGATCGCCGCGCTTGCCGTGGACCACCATGTTGTGCGCGTTGAAATGAAAGCGCATGTCCGGCGGGAAATAATCGAGCCAGAACACGGAGGTCTGCGCGCCTACGGGCCGGCCGGCGGCGAGATGGCGATCGAGTGTCGCCATGCCCGCGTCCGGATCGCGGAACGTCTCGAACGACATCTTGATCCCGAGACGGCGCGTCAAGCCGCGGATCACGCCCTTCGGCGGCATGCGGTACGCGATCAAAGGCATCCCGCCGAACTTGATCAGCGGGACATAGGCGAAGGTCAGTCCGCCGGAGATGCCGAAGGCCATGGGCTCCGACATCGGAAGGCCGGCGTGGCGCAGCAGCGCGGAGATCACGCCGCTCTCGCAGTGGGCCGATTGGCGGTGTTCGAACGGGACGCCGACTTCCACTACGGGCTCGGAGGCAGGCTATCGAGCTGCGCGGGATCCATGCCCAGCGCCTCGCCGTAGCGCTGGCGCTTCTCCGTCGAGAGCTTGGCGAAGGCGCCTGGCCGCAAATGGCGGCGCACCTGCCAGCGGAAGAACCCCGTGCTCTGAGCGAGGAGCAGCACGTCCATGCGGCAGCGGCACATGTAGTACTCCAGCGGCCCGGTCGTTCCCGCCTTGGCGCGCGCAAACGCGTCGGCGGCGGCGCGCTCGTATTCCTCGATCGCCTGGTCGAGCACGATCTCCTCGGCTTCCCATCCGCTCGACGGCACGATCGCGTAGCGGCCTTTCTCGTCCAAGGCGTAGAGGGCTTTCTTGCGCCCCTGGAATGCCTTGGCGTGGTCCTGAGGCACGTCCTCCTTTTTCATCGACTCAGCCGCTCTTCGCCGAGACGACGGTCAGGTGCATGAAGCCCGTCGCGAAGCGGCCGCTCTCCGGCACGTAGCACAGGAGCCGCTCGCCGGCCTTCAGCTTCCCGCTGCGGAACAGCTCCTCGAGGATGATGTAGATCGAAGCCGCGCCGGTGTTGCCCTTGCTCGAAAGATTGGTGAACCAGCGCTCCATCGGGATCTCGAAGCCGGCGCGCTGCAGGGAAGCGTGGACGCGCTCGCGGAAGAAGTTCGACGAATAATGGGGCAGGAACCAGTCGATGTCGCCCGGCTGCATCGGATGGACGGCGCGCACGTCGGTGATTCCGCGCTCGACCGTGTAGCGCATGATGTGCTCGTTGAGCAGCTTGATGTCCTGCTTGACGGAGAATAGCGACAGGTCCAGCCACTGGCGCGACTCGAAGGTCTGCCAGCCTTTCAAGCGGCCGTCGGCCTGTTTTTCGGCGCCGGCGTACATGCAGGCCTGCATTTCCCCGGCGTAGGAGCGCTGCCAGATCCAGTCGATGCGCAGCGACAGGCCATCAGGGGCCGGCTTGGGCTCGAGCAGGGCGGCGCCGGCGCCGTCGGAGAGCATCCAGCGCAGGAAATCCTTGTCGAAGGCGATCTCGGGATTGGACTCGAGCGCCGTGGTCTTGGCTTCGAGCTCCTCGTGGAACAGCGCGGCGCGCATCATTCCCGACGACAGCTCGGAACCGCAGGCGACGGCGCGTTGGAACTCGCCCGCGCCCACGCCCATCGCCGCGTACTTCATCGCCGAGAGGCTCGCGAGGCACACGCCTGCGGCCGAGATGGTCTCGCAGGGCGGGATCGCGAGCTCGCCGTGGACCATGCTCACGTGGCTGGGCATCACCTGGTCGGCGATCGAGGTGCCGCAGGCCAGGCAGTCGATCTTGTCGACGGAGAAGGTCGGCTTGGCCAGGCGGCGCACGGCCTCGGCGGCGAGCTGGGCGTTGGTGTGGGTCGGCCGGCGGGTCTCGCGATCGATCGCGTAGTGACGCGACTGGATCCCGTTCGAGCGCAACACGGTCCGGCGCGCGCGCGACGGCCGCTCCCCGACCTGGCCCAGGATCTGCTCCATGTCGTCGTTCGACACGGGGGGGCCCGGCATGAAAGCCGCTAGGTTCGTGATGTAGACGTTCACTCTGGGACGACCGTTCGATTCATCGCGAGCCCGAAGGGGCGCCGTAGTAGGCCTTCTGCGCGGCGACTCGCTTCTGCGTGAGGGGCGTGAGCAGCGCCTTGATGAGAGCGGCAAGGGGGACGACGGTCAGGATCATCAGAACGAGCCAGACAATGTAGAGCAAGAGCAGCGGTTTGCGTTGGATGGCGCCCTGGGGGCCCAGCGCCCGCAGCATCCGCCCCCAGACCAAGAACCCTGAGCGTATCGCACGTTCGCTGGAAATCAGGCGCTCGTTGACCCTGACCGCCTGCAGATTCTCCAGGAGGTGGCCGTCCAGGGGCTCGCCGCGCGTCAGGACGCTCGCGATGCGCTCGCCGAAGCGCCGGGAGTTGCGGATCTGCTCCGGGCTGACGCCGGCGCGGGGAATCAGGCCGAAAAGGCGCGGGCCGCGCTTGCCGGTCATGACCCACAGCGGGGTGGCCAGGAAGCTGCCGACGCTGCCTGCCTCGTCGGTCAGGGCGACGTGGCCGACCAGTCGCGCGCCCGTGGCCGCCAGCAGCTCCTTCACGCGCTCCTGGGCCATCAGCCACATGTCGCGGCAGGCGACGACGGTCACCACCGGCGTGTCGCGCAGGAGCCGGGCGGCCTCGGGGCTCTTCAGGAAGGCGGTCACCGGCAGCGAGGGCGAAAGGAACCAGGCCTGGTAGCCGAGGATCACCAGGTCGAAGCGCCGCGTCGGATCGACGGCGAGCGGCTGGAGCGGCGGGGGGTCGAGGTAGATGGCTTCGGGGAAGGTGTCGAAGAAGCGCAGCACCGGCCAGGGGAAGGGATACGGGACCTGCGGCCGGAGCGTCTCGACCGTGACTTCCATCGCGGGGTCGGCCAGGAGCGGCGCGATCAGGTTCGACAACACGTCGCTGAGCTGGCCGCTTTGCGAGTATTGGACCACCAGGACTTGCTTCATCGGCGCTGCAGTCTAACGCGCGAGCGGTCCGTACGATGGGCGCGATGCCCACGCCGAATTCCGCCGCCCTGGAGTCCGTCGGACTGGTCACGGCGATGGGAGCGGGAGTCGATTCCAGCCTGCCGCGGCTCGTCGGCGGCGATACCCGCGGGATGGTCTCGCGGGCAGGCCTGCTCCCCGATCGCGAGCTGCTGGTCGGCGCCGTCACGGCCCATCTGCCGCCGATCGGGGACGAGCTCGCGATCTACCGCTGCCGCAACAACCAGCTGGCGCTGCTCGCCTTGTCGCAGATCCGCAAAGCGGTCGAGGCCGCCCTCGATCGTTTCGGACCGGCGCGCATCGCGGTGGTCGCGGCGACCAGCACCTCCGGAACGGCGGAAACTGGCGAGGCCGTGCGCCAGAGGCTCGCCAGCGGCCGGCTTCCCCGCGAATTCCACTACGTTCAATTCGAGCACGGCGGCCTGGCCAGCTTCCTCGCGGCCTCGATCGGCGCCGAGGGGCCGGCCTACACCGTGTCGACGGCCTGCTCCTCGAGCGCCAAGGCCCTGGTTTCCGCGCGCTCGCTGCTGCGACTGGGCTTGTGCGACGCGGTGATCGCCGGCGGGGTCGATTCCCTGTGCCCCTTGACCGCCTGCGGCTTCACCGCCCTCGAGGCGATCTCGCCGACGCGCAGCAATCCCATGAGCCGCAACCGGCGCGGGCTGAATCTCGGCGAGGCGGCGGCGCTTTTTCTCATGACGCGCGAAGGCGGCGGGATCCAATTGCGCGGGGCCGGCGAGTCCTCGGACCACCACCACATGTCGGCGCCCGATCCCAGCGGCGGCGGCGCGGAGCTGGCGATGCGCGCGGCCTTGGTCGACGCCGAGGCCGAGGGCGGCGACATCCTCTACCTGAATCTGCACGGCACGGGCACGCCGCTCAACGACGCGATGGAGAGCAAGGCAGTCGAGCGCGTGCTCGGCACGTCGGTGCCCTGCAGCTCGACCAAGCCGATGACCGGCCACACTTTGGGCGCGGCGGGCGCGGCGGAGATCGCCTTCTGCTGGATGATGCTCGAGAGCGAGCGCCGCGGCGAGATCCGGCTCGCACCCCATGTGTTCGACGGCGATCGCGACGGCGACTTGCCCGCGATCCGCCTGGTCCAGCGCGGAGAGAGTGCGCGTGCGCGCGGCCGCCGACTTTTGATGAGCAACGCCTTCGGCTTCGGGGGCAACAACTGCTCGGTGATCCTCGAGAGGAGCGACGCGTGATCGATTTCTCCATCGCGGCCTGGTCGGCCTGGGCGCCGGGAATTCCCGCCAGCGAAGACTGGCAGGAATGGGCGCGCGCGCCGCGTGCGCCGGCTCTCGAAGGATCGCCGGAGATGCGCTTCATCCCCGCGATGCAGCGCCGCCGCTACAGCCGCTTGAGCCGCATGGCGCTGCAGGTCGCCTTCGACGCGACCCCGCCCGAGCTCCAGGCCGACGTCTCCAGCGTGTTCGCTTCGCGGCATGGCGAATCGAACGCCTGTGTCGCGCTCTTGAGCGACATCGCGCGCGGCGTGCCGATCTCGCCGACGGGCTTCAGCCATTCCGTGCACAACACCCAGGGCGGTCTGTTCTCGATCGCGGCAGGCAATGGAAAGCCCTCGAGCTCGATCGCGGCGGGCACGGACACCTTCTGCGCGGGCCTGATCGAGGCTCTGGGGATCTGCGAGCGCCGCCGGCCGGGTTTCACTTTGCTCGTGGTCGCGGACGAGCCGCGACCGGAGTTCCTGGGAGGCGTCGACGAGGAAGTGCCGGTGGCCTTCGCTCTGGCGCTGCTGCTCGACCTCGGTGTGTCGGCGCGCGCGCCCTCGTTCCGCATGGCCCTCGGCGAGCCGCGCGAAGAGATCTCGCGCGGGCCGCGGCTGCCTCAAGCCCTGGAATTCCTGGCCTGGATGCTCGCAGGCCAGGGCCCGCTCGGATTGCACAGCGGCCGACGCAGCTGGAACTTCCAGCGCCTGACGCCCTGAGCGAGCCGTTTCAGACGCAGCGGCAGCCCAACCGCTCTTCGTAGAAGGACTCCAGGCTCGCCGTGAGCTTGCGCACCGCGATCGTGATCTCGCCGCCCTCGTCGATGAAAGGCTTCGGCGAGATCGGCTCGAGCACTTCGAGCGAGAAGCGCGGCCGCCGCGGCGGCACCTGGAAGATCGGCATGCCCTTGAGCAGGGTCGGCGGCTCGCAGCGGATCACGATCGGGATGATCTCGCAGCCCGTGCGCAGGGCCACGCGCGCCGCGCCGCGCTGGAAATGATGCAGGCCGCCGGCCGGCGAGCGCGTGCCCTCGGGGAAGATCAGCACGTGGTGGCCCTGGGCGATCCGCTCGACGCAGGCCTCGAGCAGCTGCGCTCCGTCGCGGTTGGGGATGTAGCCCGCGCCGCGGACCGTCGCGCCGAAGAACAGATTGTTCCACACGGCTTCTTTCACCACGCAGTCGACGCGCGGCATCGACGCGATCAGGAACACGACGTCGAGCAGCGTCGGATGGTTGGCGATCACCAGCGCGCCATGCGGCGAGCGCAGGCGCTCGAAGCTCTTGCGCGAGCGGGTCAGGAGTCCGAGGCCGACGAGCAGGGCGATGAAAAACGCGAGCAGCAATTGGATCACGCGCTGCGCGCGGCGTTCCTTCTTCTCGCGCGAGCCCGGGATCAAGCGGCAGATCGCGATCGCCGTGATCGCCGCGAGCAGGCCGCCGGCGTTGAAAATGAAGAACGCTAGACAGGTCGCGAAAACTCGCCAGGCGTAGGAGAGGGCGCGGACCATGGACGCGCAGAGGATACGGCGCGCGATCGCGCGAGTATGGAGTCACTCGAATTCACCCGGAACGATGCGGCTCCGTCGCGACATCACATTTGCGGTCGATCCAGTACGGAGTCAGGTGAATTCGTCCGGAGTCGTGCGGCCATCCCGCGCGCCGCGAAAGCGGCGCGCGGGATGGCGGCACGACTCCGGACAAATTCACCTGACTCCGTACTCCGACGCGATTCCTGCGGTCATCTGTCGTGACGGAGCCTGGCTGGCTCCGTTACGACGCGAAATCGGACGGTCGACGGACCTCTACGGCTCGATCAAGTACTCGAGCGCGTCCGAAAGCGAGCTGTTGAGCGGCGGCGCGAAGCCGGGATCGCGGCCCCACCATTGTGCGTCGATCAGCGTGCCCGTTTGCTGCAGCAAGGGGCTGGGGGTGCCTCCGAGCGAGCCGCTGGCGAAGGCGGACATGTCGATCGAATAGACCCCGCTGCAATCCTGGATCGGCGCGGGCGAGCCGTGGGAATTGGCGCTGGTCGTGCGCTTGATCGGAGCGTGCAGGCACAGGATGCCGCCCTGGAAAGCGACAGCCGCGCGGCCGCCCGAGGTGTAGAGCAGGAGGCCGACCTTGTTGTTGAGCACGCCGCTCGCCGCGATCACGAAACCCTGGGTCGCCGAGGCGCTCGGGACTCCGCTGAAGAAGATCGCCGGTACGCAGCCCTGGCTGTTGGTCTTCGCGGTGCAGTAGCTCGCCGGCATCGAGAAGGCCGCGCCACGGTCGCGCAGGAACACATCCTCCACGCCATTCGTATCGAGGCTCGCGAACATCGTCGCCTTGCTCTGGAACACGACGGATCGCGCATCGGCGGAGATCGCCGCGAGGATGGAGTCGCCGTCGCCCTCGGCGCCCAGCGTCGCGACGCTGACTCGCGAAGTCGTCTGGGCCAGGACGTCGTGCACGAACACGTCGGGAAAACCATTCGCATCGCCGCTCACCAGGTTGCTCGCGGAGCTGAAGAACGCGATGCAGCGTCCGTCGCGTGAAAGCGTCGCCGCCAGGCTCGGGCCGTTGGATTCGACGCCGAGCGAGGAAACGCTCACGCGGCGGATCGTGCGGGTCGCGAGGTCCTTGACGAAGATGTCGTCGACGCCGTTGGTGTCGCCGGGCACGAGGTTCGACGCGAGGCTCTGGAAGGCGACGAAGCGGCGGTCCTCCGAGATCGTGGCCTCGATGCTCACCGCGTTGGCCTCGGCCCCGGAGGCGTCCGTGCTGACGCGCATGGTGGTGCCGCTGACCAGGTCGTGGACGAAGCAGTCGTACACGCCGTTGGTGTCGCCGCTGACCAGGTTCGTGCTCGCGCTGTCGAAGGCGACCAGGCTGCCGTCGGCGGAGAGCGAGGCGCGGTCGCTGCCCAGGCCCGGGCTGGCTTCGATGCCCGCACTGGAAACGCTCACGCGCGAGATCAGGCCGCTCGCGAGCTCGACCTCGAAAAGATCGTAGGTCCCATTGGTGTCGTTGGGCACCAGGTTGCTGGCCAGGCTGCGGAACACGAGGAAACGGCCGTCCGCCGAGATCGCCACGCCGCCACTCGGGGCGTTGCCTTCCACCAGGCCGGCATCGACGCTGAGCCGCCGCGTGACGCCCGTGGCTCGATCGTGCACGAACACGTCGGACACCAGGTTGGTGTCGCCCGCGACCAGGTTGGTCGCCGCGCTCTGGAACGCGACGAGACGCCCGTCGCCCGAGATCGAAGGCGCGATGCTCGGTTGATCCGCCTCGACCCCCGCGCTCGACACGCTGCAGCGCACGATCGCCCCATTTGGCATGTCGCGCACGAACACATCGCTCACGCCATTGAGATCCCCCGCGATCAGATCCCCGGCCAGACTCTGAAAAGCGACGTGTAGCCCATCCGATGAAATCGCCGGCTTCGTGCTGCGCCCATTCCCGCTATCCCCGCCCGCCTCGCTGACCAGCGCCGTCCCCTGCGCCCCCGCAACTGCGGAAAGGAGGACGACCGCCACCAGTCCCGGTATTCCACCACCATCCTGAACAGTGCCAAAACAAAAGTGGCGGAGGGCGTTCCACGGTGAGTTCTTCATCACATCCCATTGGAACATGCGGCTCGAATCGCAGGCGAATCCAGGAAAAACAGGCCCGGTTCCAAGCTCACGTGGTCTTGCGTCCGATCAGTGCCGCCCGGAGCAGGGCGTAGAGCAGGCACAGGCCGCCGACCGGGACCAGGAGGATGCCCAGCGAGGGGTCGCCTTCGTAGTTGAGGATCCCGCCCAGGAAGAATCCCAGCGGCAGGAGCAGGGCGCCGACGCGCAGCCAGATCGAAATCGTGCGGCGCGGCGCCTCGTCGGGGATCGCGCGCTCGGCCAGGGCAGCGAAGACCAGGCACACGATCCCCAGTAGATTTCCGTGGGCGTGGGCCAGGGTCCACAGCTCGCGCCGCAGCGGGCTGCCGAGGTACACGGGCAGCTTGAGCGCGTGCAAGGCCTCGAGCGTCATCCCCAGCGGCAGGAACACCGCGAGCAGGACCCAGCCGAACACGAGCGTGCCGCGAATCGAAGGATCTTTCATTCGCCGATGGAGATGACGCGCTCTCCCTGCAGGTCCATCAGTCGGAAGACGGCTTCGCGGTCGAGCGAAAAGTCCGCGCGCACCATCGAACCCTCGAAAGGGGGGCGCAGTTTCGCGCGCGAGCACTCGGCGACGAGCTTCAGGAGCCCGTTCACGGCGTCGCGCCGCTCCGTCTGACCCGACATGTGGTCGATCTTCTCGAGGGCCGCGGCCAAGCCGATCGGATCCTCGCGTTCGAGGGCCGCGAGGCTGCGCTGCGATATCCAGCGGATGCTCGGGTAGGCGTCCGCCATCGTGACGGCGAGGTGGGCGAGCAGGAACGCCCGATCGGGCGCGGCGATCGGCGAGTCGGCGCGGCCCATGGCCTTCGCGTAGACCGCGCGCTGCACCGCATCGCCGGCGAGCACGGAAGCGATCGAATCCGCGAGCTCGAGCGGCGCCTTGTCCGGCCGCGAGCGCGGCGGCGGGTACTCGTGGCCCCACATCCGCGTCATCTCGCTAGCGGCCCACAGCGGACTCTTGTCGAGATGGCACAGGGTGCAGGCATTCGGCCGCCCGTTCTCGGCGTCGCGCCGCGGATCGGGATTCTCGATGCGGTGGCTGCGGTGGATCTCGACCACGCCGTAGACCATCCGCGGCATGTGGCACTCCATGCAGCTCGAGCCCGAGGAATCCGCCGCGTGCTTCGTGTGAGCGCTGACGTCGCGGCCGATCTCGGCATGGCACTGCAGGCAAGCCTGGTTGGTGCGCATCGCGGGCTCGAGCTGGCCGCGCACGTCGCCCGAGTGCATCGTGTGGCAGGAGTGGCAGGTCAGCGTGCCCTTCAAGTAGCAGGGCGAGCTCGTCGTGCCCTGGTATTCGTACGCCGTGAGCCGCGGCGTTCCGTCGGCCCAGAATCGGAACCTGAAACGGACCGGATCGGCACTGCCGATCGCCACAGTATCGATCGTGATCGGTTTGACGTGCTCGAGCAGACGCTCGCCGCTGCGGTAGGTCGGCCCGCTCGTGAACCAGTCTCGAGCGCGCGTCAACGGCTCGGGCATGCGCTGGCCGTGGCATTGCCCGCACACGCCGACCGAGCGCTCCTGGTCGATGCGTTCGGGGTTGACGATGACCAGCGGATCGCGCTGCGTGCTGAAACGTTCCTCGTAGCGCGCCAGCGGATCGCGCTGCGCGAGAGCGTGCTGCTCGCCAGGTCCGTGGCAGGCCTCGCAGGAGATGCCGAGCTCGGCGACCTTCGAGTCGAAACGCTCCTCGGTGAACCGTGACGGATCCGAGTGATTCAACATCCGCGGCTGCGGGCCCGTGTTGTGGCACAGGATGCAATTCGAGTTCCACGTCGAGCGGTGGTCGTTCCAGTTGTCGCTGTCGGGCTCGAGGAAGACGGTATTGAGGTGCAGCCAACGCTTGGCCTCGATGTGCCAGAGGATCGGCAGTCGCACGAAGGCGAAGCCGTTGCCGCGGTCTTCGCGCTCGAAGTACTGCTGATAGCGCCGCGAGCCGACGGTCAGCACGACCTCCGCCTCGCGAGTGGCGCCCGTGTCCGTGGGCAGCTCCATGAAGTATCGGCCGTCGCGCAGGATCGGCCGCGCGGACTTGCCGCCGTAGCTCACGGCGCGGCCGTCGAACTCGCCGACCACCGACTGCGCGTCCGCGCGCTGGGTCATCGTGTGGTGGAAGGTCCGCTCCCAGGACTCGAAGTGCTCCTCGTGGCAGGCGCGGCAGGTGTTCGAGCCCACGAAGCCGCCGTCGCGGTGGATCAAGGGCTGCGCCGATTCGTGAGCGACCGGATCGAAGCCGAAGCGCAGGGCCGCGAGGGCCGCGAGCGGCGCGATCAGGAACGCGCCGAGCACGGCGAGCTTGGTCAGTTGGGGACTCATCGGACAGCGGAAGGGCGGGGTCGCCCAACTCCGGCGATCCTAGCGCGCGACGCGTCGTAACCGAACCAGCCGCGCCAGCAAAGGATCCATCCGCGAGGACGGTGCCGCGTTACATCGCGCGTTCGGAGTCACGGGTGTCGTAACGGAGCCCGAGGTCAAGGCCCATCGTGGTGGGCAAAAATCACACTCATTTGCGTCGCGGCGTTCGAGGCTGCAGCGGGAGGATGCTTCACGGCCGGTCTCCGGTGGTTTGGGGTTGTCAGATCCATCCCCTTACTTACCACTGAGGCGCTTCGCGACCTCGCGCGGAGGCCGGCCTTCTCATCCCATCTGGCTCCGTTACGACGCAGGCCCGACGTCAGGGCTTGCGTGCGAGCGGCACCGCCAGAGGCGTCTCGTCGCGTCGCAGATCGGCGATCGCGAGCTCGGTCTGGGCGTGCAGGTCGCCCTCACCATTCGCGTAGAGCGTGTAGGTTCCCGGCGGAGCGGACACGCGCGCGACCGGCGGCGAGCTCGCGCAGTCGGCATTTCCGTTCCAGACCAATCCGTCTCGCGCGCTCATCAACGAGCACGCGATCCATTTCGGCGGGGCGCCCCCTGGAGGCGGGGTGAACGCGATCGTGCGCACTCCGCAGGCCTCGAGGCTGAGCTCCAGCTCGGTGGTCTTGCCCGCCGTGATCTGGAATTCGCGCCGCACCTGCCGCACGCCTTCGCCGCTGAGCATCAGCGTGTGGGTGCCCGGTGCCAGAGGACCGCTCCACAGCTCGTCTTCCGCGATGCGCGCCACACCGCTCTCGAAGTGGGTCGTGTCGGCGATCATCGCTCGCAGGGCAACGGCCTGCCCAGCCCCCGTCAGGTGGGCGTGCACTTTCCCCGATTCGTCGAATTGAATCGTCCCCAGGTCGAGGGTCGTGCCGCCTTCGATACGGTGCTCGCCGAGGTGCTTCCACGAGTGGTCGGAGTGGCGCAACTCGAGCTTGACCGTTCCGGGGGGGATGTCCTCCGCCAGCGAGCCGCGCGCTCCACGGCTCCGGAAGCTGAGCCATTGCTTCAGCTCGACGTGCCAGACCTGCAGCTCGGCGCCGGTGAGAGGTGTGCCATCGGCGGTCGCGACTTCGGCCGTGATCCGGCCGATCGACTCCGCGCCCGGCAGGCGCAGGATCAGCGGCGCGCCGTCGGGCCACACATCATCCAGCTGCAGCAGGGGAAACCCGCTCCAGCCCCGGTCGGGCAGGACGTTCAACCGGTAGCCGTGACGAGCCAGGCCGCGGATGTCGAAGCGCCCTTCGTCATTGCTTTCGCTGCTGTGACTGGGCTCTTCGTCGCCGCCAAGCAGGGCCACGATGAGCCCGGCGCGCGGCTCACCGTGCGAGTCGAGCAACTGGCCGGAAATGTGCGGCGTGGTGACCAGCTGGATCTGCCATTCGCGCACTTCGCCAGGATCGAGGTCGAACTCGCGCGCGGCCTGACCCTCCGTCGGATGTTCCGCGACCAGTTGCACGCGCTCCGACGGGAGCCCCGCGATCTCGAAGCGCCCGTCGGGGCCCGAGTAGGCGACAACGGAGGCGAAGCTGCTCAGCGAGCCGTGGTAGACCATGCAGGTTGCCTGCGGAAGTCCGCGCACATTGAGCACCCGGCCGACGACTTTCGCTTCGCGCTCGAGGGTCACGCGGCACTGGCCGGGCAGGCCCTCGATGACTTCGACGGAGGTTTCTCGCGCGGAGAATCCGACGGCGCGCGCCTGGAGCGGCTGGAGGCCCGGGGCGAGGGCCTCGATCTCGAAGCGGCCGTGCTCGTCGGAGTGCGCGCGCTGCGGCGCCGCCTCGGGATCGGAGGATCCGCTGTCGGTGCGCACGTAGGCAGGCCGCTCCGTGCCCGCGAGGATCAGCGCATTCGCGATCGGCGCGCCGTCCACGTCCTCGACCACGCCGGTGAGCGAGCCCCCGACCTTGTCGAGCCTCAACTCCAGTTTCACGCGCTCGCCTGGCCCTCCGCGCACCGAGCGCTGCAGGCTCGGCGCATAGCCGCGCTTCACGGCAGAGAGGTAGCGGTCGGGCCCGACGCAGCGCAGATGGAAGGCGCCCTGGGCATCGCTGCGCAGCACGGCGTAGCCGCGATCGCTGCGATAGCGTTCGGAGAGTTGGATCGAGGCTCCGCCGACAGGTTGGCCGCGTGCGTCGACGACGCGTCCCTCGACTTCGACGCCCTCCGCCAGCGTGAGAGTCAGCTCGGTGATCGCTCCCGCGCGTACGCGCGTCGATCCCTGGCCACCGCGCAACAGCCACACGTGCCAGTAGCCCGGCTCGGCCTCGGTGAAGCGCGCTGCGCCATCGGTCTGCGTGACGAGCACTCTGGGGTCGTCGACTCGGCCGTTCGGCGCCATGGCGAGCACGATCTCTCCGGCCGCGGGTGTGCCGTCCGGCCAGAGCGCGTGGACAACCAGCGCGCTGGCTTCGGGAGCCGCGCTTGCCATCGGCGCGGGAACGGGAGCGAGCTCCACCGCTTCGCGAGCTGAATCCTGGCTGGAGCGTTCCGCGGACTCCGAGGGAGCGCTCGCAGGCGGCTCGATGCGTCCATCGACGGACGCGACTTCGCCCGTCGCTGACACGGAAGCCTCGGGTCTCAGCTCGTTCCAAAGCAACAGCGCTGCGATCAGCACGACAGCGGCAGCGATCAGTTTTTTCATGGCCAGCATTCCTTGGATCAGCGTGCCCGCGGACAGGGAGACCTGGGCGAGGGCTGCGTGGTCGACCAGCGCGGCACGCACGGCGCCGAGGCCGCGAGCCGGAGTGGCCACGAGTGCCAATGCTCCGGCCAGTCCCACGGGCAGGGAGCGCCGCAACAAATCCGTGCCTCGCGCAAGTTGCGAGCGCACCGTGCCGCTCGGCCGCTCGAGGGCCGCGGCGATCTCCGGCACCGTCAATCCATGGCGCAAGCGCAGCCGCAGCACGGGCCGGAAGGCCGCGGGCACGCGCTCGAGCGCGGCATCGAGCTCGGCCAGCAGCTCGACCCACTCGGCGTCGCGCGTCGGATCCGGCGCGCGGGCCTGCTCGACGCGCTGCGGGTCCGGTTGCCGCGCCGCACGCTCGCGCGCCTTCCGGGCTTCCAGCCCCAGGATGCCGACCAGCCAGGGCATGACAGCCTGGGCATGATCGAAGCTCTTCACGCGGTCGATCGCCGCCACGAAAGTCGCTTGCAGCACGTCCTCGGCCTCGGCCGTGTCGCGCGTGGCGTGCATGGCGACGCGCAGCAGGTCAGGCGCGAGCAGGTCGTAAACCTCACCCAGTGCCCGCGGATCTCCGCTGCGCGCGAAAACGCGGAACAGGCGGTCGGCTTCGGAACGCTCCTCCTTCATGACAGGAGCTCTCCCGATAACTGGCGTCGACATCTCCCGGATTCTCGCAGAACCGCCGCGTCGCATCAGGCTTGCGGGCGAATCGCCGCGCGTTCCCGCATGGCGGTACCAGGAATGCAGGTTAGGCTCGGGCCGCCTCGATTCGTTCGCCCCCAGCCCCACAACGCCGATCGACATCCCGGAAGGGCAAGCCCCCATGCACTTCGATTCCAACTGCCACCGTCTCTTCAAGCGCACCGCCGCTCTTCTGCTCGGACTTGGCGCCCTGCTCGGCGCCGCGACCAACGCTTCCGCCCAGGACACGCCGCCGTCGATCGACCTCCCGATGGTCTACGACTCCGGCTGGGCGTCGAACGAGACTCCGAACGAGAAGATCGTGATCGCCTTCCCGGTCAGCGTGGCCAACGCGGGCTGGCTGCGCCTGCATTTCTCGTCGGTCGAGCTAGCGGGAGATCCGGACAATGCATCCGGCTCGATCCTGCGCATCACCTCGCTCTACGACGCGGACTCGCAGACGATGAACGCGACGCACGTTGCGCAGTGGCGCAACACGAGCTGTTACCTCAACGGCGGCGATCTGCTCGTCGAAGTCGTCGCTCAGCCGTGGACCGGCAGGAATCGCGTCGTGCTCGAGACTGTGACGAAAGGATTGTTCGTCGGGGGTGACACGATCTGCGGACCGACCGACGATCGCATCCTTTCCACCGACGGCCGAGCTGCGCGCCTGCTGCCGATCGGTTGCACGGGTTGGATGATCGACGACTGCCGCACCTGCCTGCTCACCGCCGGCCACTGCGGGAACTCCAATCTGCAGACGGTGCAGTTCAACGTGCCCCTGTCGAACTCCAACGGCAGCCTGGTGCACCCGCCGGCGACCGAGCAGTACGCCGTCGACGTGTCTTCGTTGATCACCAATGGCGGCCAGGGTGTGGGCAACGACTGGAGCTACTTCGGCTGCTTCCCCAACTCGAACACCGGGTTGACGCCCTTCGGCAAGCAGCTCGTGCGCTACCACTTCGCGCTGCCGCCGGTCTTCAACGCGGCGCAGGGCATTCGCATCACCGGCTACGGCACCGACTCGGGCACGTCCAACCAGGTGCAGCAGACGCACTCGGGCCCGTGGACGACGCTCAATGGGACGACGATCCAGTACAAGACCGACACGACGGGCGGGAACTCCGGATCGCCGGTGATCCACGATCAGAACGGCGAAGCGATCGGGATCCACACGCACGGCGGCTGCCAGTCCAACGGCGGTGGGCAGAATTCCGGCACGGCGTCGAATCACCCGAGCCTCCAGGCCGCGCTGGCTGCCCCGCACGGCGTGTGCATCGGCAGCGGCCCTTGCGGCGCGGTCGGCAACAATTACTGCGTCACTGGCCCCTTGTTCTCGGTGATTTCCGCCACGGGCTCGGCGAGCGTGGCGGCCAACGATCTCGTGCTGCACGCGAACAAGATTCCGGTCAACAATCCGGGGCTGTTCCTGTATTCACTCGCGAAGCAGAACGTCGTGCTCTCCGGGAGCACCGGTCGCCTGTGCGTCGGAGGCGGCGCGCCGATCGTTCGCCTGCCGGGACTCAGCTCCGGAGCGGGCACGACGTTCACCTTGAACCTCGACAACACCAGCGTGCCAGCCGCGGGGGTCATCTCCGCGGGCTCGATCTACAACTTCCAGGCCTGGTTCCGCACCTCGCCGGGCTCGAGCGAGACGTCGAACGGCTTGACGATCGCTTTCCTGCCCTGATTCGAAGCGTCACTTCGACGGACGCGGCCGCTCGCACAACTCGGGGGCGGCCGCGCTCCATTCGGGGAAGTGGAAATTGAATCCCGCGGCGAGCAGGCGACCCGGGATCACGCGCCGACTCTTGAGGACCAGCTCGGTCTCGGTGCGCAGGAGGAAGGTGCCGATGGCGAGCATCCACTCCGAGGCCGGCAAGCCGATCGGCACGCCGGCAGCGCGCCGCAGCTCGCGCATGAAGTCGGTGTAGGGCAGGGGATTCGGGCTGGCGAGGTTGACTGGGCCGGCGAGATCGTCGCGAGCGATCAGGAAGTCCACGGCCTCGATGAAATCGCGCTCGTGGATCCAGGACACGAACTGTCGTCCGCTGCCCGCCCGGCCGCCGAGACCGAGGCGTACGAGCTTGAGCAGCACGTCGAAGATGGAGCCGCGGTCGGGATGCATCACCATTGCCGAGCGCATCAGGACTTTGCGTGTCGCGGGTGTGATCGATTCGTTCGCGGCGCTCTCCCAGGCTTTCGCGACGGCGATCGAGAAGCGCCAGGTTTCCGGGACGCCCTGCTCCTCGCCGCCGATGATTCCGCTCGCCTCGTCGTTCGGCGCGTCGAAGCGATGGGCGTAGATCGTCGCGGTGCTCGACTGCAACCACACGCGCGGCGGCCTGGCCGCGGATTGGATGGCGCGGCCGACGGCGCGCGTCGAATCGACACGCGAATCGAGGATCAACTGGCGGTTCTTCGCGGTGTAGCGGCAGTCGACGCTGCGGCCGGCGAGATTGATCACGACGTCGGCGCCGTCGATCTCGCTCGACCAGGGGCCAGGATTCTTCGCGTCCCACGCGACGTGGCGAACCGGGCCCGTGGTCGGCGAGCGCGAGAGCACGACGACTTCGTGGCCCGCCGCCGCGAAATGCCTCGCGAGCACCGAGCCGACATGTCCCGAGCCGCCTGGCAAAACGATTTTCATGTCGAAGGAGTGTACGGAGTCAGGTGAATTCGTCCGGAGTCGTGATGGCATCCCGGCGCGGCGAAAGCGGCGCCGGGATGCCATCACGACTCCGGACGAATTCACCTGACTCCGTACACTGCGCTGGATGTCCGACCGAAGCGCGCCGCCATGGTGGTTCCTTTTGTGCCTGCCGCCCCTCGCGTTCGCGCTGGTTTTCACGGCCTTCTCACCCGCTCTCGACGCCGAATTCCTCGAGTGGGAGGACGTGCAAGGCATCGCCCAGAACCAGGAGCTGCGCCAGGAGGGACTCGCGGGGCTCGAGTGGCGATTCACGACGACGCTCATGGGGCACTACCAGCCATTGAGCTGGTGGTCGCTTTCGCTCGACATCGCCGGCGCGCCGGACGGCGAGCTCGGACCCGAGCAGGCGGCGCGTTTCCATCGCACGAATCTCCTGCTGCACGCGCTCGCGGCGATCGCGTTCGGACTTCTCGCGGAGCGTCTGCTGCGCGCGGCATTCGCGGGCCCGAGCTCGAGTGGTACGTGCACGAGCGTCCTGACGATCAGCAAGGCCTGCGCGCTCTCGCCGAAGCGCGCTCGCGCAGTGAGCGCTGAGCTCAGTGCTTCTCGACGAATGCCGCGTCGTCAGGATTCGCGCCGGAGCGCAGATAAGCGATCAGATCGATCAGCTCCTGCTCCTCGAACGAATCGAGCACGCCGGAGGGCATGCGCGAGAGCTTGTACGGCCGGATCGTGACGATGTCCGCGGCCGCGACTTCGATCGGGTGCTTCGAGTCGATCTGCCACACGCGCACGTCACCATTGGGACGGCGCTCGAGTCGGCCGGCGAAGAGCTCGTCGGACTTCGTGATGACTTCCGTGTCCTGGTATTGATCCGAAATCGTCTTCGACGGCTCGATCAGCGCTTCGAGCAGGTCGCGGTCGCCGAACCGGTTGCCCGCGCCGGTGAGATCCGGCCCGCTGCCGCCGCCCTCGCCCGCGATGCGATGGCAGTCGTAGCAGCGCGCTTCGCGGTAGATCTTGCGTCCCTGGTCGAAGTCGCGATCGTGGCGCGCGCTCGGCGCGGCAGGGAGCAGGTCCTCGACGGTCCAGTGGCGCACGAGCGTCCGCGGCGTCGCGTCCGCGCTGGCCTCCACGGCGCGAGGCTTGTCGACGATGTCGGCGAGCAGGCGGCGCTCTTCGTCGTTCAAGTTCATCGTCGCGTCGTCGCGCAGATCGTCGAGGTACTTCGTGAAGCTCAATCCGCCGGACCATCCAGCCGCGGTCTCGTTCATCCAGCGGAAGAAGCGGGCGCGCTCTTCGAGGGTCCAGTGCGTCTTGAGGTTGCGCAGCGACCAGGCGAAGGCGATCTGATCGGCGGGAGTCTTCGCGGAGTCGATCAGCGCGAGTGTTTTCGCGACGACATTCGGCGATTCGAGATAGACGAGCAGCTGGCACAGCTCGCGATTGGCGAAGTTGCTTTTGCCCGGATAGAGAACGTCGAGACGCGCAATGATCTTTCCCAGGCGCGCCGGCTCCGGCTTGCCCATGCGGATGAAAATGAGCTCCAGCGCACGCAGTGAAGCAAGCGTGTGCTCTTCATCCATCGTCTCCAGCGGGAGCGCGTCAAATCGACTCAGCGCGACCTCGAGCGGCACCGCGGACGTGCGTGCGATCGCGATCAAGGCTTCGATCGAAGACCACGGCCGCGTCTCCTCCAGAGCTTTTTGGGTCCAGCTCTTCTTGGGACTCTTCTCGATGACCGCACGCGCGGTGTAGCGCAGGAATCGATCCTTGGAACCAAGCGCGTTGAAGGGATACCCCAAGGGATCATTCGAAAATCCCCCGCTGACCTCGGGCGGATCGGACGGGTAGCCCAGCTCTCTTGCCAGGACGCATCGCCCGAACGCGTCCGGGAAATCGCCTCCGGTCGGTTTCTCCGGTTTCGCAAGCAGCGACTTGCCCGAGACCCGATACAGCGCCGATTGCGTGCGCCGGCCGCCGACGAGGAAATACAGCGCTCCATCCGGGCCGAATTCCATGTCGGTCACGGGCAAGGGCTTGCCTTCGACAAGTGTCTCGAAGCTCCCCGTGTACGACGCACCGGACTTGTTCAGCGCGACCGAAATGATCTTCCCGTACGCCCAATCGCCGACGAGCAAACGACCTCCGCCCGGCGTCGCGAACGGCGAACTCCGCGGCACGAAACACATCCCCGTCGGCGACGACGCGCCGATGTCGACGACTCCCGGCAGGCTGTCCGGGTAATACTCCGGCCAGCGCCACGAGCCCGTCCTCCAACCGTAATCGCCGCCCGGCACGACATGTTGGATCATCGTCGGCCGATACCACGGCAGACCCATGTCCCATTCCATGTCCGAATCGAACGTGAATGCCTCGCCCTCCGCATCGAAGGCCATGTCATAGGTGTTGCGGAAGCCGCAAGCGAAGAGCTCCCACTCCTTCCCATCGCGGTCCGTCCTGCAGATCCACCCGCCCGGCGCCGTGATGCCGACCGCGTGCCCATTCGGATCGGCGTGCTGCGGAAGCAATTGATCCTCGCCCCAGTTCTGCGGCACGAACGAGCGCGTCAGCGGCTCCGGCGGTTTCGTGTGATTCCCGCCGACGACGAACAGCGACTTTCCATCCGGTGAAAGCACGACCGCGTGCGGACCATGCTCTCCATTGCCGTCGAACTTGCGCAACAGCTCCGGCGCTTCGAACCTGTCGTCCGTCGCACGATGCTTCGCACGCCACAGACCCGGCTCGTAGCCCTCGCCTTCGAGCGACACGACGATGTAGAGCGCGTCGAAGGCGTAGCAAAGACCCTGCGCCTTCCCGAGCGGAACGTCGAGCTGCTCGACCGTCTTCAACGCGCCCTTCTCGAGCGTCACGCGGTACGGCGGTCCATACTGATCGCACGCGATGATGCGTCCGCGGTCGTCGAAGCACATCGAGACCCACGATCCCTGGGAGCGACGCGGCACGGTGTAGATCAATTCCGCCTTGAAGCCCTCTGGCACCTTCAACTCCTCCGCCGCGAGCGCCTGGAACGGCACGTAAGGCACGGCCTGCGGCAGATTTCCCCACGGGCGGACGCCGAGCGCGCCGACGCTGACCGCATTGTTCCAGGCACTGTGCTCCACCGCGCCAGACTTCGATGCATCTCCCACCGGCCCAGCAGCAAGCCAACTCGTGTCGCTGACGATCTTCTGCCGCGTGCCGTCCGCGAGCTCGATCTCCAGCGCGCACTGGACTGCTCCCGGCCCGCCGTCGTTGTGCGCATGGATCGTGATCACGTTGTCGCCGGCATGCAGCTGCTTCGCGACATCGACCCACACCGGCTGCTCCCATTGCTCGTGATCGATCACGGGCGCGGCGTTGACGAACACTTCGAACTGATTGTCAGCGCACCCGCTGAATTTCGCGGACTTCGCGGCGGCGGTGAGCACGAAGCGCTTCTCGAAGAACGCCTCCTTGTCCTTCGACGAATCAGCGCGCGGCCAGATCCACTTCGGCTTTCCCGCGTCGTCGACAGGCGGCGCAACCGCCGCAGGACTCGCGGGACTCGCGGGATACTCGGTCAACTCGATCTTCTTGTAACGCACCTCCATCGGCGGACCTTGGTGCAACTGGAACGCGAGGATGCCCTTCGCCGCAAAGTACTGCGGATCGAAGTCCTCGACGCTGCTCATCAAGATGCCGTTGAGCGAAATCGTGATCGCCGGACCGCGCGCGACGATCGTGTAGTGATTCCACTCGCGAGGCCGCAGGCTCTCGAGAAGCTTCACCTCGTCGGCGACTTTCGTGACCTTGCTCGTCCCGTCCGCTTCGAAGCGCACCGACTGCCCACGCCGCGCGCACACGCCTCGGCCTTCCTGCTCGTACAAGCAACCCGACCAGTTGGGACCATCCTCGAGATCCGCCTGGTACCCGCCGACCTGAAAACCCCCGAGGTCGCGGCTGCGAAACTGCACGCCGGAGTTGCCGCCGATCAACTTGAAGTCGAGCTCGAGCTTGAAGTTCGCGACCTCTCCGGCGCGCCAGATGAGCCAGGTCGAATGGGACAGCGGATGCTGCGGCGTCGAGCGCCCGACGAGCTCGCCGTTCTCGACCGTCCAGAAATCCGATTCACCGACGAATCCATCGAGCGATTTTCCGTCGAAGATCGCGCGCGGCTCCTGCGCGAAAACAGTCGGAGCGAAAGCCGTCAAGAGCAGCGCGAGCGGTTGAATTGCATGGAGCATCGAAGCCACTAGAACCCACGCTCCCCCGACTGGCAAGTCGGGCAGGCGCGGGCCGCCATGCGTTGCGGAATCGCAAGCACTGGTTACCATCGACGCAGTCGCGCTGCTGCAGGTCACTGACTTCACAATCTCTGGAGGCGGATCGATGAGCTCATTTTCATCCATGGTTCGATTCCAAGCGGTCGCATTCCCGAACTGCGCAGCGACTTCCGTTGCCCCTGCGCGACGCGCGATTGGCCTGGCGATCGCGACCTCCATGTCGCTGCTCGCGAGCTCGACGCCGAGTCTGGCGCAGGAAGAGCTCGCCGTCTGGGGTCAGCAGGTGGGCGACAGTTCCTGGCAACACGAGCAATTCGTCGAAATTGCCGCAGGTGGCTTTCACACCCTTGCCCGCCGGAGCGACGGTTCGCTCCGCGGCTGGGGATCGACTTCAGGGGTGCCTGCCGCGCCGCCTGGTCTCACCTACACGGCCGTAGCGGCCAGTTCAAACCACAGCGTGGCGTTGCTGAGCGACGCGTCCGTGGTCGCGTGGGGCGCCAATAACAATGGCCAATGCAATGTGCCTCCGCCGCCGGCCGGATGCACGTACACCGGCGTGGCGGCGGGCGGCGGCTTCGTCTGGGACTGGATCACGAACAGCTACCTTTCGATGTCGCACACTGTGGCGCTGTGCAGTGACGGGTCGATCGTCGCCTGGGGCGACAACTCCCACCGCCAATGCAATGTTCCGCTCCTGCCGGCGGGCGTCACCTACCTTCGGGTAGCGACACACAGCCTGAGCCTCAGCAGTGTGGCCGTGCGAAGCGATGGAGTGATCGAGCTCTGGGGGGACGGGCCACCGACCGCGCTATCAGCTCCGCCCGGAGTCCAGTACGTCGCAGCAGCGCAGGGTCGCGCGCACGTGCTTGCGCTGCGAAGCGACGGTCTGATCGATGCCTTCGGTTACAACCTGGACGGCCAGTGCAATGTGCCTGCGCTGCCCGCCGGCCTGACCTACCTTTCCGTTTCCGCTGGAGAATTTCACTCCGCCGCCGTGCGGAGCGACGGGATGCTTCTAGCCTGGGGAGCGAACACGAACGGTCAATGCAACGTCCCCGCGCTGGCAGCAGGGCTGAGCTATGCCGCGGTTTCCTGCGGTGATCAGTTCACCTATGCGATCCGCAGCGACGGCAGGCCCGTGGGCTGGGGCTACGCGATGTACGGCATGTTGAACGTTCCCGGGTTGCCGCCAGGCCAGAGCTATGTCGACGTCGCAGTCGGCAGCATGAGTTATCAGGTGGGCATGGCTCTGGCGACGCGCACCGACGGCGCGGTGGTGAGCTGGTCGTGCTCCGGCGGCCTGTGCGGACCTCCCGCGCTCCCAGCGGGGATGACCTACGTCGACATCTCGATCGGGTTGGCCAACCACGCGGCGGCTGTGCGCAGCGATGGTGCGCTTTTCGCTTGGGGCGACAATCATTACGGTCAATGCAACGTGCCCGCCCTTCCCCCCGGGATCGGTTACGTCAAAGTCGCCTGTGGTACATCCCACACCATTGCACTCCGCACTGACGGCGTGGCCCTGGCCTGGGGGAACAACGCCCAGGGTGAACTCAACGTTCCGCCGCTAGCGCCTGGAATGTCCGTCGTAGCCGTGGCGGCGGGCGAGGAAATAAGCGCAGCGATCCGCAGCGATGGCGCGCTCCTCGTGTGGGGAAGCAATTACTACGGACAATGCAACGTGCCCGCGTTCCCGGCTGGTCTCACGTGCGTAGAGATCGCCATGGCTTGGCATTGCATCGCACGACTGAGCGATGGATCGGCCCTGGGCTGGGGCTCCAATAACTGGGGTCAATGCAACGTTCCCGCGTTGCCCCCTGGAACGACCTACACGGCGGTGGCGGCCGGGTTCATCCACTCCGCGGCGATTCGCAGCGACGGAACGATCGTGGCTTGGGGCAGCAACATCTATCACCAGTGCGAGGTCCCGCCGCTGCCACCCGGTCGCCAATACGTTCAGCTTTCGGCCGGAAACTGGGTCACCGCCGCGAGGCACGCACCGCGTTGCCTGGCTTCCACTTACTGCACGTCGAAAGTCAACTCGATCGGCTGCCTCCCCTCGATCCACGCGAGCGGTGTCCCGAGCGCGAGCGCATCCAGCGGATTCACCGTCTCGACGAGCAACGTGCTCAACAACAAACCAGGCCTCTTCATCTACACGGACTCCGGCCGCGCCGCAGTGCCCTTCGCCGGCGGAACGTTGTGCCTCCACGGACCGGTGCGGCGCACGATCGGATTGAATTCTGGAGGAAACGCGCCTCCGAACGACTGCTCGGGCGTGTACTCGCTGGACCTGAATGCCTTCGCGGCCGGCGCTCTCGGCGGCAATCCCGCGCCGTTCCTGCGCGTCCCGAGCACGGTCGTCGAGCTTCAAACCTGGGGTCGCGACAACGGCTTCGCGCCACCGAACAACGCGACGCTGTCCGATGCGTTGGAATTCGTGATCTGTCTTTGAGTCTGGCAGAAGTCGCTGGATCCTAGCGTGTATGACGAGACTCCAGCTGCAGCAGAAGCTCCTGTCCTTCGGCGACGACTACACTGTGAAAGACGAGTCGGGGCGCGAGCGCTACTTCGTCGACGGCAAGGTCTTCACGCTGCGCGACATGCTGGAGATCCAGGACACGCAAGGCCACCAGCTTGCGCGCATCACGCGCCGCATCCTGGCCTGGGGACCGACGTATGAGATCACTCGCGATGGCGAGACGATCGCGGTCGTGCAGAAGCGGTTGTTCACGTTCTTCCACTGCCGCTTCACGGTCGACGTGCCGGGGCCGGACGATCTCGAGGCGAAGGGCGACTTCTTCGAGTACGAATACGAGTTCGAGCGTCAGGGACGGAGCGTGGCGAGGGTATCGAAGCGCTTCTTCGCGTTTCGCGACACCTATGGTCTCGAGTTCGACGACGGCGAGGATCCGGTTCTGCTCCTCGCGGCAGCGGTCGTCATCGACCAGTGCTGTCACGAGAAGCGCTGAATGAAGTCAAGGCGCGTTCTGTTCGCCGCAAGCCTGCTCGCGATCCTCACCATGGTCTTCCTCTGGCTGGGCGCGCAGGCTCTCCCTGCTCCGCAAGAGAAGTTCACGCCGAAGCATCCCGGACGATTCGATCGCGAGGAGTGGATCTGGCTCGCGGGAGAGAACCGCCCGATCGAAGCTCGACGCACGATGGTCGACGATCTGACGGCGAAATACCTTCGCCCAGGGCTGACGCATCTCGAGGTCGTTCAGCTGCTCGGCCCACCCGACTGGAACGATTCGGCCAAGTGCCTCTACACGATCGACGAGCACTTTCCGGCGGCTGCCGATCAGTACACCTCGTTCGCATCCCTCGAGCTCGACTTCGACACAGCCGGCACGCTCCAATCGTTCCAGCTCGTCGAGAACTGAGGCGCGCGACTCTCCGTGATCCGCGCCGCGCTCAAGCCATGATCTCGGGCACGACTTTCCCGAAGACGTCGGTGAGCCGGTAGTAGCGACCCTGGAAGAAGTACACGAGCTGCTCGTGATCGATTCCGAGCAGCCGGAGCAGCGTCGCGTGGAGATCGTGCACGTCCACCGCTCCCTCGACGATGTTGTACCCGTGTTCATCCGTAGCTCCGTGCACGTGACCGGCCTTGATGCCGCCGCCCGCGAGCCAGATCGAGAAGCAGCGCGGATGGTGGTCGCGCCCGTAATCCGTCGGCGTCATCTTCCCCTGGCAATAGGCCGTGCGACCGAACTCGCCGCCCCACACCACCAGAGTGTCCTCGAGCAAACCGAGCCGCTTCAGATCCGCGACCAGCGCCGCGGAAGCCTGGTCTGTCTGCTTGCATTGATTCGTGATGCCCGCGGGCAGACCGCCATGCTGATCCCAGCCCTGATGGAAAAGCTGCACGCTGCGCACGCCGCGCTCGAGCAATCGGCGCGCGAGCAGGCAATTGGCCGCATAGGTCCCAGGCGTGCGCGCTGACTCGCCGTAGAGCTCGAACACTTCGTCGGTCTCCTTCGAAACGTCGACCGCTTCCGGCACGCTGCTCTGCATGCGAAATGCCATCTCGCCCTGCGCGGTGCGCGCGTCGACCTCGGGATCGTTCGTCGCGGCGCGTTGATCGTCGTTGAGCTTGCGCAGCGCGTCGAGCATCGAGCGCCGCGCTCGCGCGGAAATTCCGGCCGGGTTCGTCAAGTACAGGACGGGCTCGGCGCCGGCGCGAAATTGCACACCCTGGTGCTCGCTGGGTAGGAAGCCCGAGCCCCACAGTCGCGAGTAGAGCGGCTGATCGCGCGAAGCGTCCTTCGAGACGAGCACGATGAAGGCCGGCAGGTTGGGATTGAGGCTCGGCAAGCCGTACGAGAGCCACGCGCCGAGCGACGGTCTTCCCGGTTGATCGTGGCCGGTGCACAGGAACGTGATCGCGGGATCGTGGTTGATCGCGTCGGTGTGCATCGATCGAACGACGCAGATTTCGTCGACGATCTTCGAGGTGTGCGGCAGGAGGTCGCTGACCCAGGTGCCGTTCGCTCCATATTGCCTGAAATCGGTGAACGAGCCGGCGAGCGGGAGGATCGCCTGGTTCGCGCTCATCCCGGTCAGTCGCTGTCCCTGGCGCACGGAATCGGGAAGCGGTTTGCCGTTGTTCTCGCGCAGCAGCGGCTTGGGGTCGAAGGTCTCGAACTGCGACGGTCCGCCGGCTTGGAACAGGTACACGAGGCGTTTCGCCCTGGCGCGAAAGCTCGGGCTCGGGGCCGTTTGCGCAGCGCGAGCGCCGAGCGCGAGACCGCCGATTCCGAGCGCGGAGGCCCCGAGGAACTTGCGGCGGCTGAAAGGGGCGTCGTTCATCGGATCGTGACCACCGCGTCGGAGGCGATCAGAGTGGAGCACACCAGCGTGAGAGCGGCGAGAGCTGGATCGGCGATCTCGCTCGCGGTCACGGCCTTGGCGGCATCCGCATCGATCGAAAAAGCAGCGAGCTGCTCGTCGAACAGTGCGCGCAAGACAGTCGCTTCGGCTTCGCGTGGCTCGCGAGCCGTGAGCAGCGCAAAAGCACGCGCGATGCGGGCATCGACGTCGCTCCCTTCGCCATTCACGCGCGCCGCCAGGAGCCGCGCGCATTCGAAGAACACCGGATCATCGAGCAGAGCAAGCTGCTGCAGCGGCGTGTTCGTCGGCTGCCTGCGCGCAAGGCACTTCTCGCCGCTGCCGGAGTCGAAGAGCAGCATGTTCGGCGGCGGCGCGGTGCGCTTCTTGAATGTGTAGAGGCTGCGCCGGTGCGCGTCGGGACCGGTGTCCGGCGTGTACGAGCCAGTCGCACCCGCATCTTCCCAGAGTCCAGCGGGCTGCCACGGCTTCGCGCTCGGCCCACCGACTTTCTCGAACAAGAGTCCCGACGCGGCGAGGGCATTGTCGCGCAGCATCTCGGCGCTCGCGCGAATCGCTGGCCCGCGCGAGAGCAACGCGTTCGCCGGATCCTTCTCCCGCTTCTCGTCCGTCGCCGCGGAAGCCTGACAGAATGTCGACGAGAGCACGATGCGCTTCAGCATCGCCTTGACCTTCCACCCGCCCTTCACGAAATCCGCGGCGAGCGTGTCGAGCAGCTCGGGATGGCTCGGGCTCTCGCCTTGCAACCCATAGTTTTCCTGCGTGAGGACCAGCCCGCGGCCGAAACACTGTGCCCAGAGTCGATTGACTTCGACGCGCGCGACCAGCGGGTTCTTCGCGTCGGTCATCCAGCTCGCCAGTCCGAGCCGATTCTTCGGCCAGGCCGGATCGAAGGGCAGGATCGCGTCGATCGCGCGATCCGCGTGGACCTCGCGCGTCCGATCGGGTTGGTCGTATGCACCGCGCTCGAGCACGAAGAAGTCGCGCGGGTAGCGCGTCTCTTCCATCACCATGATCTCGCGCGTGCCGTCGAGCAGGTCCTGGTGCGCCGCTCGCGCGTCGCGCAAGCGTTTCGCGCTGGCGCGGCAGGCGTCGTCGACGTTGCGAGTGAAAAAGTCCTCGAGACCATCGCTCGATGGCGCACCAGAGCCGGCCGCGTTCAGCTCACGGATCTCGGGAGCACTCAGCGCCCGATCGAAGATGCTCAAGTCATCGACAGCGCCGCCTTTGAATCCGAGATCGCGGTCGCGGAAGCCGACCTGGAAAATGCGCGACGTCGCGACGCCGTCGAGGTGATCGCGCAGGATTTCTGTGTTCGCTTCCACGCCATCCAGATAAATGCGCAAGCCCGCCGCGCGCGACGATCCGTCGTACGTGACAGCGAGCTGGACCCACTGTCCGATCGGAAAGGCCTCTCGCGTGCGAATCGCAGCCGCCGAGCCTGGCCAGAGGTGGATGACCTGCCACTCGAGCCGCCCGTCTTCGAGCATCACTTGATAGCCCTGCTGATCCGATTCGATCGTGAACGGCGCGGTGTGCAACACCGTCGCGCGCTGCTTGACGTCCGGGCAGCGCATCCAGAATACGAGGCTGTACGGATCGCAGCGACGAAAAGCCGGAACGTCGGCAAAGGCCGGCCCGCTGTCGCCATCGAGCGCCGTCGCTTTCCCCTTCGGGCCATCGATGCCGCCGTCGAAATCGATGTGCTTGATCGGCGGCGCGATTTCGATCGCGTGCGGCAATGATGACCATTCAACGAAAGCCACGTGCCGATCGCGCAACGTCGCCGCATGATCCGCTTCGGCCTGCGCAAGTGCCTTCTCGAGCCGCGCAAGCTCGGCTTCCTGCTCCGGGGTCGGCAAACGCAAGGTCGGCGGCGAAGTCGCGCGATGCGAGTACGAGTACGTTCCCGACTCGTCGATCGCTCCGAAGAACGCGCCGAGCGAATAGTAATCGCGCTGCGGAATCGGATCGTACTTGTGATCGTGGCAGCGCGCGCACTCGACCGTGAGCCCGAGAAATGCCGTGCTCGCCGTCGCGATGCGATCCGAGACGTACTCGCGCCGGAATTCCTCGTCGATCGAGCCGCCTTCGTTCGTCTGACGATGCAGACGATTGAAAGCCGTCGCGAGCTTCTGCTCGCGGGTCGCCCCTGGCATCAAGTCGCCAGCGAGCTGCTCGCGCACGAACTCGTCATACGGAAGATCGCGATTGAACGCCGCGATCACCCAATCGCGCCACGGCCATGTCTCGCAATCCCAATCCGATTGATATCCGAACGTGTCCGCGTAGCGCGCCACGTCGAGCCAATCGACCGCCAGGCGCTCGCCGAAACGTGGCGATGCGAGCAGGCGATCGACTTGCTTCTCGTACGCGCCGGGCGACGCGTCCGCAGCGAAGGCGCGTGTTTCCTCCGGCGTCGGCGGCAAGCCTGTCAATGCGAGTGACACGCGCCGCAGCAACGTCGCGGGATCCGCGCGCGGATTCGGAGCGAGCCCTTCGCTCGCGAGGCGTGTGAAAACGAATCGATCGATCGGCTCCGCGTTCCAGCGCTCGTCCCGAACGTTCGGCGGCACTTCTGGCTTCGGCACGACAAATGCCCAATGCGGCGCATACTCCGCGCCCTGCTCGATCCACGCGCGCAACGTGGACTTCTGCGCATCGGTAAGCGCCCGATTCAGCGAAGGCGGTGGCATCGCCTCGTCGAGATCGTCGGACGCGATACGCTTCCACGCCTCGCTCGCCTCGAGATCGCCCGGCACGATCGCTCGCAGACCATCGCGCAGCGTCGCGCGCGATCCCTCCTGCGTGTCGAGCCTCAATCCGCGCTTGCGTGGCGCAGCGTCCGGCCCATGACAGCGAAAGCAACGGTCGGCGAGGATCGGCCGCACATCGCGATTGAAATCGACCGAGGTCGCGTGCGGGGCGGGAACGATCTTCGCCGCTTGCGGATCAACCGACTTGACTCCCTCGCTCGCAACCAAGACGGCGACCGCGAACAGGCCAAGCGCTGAAAAACCCGCAATCAGCTGACGCACGATCGACATCGAATTGCGAGCCTATCAGCCCGCGCCGCCGAGTGGGGCATCCATCGAGCGGCATCGAGCGCAAGCAAGCGGGCCGTCCAGCGATCGGATCGACAGGCTTCGCCCACGGGTGTCGCGGCGAAAGACCAGCGAGCGCTCGCGCTCTTCGATGCAGGTCCTTCTCACCCGCGCAGAAGGCACCCGCGCCACGATTGTGTCCGTCCGCTTGTCGTAGAGGGACCGCTGTGGCGTACTAGCCTGACCATGACCGACCTACTGACCAGCCTCAAGCAGCATTCCATCGTGGTCGCCGACACCGGCGACTTCGCCTCGATCCGCAAATACCAACCGCGCGACGCGACGACGAATCCGAGCCTGATCCTCAAGGCCGCGACGATGCCCGAGTACGCGTCGCTGGTCGAAAAGACCGTGGCGGACGCGCGCAAATCCGGACGCGGCGCTGCGGAAGCTCTGAGCGCTGCGATGGACGGCCTGTCGGTCGGCTTCGGCACTGAGATCTTGAAGATCGTGCCCAATCGCGTCTCGACGGAAGTCGACGCGCGCCTGAGCTTCGACACCGCCGCGTCCGTCGCCAAGGCGCGGCAATTGATTGCGCTCTACGCCGCCGCCGCAATTCCCAAGGAGCGCATCCTGATCAAGCTCGCCGCGACCTGGGAAGGCATCGAAGCCGCGCGCCAGCTCAAGGCCGACGGCATCCGCTGCAATCTCACGCTGCTCTTCAGCTTCGCCCAGGCCGTCGCCTGCGCCGAAGCCGGCGTGCAACTTGTCTCGCCCTTCGTCGGCCGGATTCTCGACTGGTACAAGAAATCGACCGGCACGGCGTCCTACGCGGCGACCGAAGATCCCGGCGTCGTGTCGGTGACGAAGATCTACAACTACTACAAGAAATACGGCCACGCGACCGAGGTCATGGGCGCGTCCTTCCGAAACAGCGAGGAGATCCTCGAGCTCGCGGGTTGCGATCTCTTGACGATCAGTCCGCAGCTCCTCGAAGAGCTGCAGAAGAAGGAAGGCACGGTCGTGCGCAAGCTTTCGCCGGAGACGGCGAAGACGACGAAGCTCGAGAAGCTGAAGCTCGACGAGAAGTCATTCCGCTGGCTGCACAACGAGGACCAGATGGCGACCGAGAAGCTCAGCGAGGGGATCCGCGTCTTCGCGGCCGATTGCGTGAAGCTCGAAAAATTCCTCGAGCAGAAGTTGAACGTGCTGCAGAAGGTGTGAAGCGGGGTGGATGCGGTTCGATTGCCGCCGACGGGCTCGACCGCTGTCTCCTTCGGGGTCGGCGCGATTGCCATTGTTGGGGCAGTGGGGATCTTTGCGCTGATCGGCTTCCTGGGATTCTCGCCCATCGCGGCTCGCGAGGATCTGCCGGAAGTGAAGACTCGAGCTCGGCCATTGATCCGTGCAATCGACCGCTTCATCGCAAGTGAGGGGCGGCCTCCAGCGAGTCTCGACGAGCTGTTGCCGAATTATCTGGACCAAATCCCGACGCCACTCTCAGCTGCTCGCCCCCACTTCTCCTATTTCAAGTCGCCCGAAGCACGCCTGGAGGCTGGCTGTTGGGAATTGGTGGTGTGGTGCGGGGGCGGGTTGGATCTCGATTCCAACGAACAGCTCCTGTTTCAATCGAAGGGTCGCAGTTGGCGCTACTGTCCAAAGTGATCGATCGTCGTTGTTCGATGCTCGCCGTAAGCCTTCGCTTAGCCTCCACTCGGCGCGAACCGGCTTGTGAATGAGTGGCAGCACCCGCGGACATTCGCTCACTTTCGCGGAGCGGGAGTATGCTGATCTGGTGAGCCCAACTGAGGGTGGCGCGGTGATGGAGTCGAGGACCTTGCCGGCGGAACAGGCGCCGACGGGCCCCTCCACGGCCACGTTCGTGTTGTGGGTGGCAGTCATGGTCGCCGGCTTTCTAGGCGCAATCATCCCTGCAGTGGTCGAAGCCTCCAAGTTCGCGAACGGGTACTACTACGGGAACGACTACCCGATCCCCGCGTTTCTCTCGACGATCCTGCTCGCCGCATTCCTCGTGTTGTTTGCATTGGCGAATGCGCTCTTTCGCCTTGGAGTGCGCTGGCGCAACCTGTTCCTGGCTCTGGGCATCCAGTTGCTCTGCTGGACTGCTGGGCAGGCAATCGTCAACGGCACATTCAAGAGCATTGTCGAAGGTTCCGTTGCGCGCGCTCAACGTGTCGTCGACGCGATCCATGATTACGAGACGGAGCATGGCTGCGCGCCTTCGACATTGAATGATCTTGTACCCCGATATTTTCCGAGCGATCCGAGCTGGGTCCACGAAGGAACGACACTCGGGTACTACATCACGTCGACAACGCGGCCGATTCCCGTCGGCGAGTGGGCGATCTACCCGAATCCGCTCGAATACATCGGTCTGACCTACGCTCCTCTCGGCTCGGGGCGTCACGCAATGTCCGGTGAGCGATTGATCGGCGATTGGGTGGTCAACACGCGCGGGCCTTGAGCCGGCGCGAATCGTTTATCCGCTTCTTCTCGTCTCAGCCCCCGCTTGCCGCGAACGTGTCCTCGATCACGATCAAGCGCCCCGCGTCCGGATCCCCGACGAACACGCGTCCATTCCCGTCGCTCGTCACGCAATGCGAGCCCTCCGCCGCGGGAATCGTCGCCAGCACCGAGAGCTGACCCTTCGCCGACACGCCGAGGATCGTCAACGTCGCGCTCTTCGCCCCCGGTACGTACAGATGCCCGCGCTTCGCGTCGTAGTCGATGATGTCGACACCCTCGCCCGTCGGCGCGCTCGAGAGTTGCACGCCATCGTGATCGATGTCGAGCACCACCGCTCGACCTTCCAGGCAACCGACGAGCAGGAACCCGCGCTCCTCATCGAGCGCAATACCGCGCGAGCCCGTACATCCGTTCTTCCACGTCGCCACGATCGCGCGTAGCTTGACGTCGATCGCCACGGTCGCGCCCTCCCACAGGTGCGCGAAGGCGAGGCCGCGCTTGCTGTCGATCACGAGCGACTCAGGCCCGCCCTCGACGGTGATCACGGTGACGTGCTCCGGCGTCGGACGCTCGCCCGCGGGCAGCTTGAAGATCTCGACCTGATCCGTGTCGGGCTCGGTGACCCACAGCTCGCTCGTCGCGGCGACGTAGCGCACGTAATCCGGCTTGGCGGCGAGCGGCGCTCCGGAGATGATCGTTCGCGTGGCGGGATCGATGACCGTGACGCGCATCTGCGTGCGGTCGATCGCGAACAGCAGGCCCGCGCCCTCGTCGACCGACGTCGTCCCGTCGCCGTGCCCGCCGGAGTAGTCGGCCTTCGTCCCGAAGCCCGAAATCACGGTGACCGTTCCGCTCGCTGGATCGATCAGGTCGAGGTTCCCCGTGCGACCTCCGGGGATGAGAACGCGCCCGAGCTTCTGCGAATACCGCAGATCATCGAGCCCGACTCCGCCCTCGCCGCCGGGCAGCTGGATCGTCGAAGGCGGAATCGAGCTGGCCGGCCTCTGTGCCGCCGAGCTCTGGGAACTGGAACCTGCCGGTTTGGGATCGGATCCCGACTCGCTGGAGCACGAAACGAAGAGCAGCGCGAGGGCGAAGAAGTGACATGAGCGCATCAGTGACCTGCCGAATTCCTTGAGGTTTTGAATCCCGCGGCCTCGTCGGCTCCGTTCAGCGACGCAGAATCTCCCAAGAGTCATGGACGGGCACGCAAGCAAGGTAGCGGTCGAGGATCTCATCCACCACAGCGCTTTCGTGCGCGCTCTGGCTCGGCGGCTGGTCGCGGACGATTCGGCAGCCGACGACGTGGTCCAGGAAGTCTGGTTGCGAGCGCTTCGCCGCCCGCCGGTTCAGCCTGGCTCGATCACTGCCTGGCTGGCACGGGTGGCGAGGAATTTCGCGCGAGACAGGGCCAACGCGGATGCCGCGCGAGTGGAGCGCGAGCAGCGGCTCGTCCGGGAATCCGCGAGCGAGTCGGACAGCACCGATTCGCGTTCCGAGATGGTCGAAGTCATCGCAGCGGCCTTCGCGGGGTTGCCCACTCCGTACCGCGATGCCTTGTACCTGCGCTACTACGAGGACAAGAGTCCGCCGGAGATCGCAGTGGCCCTGGGATGTCCG
>DATHET010000318.1:0-5633 GCA_035490315.1 Planctomycetota bacterium
CGGTTCCGCAGTGCGCGTGCACCGCGGAGTGCGTCTGTGATCAGCGCCGCAGGGACTTCGCGCTCTCGACCAGAGCCTCGAGCTGCCGATCGAAGGGGGCCTTCGGGCCCCAGGCCTCGAAGCTGTAGACGTGATCCCGCGTGCGCGCCAGCACGATCATGTAACCGGCCATCTCGCCGGAGACGAGCCGCGATCCGACGAGCATCGCGCGGTCTTCGCCGAGATCGCGTTCCTCGCTGATCACCAGCATGCGCGAGTGGGCCAGCGACTTGCGCGCGAGCTTGCCCCAGAAGGAAAGCGCGCCCTTGTCGTAGTTCTCCTGCTTCTGGATCTTGATGCGCACGCCGTCGGCGCTCATCGCTTCGACCAGGTCCGAGCTCGAGTAGTAGCGGATGAAGTCCTTGGGCGGATCGAAGCGCGGGCCGCGCGTGAAAATGTTCGCCTTGCGCGGCATGGACTCGACGCTGCCGGCGACCAGGCCGTCGCCGAGCTGGTCCACCCATTCGAAAGGCAGGCCGAGCCCGGCGGCGGGGCCCTTGGATTGCGGCGAGTTCGTGTTCAACTCGACGCGGATCGTGCTCATGTCGATCTGCGATTGCAGGTAGCGCAGTCGTCCTTCCATCTGCTCGATGTCGCCGCTGACTCGCGAGAGCTCGCTTTCGATCTTCAGCGTGTCCTCGATTTTCTGGCTCTTCGCCAGGTGCTCGAGCAGTCGTTCGCGGGTCCTGCGCGCGTTGTCGAGCCGGATGTTCAAGTCGAGCATCTGCTCGGTGACGTCCGAGGCCTTGACCGAGCGGTCGACGACTTCGCCCAGGCCCGCGATCTGCGCGATCGTCGCGTCGAAAGTCGAAGCCGGCACGCGCACGGTGATCGAGCGCGCGTCGCTCTCCTGCAGATGGCCGCCGGCTTTTTCGGCCAGGGTCTGGATCGATTTCATCGCCTCGGGCGCCGACACCACGACCAGGCGCAGCATGGCGGAGTAGATCACCTGCCGCTGCGCCGCGGGCGCGGGCTCCTGCTCCTCGGGAGCGGGCGCCTGATCCAACGCCGCCTCGCGTGGAGCCTCCGCCATCACGAATCCGGCCTTCATCGAATCGTCGAAGCCGCTTGCCGCGTCGCCCACGCGCATGGAACCGGACGTGGAACAGCCGAGCAGGGAACAGATCAGCCAACCAAGAAAAAATCGCATCGCGGGTGCCTCCGCTCAGAGACTAGCGACGGCGGCCGCGGGACTCGCGTAAATCCCAGGTGGGACCCGCGCTTCGTTGGCGCGCGAGCAGGAGCTGCTTAGACTCCCGCGACCGTTCCACGGCGTCCGTCCCACGCCGCGCGGTTCCCATGGTCAAAAAGGTCCTGCTCGCACTCCTCGCGCTGATCGTCGTGCTCGTCCTGCTCGGGACCTTCCTGTCCCAGCACTATGAACATTCTCGCAGCGTGGTGATCCAGGCCCCGCCCGAGAAGATTTTCCCGTTGATCGGCGATCTCAAGGCCTGGCCTGCGTGGGAGCCGTTCAGCAAGGAGGAGCCGGAGGCGAAGATCACGCTGGGAGAAAAGACGACCGGCGTTGGCGCCTCGCAGAGCTGGATTGGCAAGACCAGTGGCCACTTCACGTTCACCGAATGCGATCCGAAAACGGGGATCGCCTACGACCTCATCTTCGTCAACGGCGAGAGGGAATCGCCGGCCAAGAGCTGGATCCACATGAATCCGCGGCCGGACGGCTCGACGGAAGTCGTGTGGGGCATCAACGGTGAAATGAACATGCCCGTGATCGGCGGCTACTTCGCGAAGTTCTCCGATCGGATGATGGGGCCGATCTTCGAACGAGGCCTGGAGCAGCTGAAGGTCGTGGCGGAACAGAAGTAGCTGCGCCGGCGGCACCCCGCCTTGCGGCATCGGCGGCTTGCCTCCAGACTGGAGCGCCCACCAACAGGCTTCCACCTCGTCCAGGCATCCTCCCCGTCCCGTCCCATGATCCAGCGCCAGCTCCTTGCACTCTCCGCCCTCGCTCTGCTCAGCGCCGCGACCCAAGCCCAGAATTTCTCGTTCCAGGTCTCCCAGGCGCAGAGCCAGGTGACCCTCGATTCGAGCTTCAGCCTGGGTCTGCCGGGGACCGTCATCGGCGACTACGACGCGCTGAACAATCCCGGCGGTACGCGCACCCTGCCCGGACTCTTCGGCGGCAGCGGCAACCAGCCCGTCTCGATGGACATCACCTTCATGACGGCCCTCGCGCACCAGGGCGCGCCCTCGGGTGGCTTCAGCGCAGAGATCGACGTCAACGCAGGCACGATCACGGTCGACGGCTTGACGCTCGACGCTCTTGCGGGCCAGGCCGTGCAGGCGGACCTGACACTCGAGCTTCTGTATCAGACGTTCCGCACCTTCCAACCGACCTCGCTCTTCATCGGCGGGGTTCCGCTGCCCCTGCCTCTGGGACAAGCCAGCGTCACCGGTCTGGTCTTCGTGCAGAACGCGCCGGCGATCGGCGTGCTCGTTCCCGACCTGCTGCTGCCCGAGACTTTCTCGGCGACGATCCTGGTCCCCGCGGACGTGAGCTTTTCCATCGATCTCCTGGGCCAGGTCACGCCGGTCGGGCCGCTGCCGGTGGTCCTGCCCCTGGCGGGAAGCTTGACCCTCCACGCGGGCGTCGCGCGGCTCACGGTCAGCGCGCAGCAAGCGAACAACCAGATCATCAAGGATCCCTTCCCCGGTCAGACCATCGACAATCTGCCTCTGCCGGTCCCGACGATCCTGCCTCCGGGCGGCACCGCGAATCTGTTGTTCAACGCCGTGTTCGGCGAGCTGGCCCTCGACATCTCGGCCGACTTCGATCTGGTCGTCGACGGCGCGGCGGTGTGCGAGGTCACGCACCTGTGCTCGACGACGCCGAACTCGGTCGGCTCCGGCGCGCTGATCGACGTGCTCGGCACGGCCTCGGTGAGCGCGAACAACATGTCGCTGCGGACCACGAACCTGCCTGCTCACCGCGTGAGCGTGGTGCGCTTCGGCAGCCAGCAGACCCAGGCGCCTTTCGGAGCCGGAACCCTGTGCGTCGGCGGGACGGCCTACCGCTTGCCGGTCGTGTACTCGGACAACTTCGGCGTCGCGGACTCCCTGGTCGACTTCAGCCTTCCCTCGCCGAAGTACCAGGCCCTGGTGCCCGGCTCGGTCTGGTACTTCCAGTGCCTGTACCGCGATCCCTTGTTCAGCAATCCCGCGGGCAATGCGTCGGACGCCGTGCGCGTGCAGCTCTGCCCTTGAGCTCGAGGTAGAGAGCTGGGCCGGAAGCTTCGATCTGCCGCGCTGCTGGCCGCCCTCGGGTTGGTCGGGCTGGCGGCCTGGTGGATGCTCGAATGGAGCGCGGCTCGCCCGCAATCCTCAGGCGAGGTCGAAGCCGCGCCGGATTCCATGGCCGAGGCTCCGCCACAGCAGTCCGCATCTCCGCTTCCGCCCCAGGCGACGAGCGCCCCCGCGCTCGAGCCCGATCGAGCCGACCTCGCTGCATCCGAGGACCTGCGCGGCCAGGTCCGCGTGGTCTTCGAGTCGGACCAGAGTCCCGGCGCTGGCGCGAACATCTACTCGTTCGACGCCGAGCGATTGGCGAATCCTCACATCGAGCAGGATCTCGAGCTGCTCGGAATGGGGAAGGCGTTCTTCGAGCGCAATGGACAGCACTTCGTCAGCGACGGTGCGGGGATCGCCCACGTTCCAGAGGTCAGCGGAAGGCTTCAGGTCATCGCGATGACGCCGACGCACTTCGGAATGACCACGTTGGAGAACCGCGTGGAATCTCCGGAGCCGATCGACGTGGTCCTGCGCCCGGCGCTCGGTGTCGACGTGCTCGTGCGCAGCGCGACCACGCGCGAGCCGGTCGGCGCGGTCGTCGTGGTCGCAGAGTGCAGTCAGGTCTACGGCTCGAGGATCGGCGCGATCACCGGCAAGCGCGGCGTCGCGCGCCTGTGGCCGCTGTTCCGCTCACCCGACGAGAACGCCCGCTGGTACGCGAGCGTGCCCGGCGTGTACCGCGAGAGCCAGCGCGTGGCCATCGCCCTCGAGGACAATCCGCCAACGCTCGAGCTCAGCCTGCCGGACTCCGCGCCGACCCTGGTGCGACTCGTCGACGCCGGCGGCGAGCTCTGCACCCTGTCGGGCAAGCTCGCGATCGGCTGGAACGACTCGGACGGCGATCCCGCCGAGCCGATCGAGGTCCGCATCTCGGAAGGCATCGCGGATCTGGCGCGGGTCGAGCTGGGCCTGACGCTGCACGTGCGCGCACAGCTCGCCGGAACGAGCGAGGAACCGACGGCGGTCTTCACGACCGACGCCAAATCCCAGGAGCGCGCACGCTTCGACCTCGTCCTGCAGAACAGGATCCAGCTCTTGCGCGCGCGCCTCGTGGATCTCGATGGAGCACCCCTGGCCCTTGCGCGAGCGAGCTGCATCGTCCGTTTCCGGGGCGAGGAAAACGAGGCGCGCGACAGCGTCACGTGCACGACGCGCACCAATGGCGAAGCAGTTTTTCAGTTCTCGGAGACCTCGCCGGCCAGCGGCCCGATCGTCTTCGCGGTCGACGTCGCAGCGGCGCGCGGCAAGCGGCTGGGAGGTGTTTTCCACGCGCCGCAGCTGGAGAAGTCCACCGACCTGGGAGAGCTGCGCCTGTCGCCTCCGCAGCGGTTGTTCGCGGGCCGCGCGCTCGACTCCAAGGGCAACGCGATCGTCGGCGCCAAGGTCGGCTGCCGGCAGGAAGGCGGAGCGCCGGACGGCGGCCCGTTCCAGATCCTCGAATCCACCAGCGATTCCGAGGGCCGCTTCGAGCTTCTGGGCTGGGCGGAGCCCGGCACCTACAAGCTCTGGGCGCAAGTCAACGACACCGGCGGCCTTGTCCGCGCCACGCTCGGCGATTTCGCGGTCGAGATCCGCGAAAAGTGAGCGGACTCAGCCGCTCGCGCGCAAGCTCTTCGAGCGCACGGCGAGAATCTCCAGCGCCGCGAGGCGATAGGCCTCGGCGAAAGTCGGGAAGTTGAACACGTGGTCGACGAAGGTGTCGACGTTCAAGTTTCCGATCATCGCCATCTGCGCGACGTGGATCAGCTCGGTCGCGCCTTCGCCGACGATCTGCGCGCCGAGCAATCGCTCGCCGCGCGCATCCGCGACGAGTTTCAACTTTCCGTCGCGCACGCCGTTGATCCGGCCGCGGGCAAGGTCCGAGAAATTCGCGACGCCGACCACGGCACCGCCTAGAGTCTTGCGCGCCGTGGCTTCGTCGATGCCCACGCAGGCCATCTCGGGCAGGGCGTAGATCCCACTGGGCGTCGCGTCGACGCCGCTGTGCGTGCCCAGCCCCAGCATGTGACGGATCGCGCGCCGTCCCTGGTCCATCGAGCTCGCCGCGAGAGCGGGCGGACCGATCACGTCGCCGACCGCGTACACGCCGGGGACTTTCGTGCACAGGAACTTGTCGACCTCGAGGTGGCCGCGCGCATTCGTCGCAAGCCCCGCGGCCGCGAGATCGAGGCGCTCGACATTGGCGACGCGGCCCAGGGCGACCAGGGCCTGCTCGGTCTCGATGCGCGTGTCATCGTCGAGCTGTGTAATCACGCGCGACATGCCGTCCCAGCGCACTTCGCGGA
>DATHET010000319.1:0-15873 GCA_035490315.1 Planctomycetota bacterium
ACGAGCCTGCTCCACTCTGCATCGGCCTGATGCCCCCTCGGTTGACACCAACCTCCGGACTTTCTCGGGGCGCGGCGAATCAGTGGCAAGCCCAGATCGCCGAGGAGCTCGAACGATGCAACATCGGCTCTCGGGTCGTACGGCTCAATCCCGACGATCCGAAGGCTGCCCACAAGGACGACTGCGACATCATCGTACAGCCGATGGTGCAGGTCCCGAAGATCGGCGATCTATCCAACAGCAGCAATGCGTTCCTCGCCAATCTTGCATGGCTGACGACGTACGTCGGCTATTTCTTCTTTGCCGACATGGAAGTGGAGGCGCAGGGCAAGCTCGACTTCCAAGTTGTCGGGTATCGGGAATCACCTGCCTTCATCACGAATGAAAAGGTTTCGATTCCAGAGACCAACATGACCTTCGGCGAACGCGATCAGGTCTTTTCTCCGCGCTTTTTCATGAGCCTGTTGCTGTTTCCGGCAATGCATCCAACCGTCTGCAGGATGCTCGGAGTGCAGCAGGCGGATCCGACCGAGGTGGCGCAGGAGGTGCAGCATCGGATGTCGGTGGCCCTCGCGGAGGCCATCGCGAAGTTCGTCAACGGACAACTCACCACCCAACAAGAGAAGAATGGCCTGCCGTACTTGATCACTTCGAGCCTTCGAGTTGCTCGCCTGGACAAGCGGTACCGGATGACGGTCGTGCTCCACACCCCGACGACCCAGGCACCGAGCGCGCTCATGCTGGTCCTCGATTCGAAGGGCGCTGTGATCGAATCGCCCGAAGGCCGCCTGTCCGAGCAGAAGGCAGGTTCAGACTCTCGAACTCGTGAATACGAGTTCCAGTTCTCGCCGCCGCCCAACGACGCCGGCGCCATGCGATTGATTTTCGACGAGCCGGCGGGAGGGCAAGTCGCCTACACCGTCACCAAAGCACACTTGCTTCAGCTTGCCACTTCCCCTCAGACGGCAACCAGGAAATAGAAGGACAGCTCACATGAAGTCCAGGATGGCTCTACTGCTCATCGCAGTAGCCGCGGCGGGCCTGTTCGCGTGCGGTCCAGGCGTCATTGCATCTTTCATGAGTTCCGGCGGAGGCAGCTCGAGTGGTCCGACGACCTTTCAGTTAACCATCAACAAGGCCGGCGCCGGTGAGGGAACCGTGACTTCGACCGGAGGAGAAATCGACTGCGGAGGCACGTGCCTGGCGGACATCACCAGCTCAGGCGTAATCACGCTGCTTGCCTCACCTCTGCCCGGTTTCAAGTTCACCGTCTGGACGGGCGACTTGACAGGCACGGCGAATCCCCAGGATCTCGTCATGTCGGCCGCCCGCCAGGTCACCGCGTCCTTCGAGCTGGCCCCTCCCGGATTCGCCCTGCCGGATGACTACACTGCGAACGGGAACCCGAGCTCGAGCGCGAACGCCGATTTCAATCGGGACGGCATTCTCGATCTCGCTGTAGGGAGCACTTCCGGAACCAAAATCTCCGTGTTCCTCGGAAACGCGAACGGAACATTCCAGCAGCCCTCCATTCCGACGACGACCCTGGGCGGGCCCTCCGCACTGGCGGCTGGAGACCTCGATCACGATGGGAGGCTGGATCTCGCGGTTGCCCATAACGACAAGCTTTCAATCCTGATCGGGCAAGGAAATGGCTCCTTCACGACGACCTCAACTCCAGCCTTGGGTGGCACGGGAGCGATTTCGATCGTGATCGGGGATGTCAACGTGGATGGCGTACCCGACCTGCTCGTGGCCTTGAGCAATGACAACATGGTTGCGGTGCTCCTCGGAAGCACGAGCAGTGCCGGAACTTTTTTGGCCTCGACCCTTTTTGCAGTCTCGCCCGGGCTGAACCCGAAATCGCTGGCGCTCGGTGACTTCGACTGCAATGGAAAACCGGATCTGGCCGTGGCCAATCAAAACACCGGCGACGTTTCGATCCTGCTCGGAAACGGCCTTGGAGGTTTTTCCTCGGCTACGGTTTTCGACGTCGAGACCGGGCCGCGATCGATTGCCGTCGGCGAGTTCAATTCCGATGGAAAGCAAGACCTCGTTGTCGCCAACCACGACGCAAGCTCGGTCTCGATCTTGCGAGGCAACGGGAATGGCACATTCCAAACCGCAGTGCGGGTCGACACGACACCGAGCCCCGCTTGCATCGCGATCGGTGACCTCAATCACGACGGTAAGTCGGATCTTGTCGTTGCGAACGAAAGCGGCTCCGGTCTGTCCATTTTCATCGGCCACGGAGATGGGACGTTCGTGATACCGTCCGCCGACTTTCCGGTAGGAATCAACTCCACGTTCGTTTCCCTGGGAGACTACGACCGCGATGGTCGTTCGGACGTAGTTGTCACTCGAGGGACCGGACTGAACAATGTTTCCGTCCTGCGGAATTCGACGATCATTCAGACGTCGGGAGACTTCCCTTCGAGCTTGGCCAAGCAATTCGTCGCAGGATCAGGGCCGCGCTCTGTGACGGTCGGCGACTGGGATTGTGATGGCAAGCTGGATCTCGCAGTTGCCAACCTCATTCCTCTTTCCTCCAACGATGGCAAAGTCTCGACCTTGCGAGGACTGGGCCTTGGGAATTTTTCTCAGCCCGTCGCAGCCACCACGGTCCCAGGCACAGAAACATTCTTCCTCGTCGCCGATGACTTCGACTCCGATGGCGACAAGGACCTGGCCGTATGCCACCGAAACGCCGGAAAGGTTTCGATCCTGCTTGGAAACGGAGCTGGCTCGTTTTCCGTGGCGTCCTCCGTGTCGATCGGCGGGAACCTGCGCGGGATCGTTGCCGGCGATTTCGATAGCGACGGAGATGCGGATCTGGTCGTCGTGAATCACGCCACCAACCGAGTCGACCTGCTGGTTGGCGATGGCGCGGGATCCTTCACGCTCGCAACCGCCGTCCCGCCCTTCCACCCCGTGGGGTTAAGGCCGCGAGCAGTTGCCATCGGCTACCTCGACGATGATGCCAACCTGGACCTTGCGGTCGCCAACCACGACGAAGACTCCGTTTCAATCCTGCTGGGGTCGGGAACGGGCACCTTCTTCAACCCGGCAGTCACCGTCTCTGCCGCAGTCAAGCCTCAGTGCGTTGCCATCGGCGATTTCGACGATGATGGCGACAACGATCTGGTGTTGGGCAGCGAGGCTTCGTTGGGATCTGTCAGCCTCGTGCTCGGCGATGGTACCGGCGCATTCCAGCTCTCGACTGAAGCGCCGGCTGCGGGTTTCACACCATTCTTCGTGGCGGTCGGCGATCTGAATGCGGACGGGAAAACCGACCTCGCAGTTGCCAATAGCGGAGTGGACGCCACGCCGATTGGCGTCGGCAGCCTCTCGGTCATGCTGGGCCTCGGTAGTGGACACCCGAGTGGGTTCTTGTTCGCTCCTGCCACGAATTACCCATTCCCTGCAGCGACTGCCCCGCGCTCCATAGGAATCGGCGACTTCAACGCGGATGGGAGGCCAGATCTGGCAGTCGGAAACGACGGCAACGCCAGCATCACCATCCTCCTCAATGCATCACCGCCCTAGTGTCCTGTTCCTGAAGTACGTTGGCAAAAGCGGCCTGAATCCGGCTTCCTGGCAAGGCGCCGCGACGACGCGTGTTCTCTGCAACACGAGGAAGGTAAGGCCCGGTGCGCCGAAGGCGCACGAGAACACCGATAGGTGTTCGAGAGGGGATCCCGGGAACGCAGCCAGGGAGCCCCAGGCGGGCCGATTTTGTCGACGAACTTCAGGTACAGGACACTAGCCGGTCGGAGGAAGCCGCGGTCTGGAGATCGAGTAGTGGGCCTCCGCGGTTGCAAGTCCCTGACTTTGGGTCAGATTCGCGGCCGCGTCACGGCTTCCGTGACAGCGCCTCCCACCGCGTCGAGTCTTGTTGTAGTCTCGATGGAGATTCGCACGGAGCCCGCCGGCTCGAGGTCCCCCGCGTTCGGCGAACCATAGGCTCCGCGAATCCAGGAGAGCAATCATGAAGCGATGGATCCTTGGCCTGGCCGTTTCCGTGTGCGCAAGCCTCTCGGCCTTTGGTCAGACAGCGACGATGGGCCCCCAGACCGGGATCTTCGACGGGCCGACGCGCGGCTACTGGTTCACGGCTCCGGCGGACTTCACGATCACGGGCGTGCAGGTGCTGCGGCAGACCGGCTCGGCGAACGCCTTCCAGAATTTCTCGGTGGTCCACTTCACGGGGAACGTGCCGCCGCCCGCCTACGCCTCGAGCACGAATGCCTTCACCACGCTCGCGCTCGGCTTCGACCTGCCGCAGAACGTTTTTCAGCCGGTCAACGTCGTGGTCCATACCGGTGACGTGATGGGTATCTATGGCAACACGGCGAGCACCGCGAACTCGACGATGGGATCCAACTCCTACGCCGGGAACGTGCAGCAGACCACGACGATCCTGGGCAATACCGTGAACCTCGATCGCTCGGGGATGCAATTCCATCTGGGCAGCGCGGTCTCCCCGGGTGGCATGCACGACGTGTGGTGCGAGCCCGGTTTCTTCGACATCACGCGCATCGAGTTCACCTACTCGGCCTCCGTGCCGGTCGTCTATTGCACGGCGAAGATCAATTCACTTGGCTGCACGCCGACGATCGGCTCCAGTGGCTTGTCGAGCGCGAGCGCGGGATCTGGATTCACGATCGCGGCGAGCAACGTGCTCAGCAACAGGCCCGGTCTCCTGCTGTACAGCAACAACGGCCGTGCTGCCGTCCCCTTCCAAGGCGGCCTGCGCTGCATGAACGTTCCGATCTGGCGCTCGACGCCGCTCAATTCGGGCGGGAATCCTCCGCCTCTGGATTGCTCGGGGGTGTATGCGATCGACTTCAACGCCTTCGCCGCGGGCGCGCTCGGCGGGACCCCGCAGCCCTTCTTGCTGGTTCCCGGGACACTCGTCGATTCGCAGTTCTGGGGGCGCGACAATGGGTTCGCCCCGCCGAACAACTCCACGCTGAGCGACGGGCTGGAGTTCACGATCGGAGCCTGAGCTTCGGCTGCGCGAAGAGCGGGAAGGCGCGCCGATCCGCGCGCCGCGGGTACCATGGATTGGCCCCCATTCCGTGTTCTGGGCTCCCATCCCGAGCCGAGCGAGAATCCCCATGCGCTTCCCCATCGTGCGAGCGAGCTCTGCGCTCCGTGACCGTCTACGCCGCACCCTGCCCGCGGTCCCGCTTGCGATTCTCTCTCTCGGCGCTCGCGCGGATTTCCACTACCTCGATTTCTCGAGCACCACGGGGACCACGCTGGTCGGCGCCGCGGCGCAGAACGGCACTCGCCTGAGGCTGACGCCGGCGAGCGCGAACCAGAGCGGCGGCGTCTGGTACCAGACCAAGCAATCGGTAGCCCTGAGCTTCGAGACCGACTTCACGTTCCAGATCTCGAACGGCCCGGGTGCGGATGGTTTCGTGTTCCTGGTGCAGAACATCGCCGCCTCGCCACTGATCGGCGCGGGCTGTCAGCTCGGCTACCACGGTCTCTCGAACAGTCTCGCGATCGAGTTCGACACCTTCGCGAACTCCACCTGCTCGGCCGTGCCCGTCAACGATCCCGCCGGCCTGCACGTCAGTCTGCATTCGCGCGGCCCGAGCTCGAACAGCGTCAGCGAAACGGCGTCGCTCGGCTCGACTCTCGCGGTGCCGGCCTTCGCGGACGGCGCGATCCACGCCTGCAAGATCCGCTACCAGTCTGGCGTGATCGCCGTGTTCATCGACAACCTGGTCCAGCCCGTGATCAGCGTCAACATGAACCTGGGGCAGCTCCTGTCGCTCGACCAGGGCCGGGCCTGGGTCGGATTCACCGCGGCCACGGGCGGCGGCGTGCCCCAGGCCCATGAGATCCTCGATTGGCATTTCATCGAGTCTCCGCCGCCCTCCGGCAATCTCGCGCCCTTCCCTCCGACCATCACCGAGCCCGCGGTCAACGGTCAGATCGTGAATCCGGCGGACGTGCACATGGAGACCGGGCAGTTCGTCGACTCGGACGTGGGCGACCTGCATCGCTGCACGGACTGGGAGATCTGGACCGTCTCGCAACCGCAGCGTGTCTGGGCATTCTCCTGCGCGGGCGGCGTCGAGAAGCTGCACACGCACCTCGGCGACGGAGTCTTCGAGAATTCGCACGCTGGCCGCAGCGAGCTCTTCGCTCTCACCAATTTTTCGCTGCGCGTGCGCCACTCCGACGACAGCGGCGATCCGCTGACGGAATGGAGCGCCTGGTCGACGCGCACCTTCCACACCGGCAGCGTGACCACGGCCTTCCCGCTCGAGATCGAGGACGTCGCCACTTCGCCCACGCCGCAATGGCGCTTCCTCGCCAACGGCAATCCGGTGATCCTGCAGCCGGCGGGGACGCCCGCGGAGCTGCTGCTCGAGACGGGCCTCGGCGCCCTCGCCCTGTCGATCCAGCCGAACGACGGCGTGACCAACACGTGGAACAATCCCGCGGCCCTCTCCGCCCATGAAGCGATGCGCGTCCAGCTGCGCGGGGGCTCGCTCGGGCTCTCGCAGGGCGCGAGCAGGCTCGTCGTCGTCGACGAGGATTGCGCCACCCACGAGATCATGCTGCCCGCGCTGACGATCCCGCCGGGCGGTACGGACTACTACTGGATCGCTTCGTCCGGCGCGAGCTACTTCGGGTCGGCTCAGCAGACCACTCCGGTCTTCTCCATCCTCGCGCAGGGCTTGACTCCGCCCTGGATCCCGAGGGCGGATCACTTCAAGGTCGAGGTCGTCGCCGGCGGATTCCAGCTGCCCGTCAATATCGCCTTCGTGCCGAATGCGGGCCCGAATCCGAGCGATCCCTTCTTCTACGTCAGCGAGCTCTACGGACAGATCAAGGTCGTCTCGCGCGATCGAACCGTCAGCACCTATGCGAGCGGTCTGCTCGATTTCAATCCCACGGGAGCCTTCCCCGGTTCCGGCGAGCAGGGTGTCACGGGCATCGTGGTCGATCCGCTGACCGGCGACGTCTACGCCTAGATGTTGCGCGCGCAGGTGGGCAATCAGAACGTGCACTTCCCGAAGATCGATCGCTTCACGAGCAATGACGGCGGCAGGACGGCCGCGAATCGGTTCACGATCCTCGACATGGTCAACGAGGAGCAGGGCCAGTCGCACCAGATCTCGAACTTGACGATCGCGCCCGACGGAAAACTGATCTGCCACATGGGCGACGGCTTCTCGACGCCGACCGCGCAGAACATCAATTCCTTCCGCGGCAAGATCCTCAGGCTCAATCTCAACGGCACGGCGGCCTCCGACAATCCGTTCTACGACGCAGCCAACGGCATCAGCGCGCGCGACTATGTCTTCGCCTACGGAGTGCGCAACCCCTTCGCGGGCGATTGGCGAGCCGCGGACTCCAGCCAGTACGTCGTCGAGAACGGGCCGAGCGTCGACCGCTTCGCGCGGATCGTTCCCGGCCGCAATTATCTCTGGGACGGCAGCGACCAGAGCATGTCGAGCTTCGCTCTGTACAACTGGAACCCGGCCCACGGCCCGGTGAATCTCGTCTTCGTCCAGCCCTCGGTGTTCGGGGGCAGCGGCTTCCCGTCGGGCTCGCAGGGCCACGCCTTCGTCTCCGAGTCCGGGCCGACGTACGGAACGGGGCTGCAGACGCTGGGCAAGCGGATCACCGAGTGGATCCTCGACGCGAATGGGAACCTGGTCGCGGGGCCGATTCCCTTCCTCGAATACGCGGGAGCTGGCAAGGCCACGGCCTGCGCTCTCGAGGCAGGGCCGGACGGGCTCTACATGAGCGAGCTCTACTACGACCTCGGCAACAACGCGACCCAGCCCGGGGCGCGCATTCTGCGCATCTGGTACGAAGCGCCCGCGGACTGCAACGGCAACGGGAGCGACGACGTCTGCGATCTCGCCCAAGGCACGAGCGCGGATGCGAACGCGAACTCGATTCCCGATGAATGCGACTGCGCGGGAGCGGTGTACTGCACGGCCAAGTCCAACAGTCTTGGCTGCGTTCCGACGATCGCGGCGAGCGGCTCGGCGACCGTCGGCGCGCCGGACAACTTCGTGATCCAGGCTTCGAACGTGCTCAACAAGAAGCCCGGGATCCTGATCTGGAGCAGCGGCGCGGCCGCGGTTCCCTTCGGCGGCGGTACCCTCTGCCTGCAGGCACCGGTCCATCGCCTCTCTGGCCTCGATTCCGGCGGATCGCCGACGGGGCTCGACTGCTCGGGCGTGTTCACCCAGGCCGTGAGCGACGCGTTCCTGGCGAGCAACGGCGTGACGGCGGGAATGACCCTGCACTTCCAGGTCTGGTCGCGCGATCCAGGCTTCGCCGCGCCGAACAACATCGGCCTGAGCGACGCGCTGCGCGTGTTCATCTGTCCGTGACGAGGAGGCCCCTGGCGCGAACGGACTCTGGGAGAATCTCGCGCCGGGCTGCGACGCTCGGAGTCATCGTCTGCGTGGTGATCGCGCTCGGCCTGCGGCTGTGCGCGCTCGGAGCTCGCCTGCCTTGCAACGTCGAGCCCGACGGCACGGTGATTCCAGAGCAGGTGGAGCTGATCCAGCGCCACGCCGAGAACCGCGACGCTGCATCCGTGTGGCGGCTGTATCCGCACCTCGTCGCGGAGCTCGCGGCCTTGATCCCCGCGCGCGAGCGAGCGGACGATTCGCTCGAGGAGCATCTGGCCCAGGCCTCCTCGCCCTTCCTGCGCGTGCGCCTGATCGTGGCCCTGCTGTCGCTGCTCCTGGTCCCGGCGAGCTACTGGCTGGCGAGGAACTTCCTCTCGCGCGGACCGGCGCTGCTCGCGACGCTGCTCTGCGCCACCAGCCTGTTGACGCTGCTCTTCGCGCAGCAATCGCGGCCTCACGCGCCGGCCGCGGCCTTCGCGCTGCTCGCCGTGGTCGCGTCGCTGCGCATGGCGCGCCGGCCCGATTGGCTGAACTGCAGTCTCGCCGCGCTGGCGGTCGGTCTCTCCGCGGGCACCCTGCAGAGTGGAGCCGCCAGCGCCCTGCCGCTCGCCGCGGCCTGGTTCCTGCGCGACCGCGCGACGAAAAGCCGAGCCTCGCGCTGGCTCGCGCCGCTGTGGATGGTCGCGCTCGCGGGAGCGATCGTCTGGGCCCTCTATCCCCATGGCCTGCCCGACCAGCGCGCGCCGGCGGGCTCGACCTCCGCGATCGGGGGCCTGGTGTTCGCCACCAGCCACGCGGATCCGAATCTCGCCCTGGGTGTCGGGCACGAAGTCCGCATCGATCGCCTGGGCGGCGGCGGATTCGCGGTGATCGCGCGCACCCTGTGGTCCTTCGAGACACTGCCGCTCGTCGCGGCCCTGCTCGCCCTGGCCCTCGGAGCAAAGTCGCTGGTCGCGCGCGCGCCGGGAAGCGCGAACTGGCGCAAGCTCGCGATCGTGAGCGCTTACGCCGTTCCATATCTCTTGCTGTTCGGGATGTTCGACGCGACCTGCGAGCGCTTCTGCCTCCAGCTCGTCCCCTTCGTCGCCTGCCTGGCGGCGGCGCTGTGGGCGCGCATCGCCCTGCGCGGTCCGCAAGCGCTCGCGCTTGTCGCGCTATGCGTGCTCGCCCTGCCCCAGCTCGGAGCCTGTCTGGCCCTGGAGCGCTTGCGCCTGAAAAAGGACGGTCCGACGCAGCTCGGTGATTGGATTGCGGCACACGTCGCCGCCGAGACCGAGCGCGTTTTTTGCTTTCCCGGTGTCGACGTGCCCCTCGCGCGAACCGAAGCGGTCATGGCTCGAGATGCGGCCGCGAGCTTCGGCAGCCAGTGGTTCCGCTACCAGAAGCTCCACGCCGGCGAGGGCTGGAGCTGTCCGCGCTACCAGCTCGAGCACGCGCCTCTGTTGCGCGCCGCCGATTTCGCAGCCGCGAAGGCGGATCCGCGGGCCACGCTGATAGCAGCGCAGGCAGCTCTGGTCGCGATCGTCGGTCCTTCCCGCGATCGTCCCGACGATTTCGCCAACCATCTCGCCCTGGATTTCCAGTCCGTCCTGGCCGCCGAGGCCAAGTTGGAATGTCGGGTTCCCGAGGGAGCGCGCGATCCGATGAAGGACTCGACCCTGGGCTACAACGTCATGACCAACGAGACGGTCTGGACCTGGGAGCTTCTGAGCGGCCTGCCCTCCTTCGGCGCGACCTTCGAGCTGTACCGGATTTTGGACGTACGATGAAGGGATAGTCCTCCACGACGCCCAGCACCGATCGGGCTCCGCACCTCCCCTCGCGAATCCGCACCATGCTCCCGCGATCCAAGCTCCCGGCACTCTGCGCCCTGCTCCTGCTCACCCCGCCCCTGGCCGCCGACGTGGTCACGCTCGTGGCGGCCAAGGACGCGACGATCTACGACGACACGCTCGGGAATCGCTCCGACGGATCCAGCTTCAACATGTACAGCGGGCGCGCCGGCACGAACTCGAGCTGGCCAGTGCGGCGCGCCCTGGTCTGGTTCGACGTCGCGAGCGCGGTTCCCGCCGGATCGACGATCCAGTCCGCGCGCCTCGAGCTGTTCATGTCCAAGACCTCGGTCGGCAACAAGGTCTTCGACGTCCACCGCTTGACCACGGGCTGGAACGAAGGACCGAGCGTCGGCCAGAGCGGCAATGGAGCACCGGCGCAGCTCGGCGATTCCACCTGGCTGCACACGTTCTGGAACACGCAGCTCTGGAACACGCCCGGCGGCGATTTCATCGCCACGCCCAGCGCTTCGACGAACATCGGCAGCACCTTCGCCTACTACAACTGGAGCACGGTGGCCCTGGCCGCGGACGTCCAGGGCTGGGTCAACGCGCCGGTCTCGAATTCCGGTTGGATCGTGCGCGGCCCTGAGTCGAGCGGCACGTCGGCGAAGCAATTCGAATCGCGCAGCAGCTTCCCGCAGTTCCAGCCGAAGCTCGTGATCACGTTCACGCCGCCTCCGAGCACGACGGTCTATTGCACGGCCAAGCTCAACAGCCAGTCCTGCCTGCCGGCGATCGGCTCGAGCGGAACTTCGAGCGCGTCCGCCGGCTCGGGCTTCACGTTGAGCTGCGGCAGTGTCCTCAACGGCAAGCCCGGCTTGCTGATCTACACCAACGCCGGTCGCGCGGCCCTGGTGTTCCAAGGCGGAACCCTGTGCCTGGCCAGCCCGATCCGGCGCTCGACGCCCTTGAGCTCCGGCGGGAGCCTTCCGCCGCTCGTCGATTGCACCGGCGTGTATTCGATCGACGTGAATGCGTTCACGGTCGGAGCGCTCGGTGGTCTCCCCGCCGCGTACCTCGCCACGCCGGGCACGCTGGTGGATGCGCAATTCTGGGGGCGCGACAATGGCTTCGCGCCGCCCGACAACTCGACCCTCTCCGATGGGGTCGAGTTCGTCGTCGGAGTGTGAAGTACGGAGTCAGGTGAATTCGTCCGGAGTGGTGGTGGCATACGGCGCGCCGCTTCACTCGCATCGTGCGCTCGTTCTGGGGCAGGCGCTGAACCTGGGCGAGGGGGTTGTCGCCGATGAGCCGCATCTTGAGTGCTTCGCGGCGCGCCGTATGCCACCACCACTCCGGACGAATTCACCTGACGCCGTATACTGCGCCCATGTCCAAAGAACACCCCGACCATCACGACGCCGACCTGATCCTCAAGCTCTACGACTTGCGCCGCGAGGCCGTGATGCGCCAATCGAGAATCACCATCGCCGCATTCCTGCCGCGGACCTGGGAGGACATCGCCGCGATCGTCGCCCCAGCGCACCTCAGCAACGCCGCCTGGCGTCAGGTCTCGAGCTACTGGGAGATGGTCTATTCCTTCGCGCGCCACGGAGTCGTCAACCCGGACTTCCTGATCGAGAACAGCGCCGAAGGCATGTTCCTGTTCGTCAAGGTCCATCCGTACCTCGAGCGCTTCCGCACGGAATTCGCTCCCACGGCTTTCCGCAACGCCGAATGGATCGCCAGCCAGTGCGAGACGGGCCGCCAGCGCTACGCGATGATCAAGACACGCGTCGAAAAAATGATGGAAGCGGCGAAGTAAGCCCCGGGTTCACACCCCGCCCTGCTCGCCGACCGCGACTTCCGACGGATCGTCTCGGACTGCCCTGCTGTCCACTCCCCAGCCTTTCCAGGGGTGATAGGATCGAAGCAGGCTTTCGTGTCTTGCTCTCGTCCCTCTTCCGTCCCGGCGAAAGGTAGCAACCATGCGCAACGTTCAGCGGCTGGCATTGGTCTTCTCGGCAGCGGCTTTCTTGACCGGATCCGTGTCAGCTCAAGTCGCCATCCTCGGCAGCCCCGGAGGTGGCCCGGTCTGGAATGACGACGTCAAAGCCAAGCTCCTGGCCAGCGGCGTCTCGCTTGGCGGCGTCACGATTTTCGACATGTCCCAGGTCACGTTGAGCGTCGCGCAACTCCAGGCTTTCAACGCGGTGCTCGTCTACAGCGACAACCCCGGCTACCTGGACCCGAACGCCCAGGGCGACAATCTCCACGACTATGTCGACGCTGGCGGCGGCGTGGTGATCGCGACCTTCACCAACTCCAGCATCCCGCTCGGCGGCACATGGGTCAGCGCGGGCTACGACGCGATCACGTCGGGAGGCCAGACGCAGGGTTTCCAGCTGCAACTGGGCACGCGCTTCTTCCCGGCTCACCCCTTGTTCAGCATCAGCCCGGTGACGACCTTCGACGGCGGGACCTCGAGCTATCACGGCATCGGGGCCCTGGCGGCGAATTCGACGCGGCTTGCCGACTACACCAACGGCGACATCTTCGCCGCGGAGCGCAACGGCCTCGTGGGTCGCGTGATCAGCCTGAATTTCTACCCGCCGTCGAGCGACGCGCGCTCCGATTTCTGGACCGCGAGCACCGACGGCGACAACTTGATGGCCAACGCCCTTTCCTACGTCGGACAGTGCGGGAACCCGGCGATCTATTGCACGGCCAAGATCAATTCGCTCGGCTGCACGCCGACGATCAGCTCCACGGGCGCTTCGAGCGCGAGCGCCGGATCCGGCTTCACGATTCGGGCCTCGAGCGTGCGCAATCAGAAGCCGGGCTTGATGCTCTACAGCGTCACAGGTCGCGCCGCGGTTCCGTTCCAGAGCGGATTCCGCTGCGTCAACGTTCCAGTCCGCCGCACGACCGCCGCCAACTCGGGCGGCACGGCCTTGCCGGCGAGCGATTGCAGCGGCGTGTATGCGATCGACATGAACACGTTCACGGTCGGCGGGTTGGGCGGCAATCCGATTCCCGCTCTGGGCATCCAGGGCACGACCGTCGATTGCCAGTGGTGGGGACGCGATCCGGGCTTCCCTGCCCCGAACAACTCGACCCTTTCGGACGCGCTCGAATACGTCGTCTGCCCTTAGCAGCCTGCTGCTGAAGCTCGTCCCCTGCAGCGCCGGCCTTTGCCCGATCCACTGGTTCGTGCAAAGGCCGGCGCGCCATTACGCCGCTCGATATCGGCACGGATTCGGGCGGGTGCTAGCATCCATGCAGTTGTCCGTGTCTCGCTCCCCTACGTGGAATATCTCGGAGAAGGTACAGCCATGCGCAAATTGCATCGAATTGGAATGGTCTGCTCGGCGGCAGCGTTGTTCGCAGCGACCGCGACGGCTCAAGTCGCGATCCTCGGCAGTCCGTCCAGCGGCCCGACCTGGAATGACGACGTCAAGGCCAAGCTCCAAGCCAGCGGCGTGAGTCTGGGAAGCATCACGATCTTCGACATTTCCCAGGTCACGGTGAGCCTGGCGCAACTCCAGACTTTCAATGCGGTGCTCGTCTACAGCGACAGCCCCGGCTACGCGGACCCGGTCGGACAGGGCGATGCGCTGCACGACTTCGTCGACGGCGGCGGCGGCGTGGTGATCGCGACCTTCACCAACGCCAGCATTCCGCTCTCGGGCACCTGGGTCAGCGCGGGCTATGACGCGATCACCTCGACGGGCCAGACGCAAGGCTTTCAGTTGCAATTGGGAACGCGCTTGGTTCCCGGCCATGGCCTGTTCACGGTCAGCACTGTGGCGAGCTTCGACGGTGGCAGCTCGAGCTTCCACAGCACCGGGACCCTGGCTCCGAATTCGACGCGGCTCGCCAACTACACGAATGGCGACATCTTCGCGGCCGAACGCAACGGCCTCGCCGGTCGCGTGATCAGCTTGAATTTCTTCCCGCCGTCGAGCGACGTGCGCAGCGATTTTTGGGATTCGACCACCGACGGCGACAACCTGCTCGCGAACGCCCTCTCCTACGTCGGAGCCTGCGGCTCGCCAGCGATCTACTGCACGGCAAAGATCAATTCTCTCGGCTGCACTCCGACGATCAGCTCGAGCGGCGCTTCGAGCGCGAGCGCCGGCTCCGGTTTTCTGATCAAGGCGTCCAACGTGCGCAACCAGAAGCCCGGCCTCATGCTGTACAGCGTCACCGGCCGCGCCGCGATTCCGTTCCAGGGCGGACTGCGCTGCGTCAACATTCCGGTCCGTCGCACGACTCCCGCGAACTCCGGCGGCACGACCTTGCCGGCGAGCGATTGCAGCGGCGTCTACTCGATCGACATGAATACCTTCACGGTAGGCGGCCTGGGCGGCAATCCGATTCCCGCGCTCGCCGTCCAAGGCACCGTGGTCGATTGCCAGTGGTGGGGGCGCGATCCAGGCTTCCCCGCGCCGAACAACTCGACTCTTTCCGACGCGCTCGAGTACGTCGTCTGCCCATAGACGTGTCCCCTGCGGCGCCGGTCCTTGCACGGTCTTTTCGATCGGGCAAGGAAAGGAATTGTTCCCTTCTGGCGCCCGCTGAGCCCCGTCCCGAATCAGGACCGCGGTGTACCATGGAATCCGGTTTCAGAAGTCCGATCCCCTTTTTGTCCTCTCGGAAGGCAGCAACCATGTTGCACGCGCGCAGACTCGTATTGGCTTTTTCCGCCGCAGCGTTCATGACCGGATCCGCGGCTGCACAAGTCGCAGTCCTCGGCAGCCCGAATGGCGGCACTCTCTGGAGTGACGACGTCAAGGCCAAGCTCCTGGCAAGCGGCGTCAATCTCGGGGGCGTGACGACCTTCGACGTGTCCCAGGTCACGCTGAATCTCGCGCAACTCCAGGCCTTCCGCGCCGTGCTCGTCTACAGCGACGGACTGGGCTACCTGGACCCGGTGGGACAGGGGAATGCCTTGCACGACTACGTGGACGGTGGCGGCGGCGTGGTCATCGGCGTGTTCACGAACGCGAGCATTCCGCTCGCGGGCACCTGGGTCAGCGCGGGATACGACCCGATCACTCCGCTGTGGCAGAATTCCAGCTTTGGCGAGCAGCTCGGAACCAGGTATTTCCCCAACCATCCGCTGTTCACGATCAGCCCCGTGGCAAGCTTCGATGGCGGTCAATCGTCCTACCGCAGCACGGGCAACCTGGCGCCGAGCTCGACGCGGCTCGCTGACTACACCAATGGGGAGATCTTCGCGGCGGAGCGCAACGGACTCGCCGGCCGAGTGATCAGCTTGAATTTCTTCCCGCCGTCGAGCGATGCGCAGTTTGACTTATGGGCCGCGAACACGGACGGCGACAACCTGCTCGCCAACGCCCTGTCCTATGCGGGAGCCTGCAGCTCGCCCACGCTCTACTGCACGGCGAAGATCAACTCGCTGGGCTGCACGCCGACGATCGGCTCCACGGGCGCGTCGAGCGCGACCGCCGGCGCCGGGTTCCACATCAAGGCCTCGAACGTGCGCAACCAGAAGCCGGGTCTCTTGATCTACAGTGTCAACGGCCGCGCCGCCGTTCCGTTCCAAGGCGGATTGCGCTGCGTCAACTCGCCCGTGCGCCGCACGACCCCCGCCAACTCCGGCGGCACGGCCTTGCCGGCGAGCGACTGCAGCGGCATCTACACGATCGACATGAACACGTTCACGGTAGGCG
>DATHET010000320.1:0-8514 GCA_035490315.1 Planctomycetota bacterium
AGCCGCAGCAACTCGGATCGCTCTTCCTCCGTGAGTTTCAACTCCGCTTTCGGCCGTCCCATTGTGCTCATGACAGCATGTACGCAGCGGCGGGGAAAACCGCGAGCACTTATGGCCCGAATTTTTGAATCACCCCACTAGCAGCAGACGTGGCTGGAGCCGAGACGATCGCTGCCTCCGGCTCCATCTGCATCTCCGCCACCACCGGCAGGTGATCCGACGCGCGCTTCGCGAGCAGGCTCGAGTGCGCTTGCACCGACGTCACGCGCGCCCGCGGATGCACCCACACGCGATCCAGCGCGAGCAGCGGCCAGCGCGCCGGGAAGGATTTCGGCGAGCCTGGCGACCCGAAGTGATCGTCGAGGGCGCGCACCAGCGAGCGGCCGGGGAACCAATCGTTGAAGTCGCCCATGACCGCGACGAAGCCGCCCGAGACCTGTTGCACGGCGGCGAGGATGCGCGCGATCTGTCCGCGCCGCTCCAGCCAGCCCAGGCCGAAATGGGTCGCGATCACGTGGAACTCCGTCCCGAAAGCGTCGAGCACGACGTGCACGGCTCCGCGCGGCTCTCGCCGACTGGTCGAGATGTCGATGCGCGACAGATCGCGGATCGGGAAGCGCGTCAGGATCACGTTGCCGAAGTGATGCTCGGCTCGCACGTGGGTGGGTCCGAGCACGCATTGGTATTGATCGAGCGACGGCAGAACCACCGGCGAGCGGGTCTCGATCGCCAGGTCGGTGGGATAGGTCATCTCCTGGAGCGCGACGACGTCGGCGCGAAGCTCCTGGACGACCGCTGCGGTGCGCGCCGGATCGCAGCGCCGGTCCGCGCCAATGAAGGAGTGGACGTTGTAGGTTGCGATCCGCAATCGCGTCGCCGCGGCGCTTCCCGGCGTCGGTTCTTCAACGGAGGGCTTCATCCGTGGCGAGCTCGCATGCGCTGCTCGCTGACAGCTCGGCCCTCGGCGCGCATCAACACGATGCGCCTCAAGCGCAGCACGAACACGGCGAGGACCAAGGCCAGCAGGATGGTCATCAAGCTGCGCGTCGGGCTCGGATCGAGGATCGCCTGGCGCAGCATGGCGCCGAGGGCGATCGACGCGAGGAAAGCGGGCGCGAGGCCGATGACCGACCCGAGCGCGAAGTCGCGCAGGCCGACCCGCGACGCTCCGCACATCACGTGGACGCTGGTGGCCGAAAAAAGCGCGACGAAGCGCACCACGGCGACCGAGATGGCTCCATAGCGACTCAGACCTCGCCAGGTTTTCCGCGCCCGCGCCGCCATGAAAGGCACGACGCGATCCGGTCCGAGGGCGCGTCCGATCAGGTAGCCCAGCGTGGCACACACGAGGGCCGCCGCGACGGCCATCGCCGCGCCGGGAATCGGCTCGAGCAGCACGACGGGCACGAGCACGAGCAATTCGAAGGGCAGGAACAAGAGACCTCCGGCGATGAGAGCAGCGAAGATCCAGGGTGCCGCACCCCGGTCCGCCGCCACCTTCTCGAGAAGATCGTGCGCGCTGTCCACATCGAGCGACTCCAGCCCGGACACGCCCTGGGCGGCGAGGGCGAGAAGCCCCGCCACGCAGGCCGCCACGAACAGGACGCGGGTTGCCTTGCGGGCGTCGTCGTGCTCGAGCGCGGGCAGCAGTCGGTCGATCGTGCGGCTCAAGGCCATGGGCTCGTCAGGATCGATCGCGAAACCGAGGACGTCCAGACTCTGGGGTTCCTGCTCGCGATCCACCGACGCCGCCACCAGCGCCCGATCCCCGGTGGCGAGTGCATCGATGGCGCCGCGCAGGCTGCCCTCGCGCTCGATCGCTTCCGCGACTTCATCCGGACCGAGTCCGAGGTGCTCGCCGATCATGCGATTGCGAACACGAACGATCCCGTCCCGCAGACTCGGATCTCCGCCTGCGCAGGCGACCAGGTCGCATTCGGTATCCATGCCCATCGAGCGGCTCGAAAGATTCGCCGATCCGATCCTCAAGTGCTCGTCGTCGATCACCAGGATCTTCGAATGGATGAAGGTGTCCACATCCTGTTTCCTGGACGCAAATGGATGCAAGAGCCGCAGGCGCCCGTGGAGATCCGACTCGAGGAGATTGACGAGCACTCGATGGCGCAGGACGCCCATCGTTTTCTTCTCGAGCCATCCCGAGCATTCGCGCGGCCCGACGATCACGATCTCGGGCCCGTCGGGCTCGCGCAGCCGGCTGGCCAGGGCCCGGCCGACCTTGGCGTTGGTGAAGTACTGGTTCTCGATGTAGATGACGCGGCGCGCGGCCGCGATCTCGGCATGGAACAGCGCTTCACACTCGCGCACGCCTTCGCGGCCGCGGAACGGCGGGTCGGTGCGCGCGATGGCGATGTCGACGTCGACGAGGTCCGGCGCATCGCTTTCCGGCCAGAGCGAATCGGCGCGCGGCTCGAGCGGCGGAAGATCGCGCGCGCCGATGCGCGTCCAGCGCTCGCGCGCGAGCTCGCCCAGCGCCGCGGCCACCGGTCCTTCGACCAGGGCCTGGATGTCGTGGAATGGAGTGTAGGGGTCGCCGGTCGCGCTGAGACGCAGCGGATCATCCACGGCATGTTGCTGCGTGTCCCAGCGGTGGCTGGTCAGGTCCAACCCGCCCGAAAACGCGAGACGGTCGTCGACGACGATGACCTTCTGATGGTGACAACCCGCGAGGGGATGGTGATCGTCGAAGCGGAAGTGCACGCGCTCGTGCGTGTTGAGCCCGAGCCGGATGCGGCTGGTTGGATCGCGTTCGAAGGCGTAGAGCGCGGCGTAGTCCCAGATCAGGACGTATACCTCGAGCTCTGGATTGCGCTCCACCACGAAGTCGAGCAGCGCGGCGAGCTTGGTCGGTCCGTCGGCGTCGTCGCTCCCGGGAGCGAGGTCGGTCGCGGCGTAGATGTCCCAGCCCAGGATGAACACGGACCGGCGTGCCGCGAGGATCGCCGCGCGCACGAGACGGAAATACTCCTCGCCATCCTGCACGCAGCGCCAGCGCTCGGCGCGCTCGATGCGCCAGCAGTTCTCGCCGGGGCGCAGGATGTCATCGGGCGGGGGACGAGTGCTCGGCGGGACAGTCGCGGGAGGAGTTTCGCGAACTGTTCGATCCGCGGCGGCGAGCTGCTTGGCCTTCACGCCCTTCTCCCCGCTCTCCTCGCGCGCTTCGCTGCGGCGGTTGACCACGCGCTGGAAGGCGAGGGCGAGCAAGAGCGGCAAGAACAACAGACCGATCGCTCCCACGAGCGGCCCCGGACGCGGATCGCGGATGAGATCCATGATCTCCGCGCCGATGACGGTCAAGAGCAGCACGCCCGTGCCCATGCCCAAGAACGTTCCGACCAGGAAATCGCGCAGCGACACCGGCGAGGCGCCGCAGACCAGGTTCACGATCGTGTAGGGAGCCGGAACCTTGCGCACCAGGAAGACGGCGATCACGCCGCGGCCCTCGAGGGAATCGGCGACACGCCGCACCAGCGCGCCTCCCATGCGCTCGACGCGGGCGCGGCCGAGCTTGCGCCCGAGCAAGAAGGGCGGCACCGCGCTCGCCAGCGATCCGGCCAGTGCGTACACGGTTCCGAGCAGCGGTCCGAAGGCGATCCCGCACACGAAGACAAGGACCAGGACGGGAAAGAGCACCAGCTCCGCCGCGACGAACACCGCGACCACCACAGGCAGGCCGTACCAGTGCGACCTCAGTGGCTCCAGGTATCCGCTGATCCGATCAGGGTCTGCCCAGGACGCGAGACCGGTCCATTTCCAAGCCGCCGCAAGCCCCGCCAGGAGCAGGACGACCAGGATGCCAATCGTCCAAGACCTGGTCGCGCGCTGGGGCATTCCACCAGATAAGCCCTGGATGATCGCAGGCAAGGCTCATGCATCGAGGATGTGCGGGCGACTCTCGAAGGCGGAGTCGTGCAGCCGATGCAATTCTTGCCAGTGACCCGGCGCTCGGCGCGGTACGCGCGGGCTCAGAGGCCGATCCGCCAGGTGCAGGGTCGTGATGCAGTGCCGCACGTCGGTCGAGGTTCAGGGTCGAGCAAGGTCAGTGATTCGCAACACGAGCTCATCACGGAACGCAACCAATCGCTGCACCTGCCCATGATCCCACCCCGCGCTCGTCGCTACCTCCGCGATCGCGAATCCTCGCAGCAGCCACGCTAGTGTCATGGGCGAGAAGCCTCCGTCCTTGCGCGGGGCCTGCTGCACGGCAAGCGAGAGATCGCCGCCCCCTTCAAGCAGGACTTGAATGTCCTGTAGATCGCGAAGCTCGGAACGCCCAAGCATCGCGACGAGCTTGTTGACGAGGATCTCGTGGCGTGTGTCCACCTCGATTTCGTGTCCGTGCACGCGCAGGATCTCGGGCGCGGTGATGTTGGCTACCGGGTCCGCGACGAGGTCGAGGACCGTGGATTCCGCGCCATCGCGAACAGCAAAGCGGAAGAACGAACCCGCATCCTGAAGCAGCGATGCTTCAAGGCCGCCCGCCTCGAGCTTCTGCTTCACGCCGTTCACGACGGTGCTGATCGTCGTGCGTCCTCGCCAGAACAGGTCGAGATCCCGTGTCGTTCGATGAGCCGTGTGAAGGGCCAGCGCCCCGCCTCCCGTGAGTGTCCACGGCGGTTCGAAGCCTGCCAGCGCCACCAGGATCTTCGCCTGCAGCGGCGAGAGGCTACCCTGCGGCACGTGGATGGGCTCTCCATGTGGCCAGGATCCAGGTCCAGAACTCTCGCGACCAGCCCAGATAGCGCACGAGGAGCGACCAGTGCGCTTCGATCTTCTCCACGGTCACGAATTCGAAGACATCGTCTGGTTTCGCCTGCCGCATGAGCTTCCCGATCCAATACGCGCGCACGACCGGATTGGGATCCTCCAGGACGACGAGAAAACGATCGAGCGTCAGGTCGCAGTCCCACAGGAAATAGGGACGACCCTGTGCATCGAGCATTCGATCGCGAGGAGTAGGGTTCAACACGCGATCCAAGGTACTCGCTTACCGCCCAGGGTTCCAAGGCAGGGCGTCGGGCTCGCTTGCGATGCCGGTGGGACCGGCGAACTCGAGGAATCACCGCGACTCCACGTGCGTGGAGGATCGACCGCTCACTTCGTTGCCGTAAGAACCGCCTACGGCCCGACCGCGAAATCGATCGCGTTCGAGAGAGTCGAGCCGCCAGGCAGCGGTGACTGCGGATCGCGTCCCCACCACTGTGCCGTCACGGCGGTTCCGACGACCGTGAGCGCCGAGCTCGGGTTGCCGCCCGCGAGACCATGGGCGAAGGCGTTGAAGTCGAGCGCGAAGACTCCCGAGCAATCATTCGGCGGCGGATTGCCGCCCGAGAGGATCAAGGGCCCGCGCCGGATCGGCGGAGTCACGCACAGAGTGCCACCTTGGAACGGCAGATGGCTGCGGCCTGCAAGGGAGTGCAGCAGGATGCCCGGCTTGTTGTTGATCGTGTTCGTCGAACGGATCACGAAGCCGCTGGTCGCGGTCGCACTCGGATTCCCGCTCGACACGATTGCGGGCAGGCAACCGTTCGAGGTCGGCTTGGCCTGGCAATACACCACCGGTCCTCCGACCGCGCCGCGGTTCTCGACGATGACCACATGGGCAAACGCGACGGAGCCGATCAAGTCGAGCCGCCCATCGGCGGTGGCATCCGCGAGCGTGAGGAAAGAGCCGCTCTCGGGAACTGCGCCGACGTCCGTGAAGCTGCCGAGCCCGTCGTTGACCAGGCAGTGGATGCCGGCGGAGCTGCCAACTCCGGCCAGGACGAGGTCCGGGTCGCCATCGCCATCGCAATCGCCTGCTTTGACCTCCGCGAATCTGCCTGCTACGACCGGCCCTACTACGAGACTGCCAAGCCCCAGGTTCTGATAGCGATAGAAACCCTGGTTGACATGGCTCGCGACGAGATCGTTGTCGCCGTCGCCATCGTCGTCGAAAATTTCGATGTCGGAGAAAGCGACATCGAGACCCGAGTGGACACCGCCGCTGGAGAGCCAGACCTGTCCATGAAAGTCCCCTGACAGCGCGAGATCGCTGATGCCGTCTCCGTCGAGATCGCCGAATCCGATCGCGCTGGAGGACTTGGCGATGAAGGCGGATTGGTTGAAATTCCCGAGCCCATCGCCCGCGAGGACCATGGTTCCGTACACCCAGTTGTTCGGAAAGTTCTGGTAGGTGTAGCTCGCGACGATGTCGACGAAGGCGTCGGCGTTCGCGTGGCCGACCCAGAATCGGTTCGCGTGGGTCGCGCCTACGTTCGTGAACAGGACCGGGCCGAATCTACCTTGTCCATTGCCTCGCAACCACCGCACGTTGGCTGCGTCGCACACGATCACGTCCATAAACGCATCGCCGTCGACACGGCCAGCGAGGACGAGGGTCGGGTTGGCTCCCACGGGGAACAAAATCTGAGGGCCGAAGCCACCCTGGGCGAGGGCCAGACGGACCGCGACGGCACCGGAGCTGTCGCCCCCGATCAGGTCCAGACGCCCGTCGCCATTGAGGTCGGCGGCGTCGCTCATCAAGCCAGGCGTCAGGGTCGTGCGCCCTCCGAACCCGCCCGTTCCATCCCCGAGCATCACGGCCATCGGGCCGCGCGGGAAGACGCCGTCGATCCGTCCATCGCCGTCGACATCGCCGAACGAGCCTCCTTCCTGACTGCCGGTGCCGACCACCGTCGTAGGCGCGAACCCGGAGCTGGTCGCGAGATGGATGAGCGCGTCACCGTAGAACGTCGACGTGATGATGTCGTCGCGGCCGTCCGCGTCGAGGTCGGCGACCATGAGATCCTTCGCCACACTGCCGTCTCCCGGAAGCGTGCCGGTGACTGCGAATCCGCCGAGCCCATCGTTGGCGAGCAGGACGACGGAATTGTCGATGTGAGCCATTGCGGCGTCGACGTCCCCGTCGCCGTCGAAGTCTCCCGCTCCCAGACCGACGCCGCCGATCGCAGTCCCGGTCGATTGGGGCGGAGCGAACACGCCGCCGCCCTGGTTTCGCAGCAGAGTCAGCGTGAACGTCGGCGTCCAGGTCGAGACCAGGATGTCGAGATCGAGGTCGGCATCGACGTCGATCAGCGCGCAACCCGTCAGGTTCACGCCCACGGAGATCGTCTGCACCGGCTGCAGCGTTCCATTGCCCGCATTCGGGTAGACGCGCACCGTCCCCGCCGATCCGCCGTTGGCGACGACGATGTCGGGCGACCCGTCGCCGTTGACGTCGCCAGCGGCGAGCCCGGCGATGTAGATGCCGGCGCCAACGCTTCCGATCGTCGAAAAAGCCCCACCACCGAGGTTCCGCCGAAGCACGATGTTGGCGGACGGCACAGTCCGGTCGGTCGCGGAGACGATGTCGAGATCCGTGTCTCCGTCGAGGTCGACGAGGACGATCTTGCCCCACTCGCCGAATCCGACGGTGGGCAGGACGAGGGGCGCGGCGAACCTGCCTCCACCTTGGCTCTCGAAGATCGTCATGCCGCCGTTGGTGCAGACCACGTCCGAGTGGAAGTCTCCGACGACATTTCCGACCGCACCCAACCCGGCGCCGAAGCCTCCGACCGGAAGCATCCCTGGCCCGAAGCTGGTCTGCGCGCGAGCTGCGGAGGTGCTGAGGACGATGCTCGTGACCGTGAGAACGATCCTGGATCCCAGCTTGGACATGGAACACTCCTGACGCTGATGCGTCCTCTGACTCTGGCCCACTTTGGGATCCATCCTACTCCCAGCTCCAAGCCTGGGGAGGCGGCGAGAATCTTCGCTCGAGCGGGCCTTGGTCTCCCGAGCAAGGGAGTGCTACTCGGCCGCACTCATTTCATCCGTGGGAAGAACCGCGCGCCCGAGAGCACGATGACATCGTCGTGGACCATGAGCAGGTCGGCTTGACCGTCTCCGTCGACGTCGCCCATCGAAGTGATGTCGCAAATCATTCCAAACGGCGTGAAGAATGTCTTGGCGAGCTGAGTTCCCGTCCTTCCCGACCAGAGCGTGGCCTCGATGCCGTTGTCTTCGTCGATCAAGGTTGGCCTGCTCGCCGTTTCGCAGCCGACGATCTCGCGGATGCCGTCGCGGTCGAAGTCACCGACCCAGTGCGGCCTGAAAGGACTTCCTCCGCACGCAAACAGCTGCCGGCCATCCTTCGATGAAACGGCGATCACCCGGTCGCGGTAGGAAAGTCCACAGTCGTCGATCCCGTCCACGTCGCGATCGGCCAGCCGCATGACCGCGACTTCCCCTCCGTCGCTGGGCGAAGGCATTTCGAGCTTGCGCAGCAGGCTTCCGTCCGCGCCCGAGACGAGGAGTGCGCAAGCCAGCTTGCTGGTCCAGAAGGACCCGATCGCGAGATCGGCGCGGCCATCACCGTCGACGTCGCCCAGGTTGCACGCGCTGCCGCCCAACGCGTGACCAGGCTCGGTTCCGGACACAGTGAACAGCGGGAGTCCGGTTCGTCCGGAATACACGCGCGCATATCCCGGGCCAGTCGTCGCTGTCGTGTCATGA
>DATHET010000321.1:0-5446 GCA_035490315.1 Planctomycetota bacterium
CGCGGTCGGCGTGGTGAGCCCACACGCCAGCGTAGAAATCAGCCTGCAATTCCAGTCGCACCGACAGCTCGTTCGCGCCGGCTTCGTCGCCGCGCTGCTGGGCGTCGCGGACCTTCTGGTCGGTGCCCATCAGGTGCTGCACGTGGTGGCCGACTTCGTGAGCGATCACATAGGCCTGGGCAAAATCGCCCGGCGCGCCGAGCTTGCGATCCAGCTCGTCGAAGAAGCCCAGGTCCAGATAGACCTGCTCGTCACCCGGGCAATAGAACGGGCCGACGGCCGACTCGGCCATGCCGCAGGCGGACTCGACGGCGCCGCGGAAGAGCACCAGCGTGGGATCGCGGTAGGTCCCGCCGTGGCGCGGCAGCTCGGCTTGCCACACGTCCTCGGTCGAGCCGAGCACGGTGCGCGCGAAGGCCGCCAGCTCCTCCTCCTGGGCCGTCGGCGGCGAAGTGTCGGCCTGCGGGCCCGTCATCGCGCCGAAAATTGCCCGCGGATCGCCGGTGACCCAGGCGATCACCACGGCCATCAACAATCCGACGACTCCCAGGCCCTTTCCGCCGCCGGGAAAACCGCTCCTGCGGCGGTCGTCGACGTTGGTGCTCTGTCTTCCTCCGCGCCAGTCCATGATTCGCTCCCCTCGTCGGCACTCACCCTTCGGTCGAAAAAAAATGAGGGCGGCGGAGCCCGAGGGCTCCGCCGCCCGCCAGAGTACGGATTACTTGCCGCCCACGGCGTCGCGCGAGGCGCCCGACTTGCCTTCCAGCTTCTTCATGAGGTCCTTCGCCTCTTGAAGGTGCTTCGTGACGGTGCCCTGCGCATCGCTCAAGACCGGCTTGAGCGAGCTCGAGGCGTGGCGTTGGAAAACGGTCAGCATGTCGCTCGTGTGCATGTGGCCGCCGACCGCCATGCCGATGTAGCAACGGTCGAAATCGGCGCCTTGCTTCTGCTCGAGCTCGCGGCGGCTCGTCTGCAGGCACTGGTCGCCGAGTTCCTGGGCGAGAGCGACGTGGTCGAACCCGCCCATCGCGCGCGGGGCCGAAGCTTCGCGAGCGGGGTTGGGCTCCTTGCGATCGTTGCCACTGACGTCGGTCGGACGGTCAGCGCCCTGTCCTTCGCCCTTGTGGCCAGCCGCGGAAGCGAAGGCCTGGAGTTTCTGCCCCATCTGCGTGTGGTCGTCGATCATCCGCTGGGCGAACTGCTTCACTTCGGGATCGCTCGCTTTCTGCGCGGCGATGCGAGCCAGAGCCACTTCCGCGTCGCCGCCGACAACCAGCCAGGTCGCCAGGATTCCGTCGGCTTCCTTCGCTTCCGGGCGTTGATCCTTGCCGTCCAAACTTGACGGGGCACGCGGCGTCGGAGGAGTCTGCGACGGCGGATTCTGTTGGAATGCGGTCAACGCGACCGTGGCGCTCACAAAGACGATTGGGAGAAGTCGAATCATGGTCCTGCCTCAGGTTGGGACTGGTTTGGTGAAGACCCGCTGTCAGCACGCGAGTTCTGGAAGCGCTGACCACAAATGCTGTGCCGGCAGGCTGCTGCGCGCGGTGACCAGCGGCGCGCGCTCAGGGGGCCGATCGAGCGACTCCAGGCGCGAGGAGCGCCGCGACAGAGCCCCCGCGGACTTAGAGTTTGTGCATTCTGCCAGGGCAATGCGGCCGTCCGATGGCTGACCGGTCAGCTCCGCGTCGGCACGGGAGAACCCGCCGAAAACACTGCATTTGCAGGCTCCAAGTCATGCGGAATTCTTCTGGGCACGCTGCTTGCGTAGAGGGCTGAGTCAACCACCGGCCGAACCCCCTCCCCCGATCCCTGGCGACGACAGCACCCACAAGCCCATGAAGAGCGACTCTGGCAAGACAGTCTCCACCTGGATGGGCGTCGACTCGACGCTGCCTCAGGATTCGGCGCCTGTCGAATCCCCGGTCGACGTGTGCGTGATCGGCGGCGGCATCAGCGGAATGTCCGTGGCCTACCTGCTCGCTCGCGACGGCCGTTCGGTGGTCGTGATCGACGACGGTCCGGTCGGCGGCGGCGAAACGGCGCGCACTTCCGCGCATCTCTCCAGCGCGATCGACGACGGGTTCGTGCGCATCGAGAAGATCCACGGCCCCGAAGGCGCGCGCTTGGCCCACGCCAGCCACGCCGCGGCGATCGATTGCATCGAGTCGATCGTGCGCGACGAGAACATCGACTGCGAATTCCAGCGCGTCGACGGCTTCCTGTTCCAGGCGCCGGGCACTTCGCCGGAGGAGCTCGCCTTGGAATACGCAGCCGCGCAGCGCGCCGGGGCGAAGGTCGAAGCCTTCCCGCGCTCGCCCGTTCCCGGCCTGGCCCTCGGCCCATGCCTGCGCTTCGCCGGTCAGGCGCAGATGCATCCGATGCTGTACCTGCGCGGACTGTGCCAGGCCTTCCTGCGCCGCGGAGGCAGGATCCAATGCGGCGTGCGCGCGGAAGCGGTCCACGACGGCGAGCCGGTGCGGATCGAGCTCCAAGGCGGCCGCATCCTGGAGGCCCGCAGCGTCGTGGTCGCCACCAATTCGCCGTTCACGACCTTGTTCGCGATGCACACCAAGCAGGCGCCTTACCGCACTTTCGTGATCGGCGCCGACTGCCCGCGCGGCGGCATCCCGAATGTCTTGATGTGGGACACGGCCGACCCCTATCACTACGTGCGCACCGTGCCGTCGCGCACGCCCGACGGTCTCGACCTTTTGCTCGTCGGCGGCGAGGACCACAAGACGGGGCAAGCCGATGACGGGCCCGAGCGCTTCCAGCGTCTCGAGCGCTGGATGCGCGAGAACTTCCCGGGAGCCGAGACCGTGCGCTACCGCTGGTCGGGGCAGGTCCTGGAAACACTGGATGGCCTGGCGTACATCGGTCGCGAGCCGGGCGCGAAGCACATCTACCTCTCGACTGGCGATTCGGGCATGGGGCTGACCCATGGCACGATCGCGGGGATGCTGCTGACCGATCTGATTCAAGGCCGCGACAATCCCTGGAGCGATCTCTACGCCCCCGATCGCAAGCCGGTGAAAGCAACCGGAGAATTCCTGCGCGAGAACCTCAACGTGGCGGCGCAGTTCGCGGACCATGTCAAGCCAGGGCAGGCGCAGGACGAAGACGCGATTCCCAACGGATCCGGCGCGGTCCTGCGCCGCGGAATGCACCTTGTCGCCGCTTACCGCGACGGCGATGGCCATCTCCACGAGCGCTCGGCGGTCTGCACCCACCTGGGGTGCATCGTGCACTTCAACTCGACCGAGACGACCTGGGATTGTCCCTGCCACGGCTCGCGCTTCGGCGTCGACGGGCAGGTGCTGAATGGGCCGGCGAGCAAGCCGCTGGGCGAAGCGGAGCTCGGGATGCCTCAGGGTGTCGGCTCCGTCGATCTGCGCCCGGCCCAGTGACTCGCGCGGACCGGCGCTGCACCACCAGGCTCTCGAAGCTCGCTACGAATGCGGCGGACGCGCCTCGCGATGAGCGAACTCTTCGGGCACGACGCGATCGCCGGCGCGCTGAGCGTGGACGCGCGTGATCTTCGCTCCCAGGAAGACCAGCAGGGACGCGTAGTAGATCCAGACCGTGAAAACGACGATCGAGCCCGCGGCCCCGAAGTTCGAGCCCACGCTCGCATGCCCCAGGTAGACGCCGATCAGTTGCTTGCCGAAGGTGAACAGCAGCGAGGTCAAGGCCGCGCCGAGCCACACGTGACGCCAGGCGATCTTGGCGTCCGGCAGGAACTTGAACATCATCGCGAACAGGACCGTGATCACGAGGAACGAGGCCAAGGCGTTGATCACGTGCCAGAACGCCTCGTAGTCGCCGCCCGCATCCAGCGCGAGCCCCGCCGCGGACAGCATGGCGCTCAGCACCAGCGAGACCATCAACAAGAAACCGATCGCTAGCACCATGGCGAACGAGAGCACGCGCTTGCGCAGGTAAGCCAGCCAGGTGTTGGTTTTCTTTTCGTCGGGCTTGACGCCCCAGATCTTGTTCAGCGCGGTGGAGAGCTGCGCGAAGACGGTCGACGCGCCGATCAAGAGCGCCACCAGGCCGATTCCGATCGAGAGGCCTGATTGCTCGGGAGACACATTGAGGATCACGGTCTCCAGCGCGGCCGCGCCTTGATCTCCGATGAGGTAGCGCATCTCCTCGAGGATCCGGCCCTCGACCGCCTTGCGCTCGAACACGAGGCTGCCGATTCCGACAACGATGAGCAGCAGCGGCGCCAGGGAAAGCAGAGTGTAGTACGAGGTCGCTGCCGCGAGCTCGAAGGGATCGTGGTCGAAGAAATCGACCACGAACTTCTTCAACACCGACCACGCGCCGCGAAAACTCGTTCGACCGAGGGCAGGCGCGGATCCGCCGCCCTTGGGTTCGGTCAGCGGTTTCGCCATGGTTTCGTGATCCGACAATCCGGGATCAGGCGATCCCGGGCTAGTGGGTCAAGGAATCGGAGTGCGCTTGCCGCTGACGAGGATCGACAGCAGCGAGACCAGGAAGAGGACGACGAAGACCCAGAAGAGGATCTGCGCGACGCTCGCCGCGGCGCCGGCGATTCCGCCGAAGCCCAGCAGCGCAGCGACGACTGCAATGACTAGGAACGCGATGGCCCAGCTCAGCATGATGGCTCCTTGTGCAGGTGACGATGCACGGACCACTTTGCGATGCACCCGCCATGCCATCGAATGGGTGACTTCACGTTCACACGGGGAATCGTTACCGCACGACCTGCGGGTTCGCCCTGCAACGGAGCGGGCCGCCCGCGGCACCCGGGATTGAACAATTGACAAGCGGACTCGTCATCTCCCGCCCCTGACCGCGCTGGGGCGGGAAAACGAGACGGCACGAATCGTGCACTGCCAGGTCGCAGTGTTCACACGAAGTGCAACCAGCTTGGAATCCTCGAGGACAATACAATGAATCCGAAGAACGAAGAACGCGGAACTCCTGATCGCAAACAAACTCCTCAAACGAATCCGGGCCAAAAACCTGCCGACGGGAACCAGTCGGCAGGCGCGCTTCCGAAGCCGGGTGAGCGTCTTCCTCGCGTCGACGACAGACCGGCTGGCGAAGACAAGCGCAACACGCAAGGCGATACGCAGAAGCCTGCACCGACCGACATTCCCGATTACGGCGATCGCGAATCGAACGATCCGCGCCGCACCAACATCGAGGCCGGAACGCGCAGCGGCAAGTCCGCTAGCTCCGGTCCCGACGACGGTCCGGTGCAGAGTTCCGACTCGCCCAGCGTCTGATTCCGCGAGCCCGATCCGGGCGGGCTCTGAGTGATGTCACCGCGCTCGCCGGCCCTGCCAGCGAGTGCGGTGCAATCGTTTTCGCCCGCTGGTCGAATCTACAAATCGCAGCGATCACACGGCCTTTGCCGCAGGGAAAAGCGCCCGAGATCTTTGCGGGTTGGAACGCGGCTTGCATTACCTAG
>DATHET010000322.1:0-15628 GCA_035490315.1 Planctomycetota bacterium
TCGAAGATCAGGATGTTGGCGTCGACCGCCATGCCGATGCTCAGGATGATTCCCGCGATGCCCGGCAGCGTGAGCGTGGCCTGGAGCAGCACCATCGCGGTCATCTGCATCAGCATGTTGCACATCAAGCCGATCGACGCGTAGACGCCGAGCCAGCGGAAATACAGCGACATGAATCCGACCACGAAGCCCGCGGCGCACAGGCCCATGATCCAGCCCTTGTCCACGTACTCCTGGCCGACCGTGGCGCCGACGCGCTCTTCCTGCTCGAGGATCGGCTTGATCTTCAGCGAGCCCGAGCGCAGCACCGTGATCAACTCGTCGACCTTGCGGTCCGTGAATCGGCCGTAGATGATCCCGCTGCCGGGGAGTTGACCGTGGATCGTCGCGGCCGAGACGACCTCGTCGTTCAGGACGATCGCCATCACGTCCTCCACGTGCGCGCCGGTGAAGTCGCCGAACGGCCCCTTGGCCTGGGGACGCATCTCGAACGCCACGGAGGGGAAGCCGATTGGATCGGGCTGCTTGCCGACGCTCGCGAGATCCTCGCCCTTGAAGTTCCACTCCGGCGGATTCTCGAGCAGGGGCAGGAGCCGGCGCTCGGCGCGCGGGAGGAATGGCTCGCCTTCCTCGATGGCGTGGGGGAACCAGCGGATGCCGGCGACCGGACCGCCGGCCTCGCGGCTCGAGCTGTTGTAGACCGAGATCCGGACCGCTTCGTTTTCCGGTCGGGCAAGCCAGGCGTGCACGCGCGCGAGCTCTGCTTCGAAGCTCGTGCCCAGCTTCGCGAAGTCCTCGGGCTCGGCCTGGATGAAGAAGCGCATGTCGCCAAGATTCGAGATCGCGCTGCGGATCGCGTCGTCGCTGACCAGCACGACCGTCGCATGCGCGGCGTGGGCGGAGACGTTGGTGCCGCCGTTGCCGCGCTCGAGATCCGTGAGCAGGTCGCCCTGGCGCGTGTGGTAGCGGATCTTTTCCTGATCCACCTGCACCACGCCGCCGGCGCTGGGGAAGTCGGCGATGGAGGAGTTTGCCGCGGGCGGCCCGGAAGACTCCTCGCCGCCGACGGGCATCAGGCGGATGGGGGCCGTGCCGGTGGGAGCGATCTCCGTCTCGAGCACGGCGCTCGCGGACTCGCCCTGCAAGTCGATGTTTCCAGGCAAGGACAGCTCGATCCGTTCCGAGCCGATGCTGCGGATCGTCGGCTCGAGCACCCCGGTCGGATCGACGCGCTTGCGCATGATCGCGATCGTCTCCTCGAGGACTTTCTCGCGCGGCTCGTTGCGATCCAGCGCGCCGTCGCGATACGCCTGCTCGAAGTCGAGTCGGTAGACGAGCCGGACTCCGCCGGCGAGGTCGAGCCCGAGTCGGATCGGCTCGGGCATGAACAGGAGCAGCGACGCAGAGGCGATGAGCACCGCGGCGATCAGGGCGACTCTCTTGGACAGATTTTCGATCATGGCGAAACGGGGGCAGCGGCCGAACGGAGTCGGCGGGATGGTACGGAGGAGCGAACGGGCACTCGGATCCGCGCGAGCCGCTGGTCGAGCGGCGGGGATCCACGCGATCACGCGGGCCTGTGCCGACCGCGAATCGCAGCGCGTCCTCTCGACATCGCGGAGGACACGCCGGCTGCACTCACGCTCGACGTGCGAGGAGACTTTCGCGCACAGTCGAGAACAGCGGGCTCGACGTGTCAGTCCCCTGGCCATCGGCCAATCTGCGGGAACCGCGAAGGCCGCGACGACTGGACCTCAGGCCAGGGCGTCCGTCTTCATCGACTCGCTCGTGAGAGCGTCCGTCGCTCTTCGTCAGGCCCGCGAGCCGTGCGCGTCCGCGGAGCCGTTCGTTCGCAGGTGAGTCTGGAATTCAGGCGTGAACTCCAGGTCCGAGGCCGCGAGCCGCAAGCCATGGGGCTTCGCGTCGCGTCCGCCGTTCCTCGAGCTGCCCGTCGGGCAGCCGACCTGCTTCGGCGCCGATCCGCCGAACCGCGCGCTCGGATCGACGAGCGCGCGCCGCACCTCGGGAAGCCCAGGAATTGCCGGCAATCCCTGGCAATCGCTGATCCCCGACTCCTCCTGCCCGCGCAGCGCGTCGCGATCGACGTCGCTTCCCTGCGCGGCGGGAAAGGCCTGGCCCCAGACGATGGCGGCCAGCAGGACCAGCAGTGCACGTGTCAAGGACTTCATGGTGTCGCGGTCGAGTGTAGCTCTGGCGCGCCGATCGTCACAGTTGCGGGCCCACAATCAGCCGCCGCGCTCCGAAGCGTACTCCAGGCGACCCGCGGCGGTCCCGCGCCTTTCCACGGATGAGGGTCCGAGGTGTTGTCCTCCCGAGCGGAGTCTGGCAGGCTCGCGCTCTCCGCTCGTTTCCGACCGCCAGCCCTCCAGCACGAAACCCGATGCGCACGTTGATTGCCTTCTGCATTGCCTGGCCGCTCCTCCTCTGCATCGCCTTCGCGGATGTCCTCGACGTCGGCGAGCCGCGGGTCTATCGCGTCCGACAGACGGTCAAGCTGGATCAGATTCCGGCGGGCTCGAAGCTCGTGCGCTGGTGGGTTTCCGTCCCCGACGACGCGCCGAACCAGCAGGTCCTCGATTTCGCGGTGACCGCCGCGCCCGGGCCCTGGAAAATCGAGCGCGAGCCCGATCGCGGCAACCGATTCCTCTACATCGAGGTCGCGAACCCGGATGCGGCCGCGATGTCCGCGGTCGTCGAGTTCACCGTGCGCCGCGAGCCGGTCCTGATCGACGTCGACCCCGCGAAGATCGGTCCGATCACCGAAGCGCTGCGCTCGAGCATGGCCGAGGACCTTCGCCGCGACGCGCCGCACATGCAGGTGACGGCGGAAATCCAGCGCATCGCCGATGAAGTCTGCGGGAGCTCGGCCAATCCCGCGGAGCAAGTCGAGAAGCTGCTCGAGCACGTCGCCGCCAACGCGGACCACTATTCCAAGGATCCGAGCAAGCCGAACTGCGGTGTCGGCGACGCCGGGAACTGCATCGCCCAGGGCGGCGGTTGCTGCACGGACCTGCACTCGCTGTTCATCGCCCTGGCTCGCGCGCGCGGAATTCCCGCGCGCTTGCAGATGGGTTATCGCCTTCAGGAGAAGAACGAAGGCAAGGAAGTCGATCCAGGCTATCGCTGCTGGGTCGAGTACTTCCTTCCAGGAGCTGGCTGGGTTCCGGCCGACATCGTCGAAGCGGACGCGCCCAAGGGACTCGGGCCCAAGCGCTGGTTCAGCGGGCTCACCGAGCGGCGCGTCTGGCTGAACCAGGGCCGCGAGTTCCAGTTGAATCCGCGCCAGGCTGGAGAGCGCGTCAACACGATGAGCATCGGCTACGCCGAAATCGACGGCGTCGCAGCGCGCGTGCTGCCCGAAGGCGAGCTGAAGCCGCAGCTGAGTCGTTCCGTCGGCTTCCTCGAGATGCGGCCAGGCGACGCGACGAATCTGACGACGCTCGTCGGCTTGCACGAGGGCGGGTCGCCGCCGCCGGCGTCGAGCGCTTCTTCGCCCGCCGCGGAGACTCTGGCGTCGCCGGTGCAGAGCCCGGCGCAACCGCAAACCTCCGCGTCCAGCGCCGATTCGATCTTCAAGCGCCTCTCGTTCTATTCAGACGGCCGCCTGCGCGGCGAGAGCACCTACGATCAGCCCAGCGGCGAGGACCGTCACCGCGGCCGCCTGCGCCTGCGCGTCGGCGCCCTGTACGACGTGACCGAGGACGTGCGCTTGGAAGCGCGCCTCTCGACCGCGGCTCCCGGCAGCGACGCGAACAATCCGCACTGGGACTTCGGCGACGGCGCGGACGGCTTCAGCGGCGCCGACATCGTCCTCGACCGCTTCTACTTGAATTGGAAACCCTGCGCCTGGGTCGATCTGCGCTCGGGGAAATTCCCGCACGCCTTCGCTTCGCCGCCGGTATTCGGCGAATTCATGTGGGACGCCGACGTTCACCCCGCCGGAGTCGCCGGGATCTGGTCGCACAAGGGCGAAGGCTCGGGCCCGAGCTACGACCTGCGCGCGGTCGAGTACATCGCCGTCGAGAACGGCTCGGACAGCGATCCGTCGATGTTCGGGGTGCAAGCCAATTTGAATCTGAAGGCGAGCGAGCAGCTCGCGCTGCAGTTGTCGACGTCCTACTCGCATTGGTCCAGCCTCGGCGCGGGCGCGACCGTGCTCGGCAACCAGGGCAACACCGACGTCGCCGGCGACTTCGGGATCATCGAAGGCTTCGTCGCGGCGACTTACGAAGGCGGCCCGCTGCAACGCCACACGGCCTTCGTGCAGGCGATGCACAACGCCGACGACGAGGACGATGAGGACAACGGCTTTGCCGCCGGCCTCCAGCTCGGCAAGTCTGGCAAGCAAGGGAACGCGAACGTCTTCGGAGTCTGGTACGACCTCGATGCGAATTCCGTCTATTCACCGGTCGCGCAAGACGACACGCCGATCCCCGGGACGGGCATCGGAACGGGCATGGAGGGACTGATCGTCGGTGTCCAATACTTCCTCACCGACAATCTGTCGTTCAAGCTCTGGGTGCTGACCTCCGACGCGGACGCCACCGAGGATCCCTGGCGCCTGCGCTTCGACATCGATTTCCGGATTCGATAGGAGCCCGATAGAAAGGCTCGAGGCCGGCCGCATGGAATGCAGCCGGCCTCGAATCATCGGATCGACGCGAGCGTCAAGCTCGAGTCGAGTGTTCGCTACGCATCAGGGCCCGACCGCGTATTCCAATCCATTCGACAAGGTCGAATTGTTGGGCGCCGCAAAGCCGTTGTCGCGGCCCCAGAACTGCGAATCGATCAATGTCCCCGGCGTGAGCAGATAGGCCTGGGGCAGACCGCCGAGCGCGCCCGTCGCGAAGGCATTCATGTCGATCGAGTACACGCCCGAGCAGTCGTTCGGCGGAGGATTGCCGTTGGAGCTGACTCCGATCGAGCGGCGCACCGGGGCGTTCATGCAGCGGAATCCGTTCTGGAACGGCGCGGCGGCGCGACCCGTGTTCGAGTAGAGCAGCAGGCCGGGCTTGTTGTTGATCACGTTGGTCGCGCTGACGACGAAGCCGGAGCCCGTGCTCGCGCTCGGAACTCCGCTGAAACCGATCTGCGGCGTGCAACCCAGGGAATTGACTTTCGCCGTGCAGTACGTGGTCGTCGGGAAGCTGTCGTAGACGAGCTTCATGCTGATCAGACCCTGGGCGTACCAGTTGTCGGGCTGCGTGTAGCTCGACACGCCGATCGCCTGGGTGTACGGGCTCGACAGCGTGTCGAGAACCCCGCTCGTGAACGCACTGCCCGTGTGGCGGATGGTCAGCAAGAGGTCGCCGCCCTGGTAGGTGTACGGCGTCGTGAACGTGATCACCGTGCCCCAGGGATTGACGTTCGGAGTCAGCGCTCCACCGGGGAAGAACACGTCAGCCATCTGCAGCGGGCCGCCGCGCACCTGCACGACGTCGGGGCCGATGTTGTTGGTGTAGGTCGTGCTCAGCGAGCCCGGCGGGTTGTTCGACTTGGACAGGAAGATGTCGTAGTTGGTGAAGGGCACCGTGGTGCCGCTGCCCGGCCAATCGGGGTAGACGATCCAGGTCGCCAGCCGCCAGGTGATCCCCGTGATGCGCGAGCCGATCGGCAGACCGCCGAGCTCCTGCGGCCCGACGACCAGCTGGTAGGAGCGAGCTTGCGAATGCAACAAGGTCGAGTACCCGCCCGGCCCGGCCGTCGTCGGCGCGTTATTCGGAACGAAGACATCGCCAGCCAGCGCAGGGGCTGTCGAGATGGCGAAGAGCGCGGCGGCGGAAGCGAAGAGCAGTCGGGGGTCGAGGGTGCGCAGTGTCAGCATGTCGGATCTCCAGAGGAATGAGTTCAAGGTGAGCCACGATCCTATCCGGTGGGCCGCGGGGCCAGTACCCAAGAGTCTGTCATCGAGGCGTCGAGGCCCGCGGCGGACGGCCGGCTCCCGGTTGCCTTGGAAACGCTAGGCTCGCGCCCGCGACAAGATCTGCACCAGGGTTTTCCGGAAGCGCTCCGCTCGTCCGACGATCCACGCGAGTTCCCATGAAGGCACAGTTCTGGACCGCATTTTTCCTGGTCGCCCTGTCGTGGACCGACTCAGCGCCTGCTCAAGCGCCGAGTGATCGCGCCGCTCCGCGGATGAAGGCGATCGTCTATCACGCCTTCGGCTCCCCGGACGTCCTTCGGCTCGAGGAAATCGAGAAGCCCGTCCCCGATGACGATCAGGTGCTGGTCAAGGTTCGCGCCGCCTCCGTGAATCCCTACGACTGGCACATGATGCGAGGCGAGCCGTGCCTCATGCGCATGGAGACAGGGCTGTTCCACCCGAAGGACCCGCGCTTGGGAACCGATTTCTCGGGCACCGTCGAAGCCGTTGGCCGGAACGTGACGCAGTTCCAACCCGGCGACGAAGTGTTCGGCGGGAGGAACGGAGCCTTCGCCGAGTTCGTGTGCGTCCGCGCGGATCGAAACGTGGTGCTCAAGCCGACCAACATGAGCTTCGAGCAGGCCGCTTCCGTGCCCATCGCGGCGATCACCGCCTTGCAAGTGCTCCGCGACAAGGCAGGGATCCAGCCGGGACAGAAAGTCCTGATCAACGGCGCGTCGGGAGGCGTGGGCACCTTCGCCGTGCAGATCGCAAAATCCTTCGGCGCGGAGGTGACGGGCGTGTGCAGCACGAGGAACGTGGAGATGGTGCGATCGCTCGGCGCCGACCGGGTCATCGACTACACCAAGGAGGACTTCACGAAGAGTGCGCGCGACTTCGACGTGATCCTCGACTGCGTCGCCAATCATTCCTTGCTGGCGTGCAGGCGCGTCCTGAAACCGCAAGGGAAGTACATCATGATCGGCGGACCGGCTGGCCGCTGGATCCGCCCCATGGACACGGCGATCGCGGCGATGGTGGTATCGCGGTTCGTGACGCAGGACATGGGCATGTTCATGTCGGGCCTGAACAAGGAGGACCTGACGGTCCTGCACGATCTCATGCAGTCCGGCAAGCTGACGCCGGTCATCGACAGGCAGTACAAATTGAGCGAGGTGCCCGAGGCGATCCGCTATCTCGAAGCGGGTCACGCTCGAGGGAAATTGGTCATCACCGTCGGGCCTGACGACGCCGTTGCGCCGCTCAGCGCGAACTCGCAGAGCTTCCTGGAGAGATCCGGGCCCCTGCTCGCGGTGATCGCTTTTTTCGCCATCGCCATCGGCTTGCCGATCGTCGCCAGCCTCGCTCTGCATCGCCGCGCGCAGCGGCGCGAGCCAGGCCAGCGGCCCTTCCGATGGGGCTATTACTTCAGCGTGCAATGCTTCGTCGCCGGCATCTGCCTCGGGCTCGTGCTCGAGTCCGGCGTCGCGACCGTGATCGTCTGCGGCATCCTCTACGGAATGCTCGCCTGGTGCTTCGCGCGGCGCCAGCACTGGGCCTGGATCGCATTGACGATCCTGAGCTTCAACCCGATCGCGTGGATCATCAACTTCTTCTACTTGCGCAAGCGCTGGGCCGAAACATACGGAGTCAGGTGAATTCGTCCGGAGTCGTGAGGCTTGCCTCGCCGGCGCACTGCGCCGGTGAGGCAAGCCGCACGACTCCGGACGAATTCACCTGACTCCGTACACGCATGGCGAGAATCGTCGGCGTGTCGCGCGGGGATTATCTCGTCGGCGGCACGAAGCCAATGACGAGGTAGGTGAGCCACACAGTGCAGCCGCAGAGCATTGCGACCAAGATCCACTCCAACGATCGAAAGAAGCCGCGGGCCACTTGATGCGCCATGGGAACCTCCTGGGGTCCGGACAAGCCGGACGTCCGTCGAGGTCCGTTCCGCGGCGAGCGGAGGGGGAAGGGTTCATCGATGGAAGCGAGTCCCCGGACATAAGTCCTGTTTTCTCAGGGCCTTGAGCGCGGTGTCTGGATGGGGAACGTACAGTGTCAGGCGGCTCCGTCCGGGGGCATGCAACTTGACTCCCCCTGAGCTCCGCGCAGGCAAGGCGAGCGGCACCACGAGCGATGACGTCGGCTAGGATCGCCGTTCTACAGCTCCGACTCCTAGGAGCCCGAGCCCATGCAATCCGATCAGCCATCGTGGGACGAGGCCCGCATCGACGAGACGCTGGCCGATTCGTTCCCCGCCAGCGATCCGCCGAGTTGGACACTTGGCAGCGCCCACGCCCCTGACGAGCGAGCCGTCGAGGGCTGGCTACCGGCTCGTTCGCGCCCCGTCGAATCGCTCGAAGTGGGCCGTGTCCTGCCGGCGCGGACGCGCCGGATGGTCGGCCCATTTGCATTCTTCGACCACCTGGGGCCTGCTCGCTTCGCTCCCGGGCAGGGAATCGACGTGCGACCCCACCCGCACATCGGACTCGCGACGGTGACGTATCTGTTTTCGGGCGAGCTGCGTCATCGTGACAGCCTTGGCTCGGAGCAAGCCATCCGACCCGCCGCTGTGAACTGGATGACGGCCGGACGAGGCATCGTGCACTCCGAGCGCACACCGCAGCGCACGCGAGAGCGCGAGTCGACGGTTCACGGCCTCCAATTGTGGGTCGCTCTGCCGCGCGCGCGAGAGGACGGCGAGCCGCAGTTTTCGCACTACCCGGCGGAGATGCTTCCCGAGCACGAGGATCGTGGAACACAGGTGAGGGTCCTGGCAGGTGAGGCCTACGGACTTACAGCACCCGTGCCTGTGGCATCGCCCCTATTCTACGTCGACGTCCGACTCGCGGCGGGGAGTCGCCTCGAGGTTCCGGGCGAATACGCCGAGCGCGCTGCCTATGTGATCGAAGGTGAAGTCAGCTGCGGCCAGGCAACGATCGCACCGCGGGTGATGGCCCTGTTCCGAGCGCGCGCTCCGGTTGCGCTGATCGCGCGCAGTCCGGCGCGGCTCGTGATTCTCGGTGGTGAACCGCTCGACGGCCCGCGATTCATCTGGTGGAACTTCGTCTCGAGCTCGAAGGAGCGCATCGTCGAAGCCGCTCGAGCCTGGCGCGACCGCGAGTTTCCGCCGGTGCCGGGAGATGAGATCGAATTCGTGCCGATGAGCGAAGATCCCAGGTTTCCGGCGGAGCGCTGATGAGCGGGCCTGGAACGAGGAGTTCTTCGAATCGACGTGAAGACCTCGCCCACCCGGATGCGTTCGGCGCTTCTTCTGCCTCGTCGGTCCGTCATCGCGCGGCCGTCTCGAGCAGACCCACGATCTTCGCGTCGAGGTCTCTGGCGACCAGAAGGGCTGCCTGACTTCCGTAGGGAGCGAGGAGGACGCGCTGACGACGAAGCACGCGGACTCCAACGCATGCTGTCGGATGTTGACCTCGGTCTGCTCGGAGAACAGCTCGCCGAAGATCGAACCCGGGTACATGGCCGAGTGGATCTGCTCGCCGTCGGGCATCATCACGTAGCGCGCCAGGGGATCGTAGTGCTCCCGGCTCCAAGGGATGCGCTCGCAATTCGTCCAGGAAGTGCTGGACCACGGCGGTCGTGCGGGTGTCTTGCATGCCCAGGCATTCTTCCACGCGATCGAGGATTCGTCCTCCCCTGTCGCCGCCGAAAATGCGCTCGGAAGACCTTGGGATCCATTACGGAGTCGGGTGAATTCGTCCGGAGTCGTGCGGCGGGTCTCGCCTGCGCGCAGCAACGGTTCGTCAGCGTTACCTGGCTCGCAAACCAAGGCGCGACCAGCCACTCCAGCGCATCGGACGATGAATCCAGATCGGAGGGCTCTGGATTCGTCCAGGACGCTTACGCCAGGGGGGGCGGCGCGCTGCGCGTGCCGTGGGTCCTTCGCAACGCTCACGCCCGGTGCTAGCCTCTCGCCATCCTGCTCAGGCAACTACCAAGGAGATTTCCATGCGTTTCACCGCGAAAGTCGCGCTCGTCGCGATTCTCTCCGCTCCCGCGTTCTGCGCCGACGTCGTCATCACGAAATCGAAGCACTCGGACGCCATGAAGATGCCCGGCAACGAGCAACCGGCCAAGGACACGACCGAGACGACTTGGATCGGCAAGGACCGCATGCGGATCGAGGACGGTGACCAGGTCACCATCATCCGCGCGGACCAGAAGAAGATGTACATGCTCGACATGAAGGCCAAGACCGCGTCGACGATCGACCTGCCCTTCGACTTGAAGAAATACATCCCCGCCGAGCAAGCGGAGATGATGGAACCCTTCATGTCGCAGATCAAAGTCACGATCACGCCGTCGACCGAGACGAAGAAGATCAAAGAGTGGACGGCGACCAAGTATACGATGACCCAGACGATGCCGATGCCGATGGGCGGCGGGATCACGCAAGAGATCTGGGCGACGAAAGACGTTCAGGCCGATACGGCGGCGCTCAACGACCTGTTCGCGACGGCGATGTCGACAGGCATGGGCGGCGCCGCGATGGCCAACGAGTACAAGAAGATCCAGGGCTTCCCGGTGCTCGTCGAACGCACCCAGAGCATGATGGGTCAGAGCTTCAAGTCGCGCGAAGAAGTCAAGTCGATCGAAACGAAGGACGCTCCGGAAGGCAGCTACGACGTGCCGAAGGATTTCACAGCGAAGCCGTTCGATCCGATGGCCGGCGGCCCGATGGGTGGAGGCCCCGGTCGTCCTGGGGGCGGCGGAGGGAAGCCGGGTGGTCTGCCGCCGGGTGGGAAGCCCAAGGACAAGGGCGGCGCGGAGGGGTGGAAGCAGGACTGAGCGCTCGCTGCTTTCGGCACGCAACCTCTTACCGTCCGTGCGAGCAATCTGGTCTCACGAACCGATCGTGAACTCCAGCCCGTCCGAGAGTGTCGAATTGTTCGGCGCCAGGAATCCGTTGTCGCGGCCCCAGCACTGCGCGTCGACCAGGGTGCCTGGAACGCTCAAGTAAGCCGCCGGCGAGCCGCCGAGGGCGCCGACCGCGAAGGCATTCATGTCGAGCGAGTAGACGCCCGAGCAATCGTTCGGCGGGGGATTGCCGTGCGAGCTGATCGGGATCGAACGCTTGAGGGGAGTGTTGATGCAGCGCAGGCCCGCTTGGAACGGCACCGCGGCTCGACCGGCGTTGGTGTAGATCACCAGCCCCGGCTTGTTGTTGATGACATGACTCGCCGTGATCGTGAAACCCGAGCCGGCCGTGGCGCTCGAGCAACCACTCCCGGCGATCGTCGGCGTGCAACCCAAGGAGTTGACTTTCGCGGTGCAGTAGACCGTCGACGCGCAGCCCGTTCGAAAGACCAGGTCGTCGAAGTAGCAATCGGTCGAGGCGCCGACAGGTCGGTGTCCCTGAAGGCGGAATCGCACTTTGCGCGTGCCGATCGGCATAGCACGCGCATCGCCGATCATGATCCATGTATTGAACGGCGAGAACACTCCGCTCGCGTAGGACTGGAGCACGCTCCCGCTCCCGTTGCGAAACTCGATCACCAGGCTGCCAGAATCGACATTGCCGCTGAATTCATTGCTGCGGCCGACACCGGTGAACGAGCTGGTCACGGTTCCCGCATCGATCGCTGCCGACATGCCGGAGACGTCCACGTCCTGGCGCAACTCGTGGCTCCAGACTCCCGAAGGGCCGAATTGACCGGCGGTGAAGCTGAACGTACCCGAGTACACAGGCAAGGGGGTGGTGCTGACGCCGAACCCGTTGCCCAGGGGGTCGGTCCAGCCCGTCAAGTCGCCCGTCTCGGCGTTGCCGTTGATCAGCAGGTTCGACTGTGCCTGCGCGCGTGGGGCGAGGGTGCCAAGCAAGGCGACGCCGAGCGCGACGGTGGCCAAGACGGAGGGAAGTGAGAATTGTGACGGTCGCATGGAGGCTCGAGGTCTGAGGGAGTTGGATGGATTCCACCGCTTCGATCCGGGATTGCGGCGGAGCGTTACGTTCTATCGCGGAACTGCTCCACTCGCAGCCAAGTACAATACAAGTCGGGCAAGGATCGCGCAGCTTGAAGACTGTCGTGGCCAAGACTGCCAGCCAATGGCGCAAATGGCTCGACGGGCACCACGACTCCGAGTCCGAGGTGTGGCTCGTCTTCCACAAGCAGCACACTGGCGTCGCTTCGATTGCGTACCTGGACGCGCTCTTCCAAATGCCGGCAACACTTCATCCACGCATCCAGGCGGCATTGAAGAAGCACCCGACGGCACTGCGATGCTTCGAAGGTCTTGCCCCCTCGCACCGTCGGAAGTATGTCGGCTGGATCGGGTCCGCCAAGCGCGAGGAGACGAAGGCCAGGCGATTGCAGGAAGCGATCCGGCTGCTCAGCGCGGGAACGCCGCTGGGTCTCAAGTAGCTAGCGATCCGTGCAAGAGTCATCCACGGGCGTCGCGCGCATCGGTGATCGTCCGTACCGACTCAGTCACTGGTAGAACCAGAATTGGAAGGGCGAGAAGCAACCTCCGTCCTCAGAAAGCTCCCGCTCCAACTTGATCTGAATTCGAGAGCCCGTGACGAGCGCGGCCGGAATCGTGAATCGGGGCTCTACCCAGCCCGTCTCCGACTTGGCGATCTCCCAGATTCCTGCCGTCTGATAGCCGACCGTGACTCGAAGCCTGCTCGAAAACCGCGCGTCGGTGCGAACGGCCATCTCGAGCTCGGATGCGGGCTCGGCCGCGACCCGGAATTGCGCCGATTCGAGGACGATTCGTCCGCCGTCCACGATCTGCCGTTCCGACGACTCCCCAAGTGCATACGCCTGGACCACGCTCCTCGCCGGCGGGCTCGAGCTCCAGTCATGCGCCTGCTCGTCCGGAAGCCACGCTGCGTCGAGTGAATCGACCAGGCGACGCCCTGGCAAGGCTGGTGCAATGGGCGTCGCCGATTCCGGCGTTCCTCCGCCGTTCCATTCGGCCGCAAAGACGATCTTGTCCGATTCGGCGCAGATCGTGTTCAGCTCGAGATGGGACCGATGAAGCTCGAGATTCAGGATGCCGCACTCTTTCCAACCAGGAAACCATCCGGGATAGACCGCGAAATAGCTCGGCTTCCGTGGAAGCGGCGCACGGCGCGCATGCTCGAAGAGACAGCCGGCCCCCGAGCGCGCCGCGCGCGCGTAACCTGCGCTCGTCAGGCCGAGCATGTCCACCGTCGATCGCCGGCTGTAATACGCGATCGCACCCGCATCGTTCAGCCCGACGACCGCGTCGTGCGAAAGATTGAGATCGATCCAGCGGCCTGTGTCCACCTGCTGGTGGAGGATGTTCTCGCAATTTCGCGCGTAGATCTCCGGCACGCGCCGCAGCTCGGGCACGGCGTAAGCGATCCAGGTGGACAGCGGAACCAGCAGCGCGGCCGCTGCGAGCGGCAGCTTGAGCGGACGCGGCGCCGCCGACCATGCGAGGCTCGAGAGCCTTCCCCAGCCTGTCGCGAGCAAGACCAGGAAAAGCAGGAAGATCCCGTGCTGATAACGGAAGTGATGCGTGAATCGGGAGACTGCGATCGAATTGAGCAGGATTCCTGCGCCGATCAAGAGCAGCAGGCTCGCACCGCTTGCCCAACGCTGCCGAAACTTCCATGCGAGCACGACGAAGAGCAGGACCGCCGCGATGTTCACGAAGGCGAGCGGCGCAGGGATGGTGAACCCTCGGCCTGGATCGAGAAGCGAGAGGAACAACGACGCGGTGTCGCGAAGGACGCCCGGTACCGCCATGAAGAGCTCGCGCCGGGTGTCGGGATACGGTTCCGAGAAGATCGACTTGGCCTGGCTGCTCATCGGCTCCACGTAGCCGTCGATCGCGAGATTGACGGCGAACGGAAGCGCAGCTGCAATCCATGGAATCAGGAGCGCGGGAGTCCAGAAGACGCGTCCTTCTTCGCGTTTCGAAACGCGCCAGCGGTCGACGACCATGACCACGCCGAGCACGCCGCACAGGACAGCGCCCTCGGGCCGCGAGCCCGCGAGTGCGAGCATCCACCAGGGAAGCGTGCGGAAGCGCGCCTCTTTGCGTTCGCGCAGATAAGCCAGCGTCGTTCCGAGCAGCGCCGTCCCGTAGAGCGCGAGCTCCATCCCGCTCAGGAATCCCCAGAGCAACAAGGGACTGAAGAAGAAGAGCGCGAGGGCGAGAAGACCGCTGCCGACGCCGCCCAAGTTGTGCGCGAGCCGTGCGACGAGCAGCGCGCACAGACAGTACCCGACGAAACCCACGCTGAGTGCCCACGAGATGCACCAGGTCGGCGAAAGGTCGAGAAGGTGCGGCGGAAGGAGCAGCAGCGGATACCAGAGACTCGTCGAGCCGCTGCTCGGCGCGCTTCCGGCCGTGTACGCGAAGGGATGACCTTCAGCGATGGCTCGCGCGTACTGCAGATAGATGAACGCGTCGTCCACGGGAAGCGAGATCTCGCCGCCGGTGAGCGCCAGCTCGGCGCGGATCATTCGTATCGCCGAGAACGCCGCGATGGCGAGCACGATCCCTACCAGAGCGACGCGCATCCAGGGGCGGCCGAGCAGGTCGGCTGCGGCCGTTCTCGCGCTGAATGGAAGAGTTGCGAGCGGATGTTCGAGCTCGCGCGTCGAGACGCGACCCGACCGCCGACTCCGAGTATCCACCTCTGCCTTCTTACCACACCGATCGAAATCCAGGCGCATGCGCGCGATCTTCCGTGGAACCAAAGCCAGGCCGGCCCTTCCGATCACCGCCTTCCGAACCGAGCGGTCGCTTCGTAGGCTGTTCGTCGACGCGCCGGAGCGGCCACTCGCGCGCGGACGAAGGAGCGTGCGTGTGCGATGGGAAAGAACGAGCTGGAGGGTGACGGAGTGGTGCTGGCGCTGCGCAAGCTCGCGCTCCAGCAAGGCGATGTCGAGGAAGGGCTCGCCTGCAAGGGCACGGTGATCCAGCGCGACGTTCAAGGTCCGTGGAAAGGCGTTTCTGTTTCTGAAGCCCGGGCGAGTGATGATGAAGCTCGAAACGTCGCGCGACGAAGCGATGAAGCACGCGAGCAGGACTCCGGGTCGCTACAAGATCGGCGCGGGCGGCTGGGCAACGGTGACTTACAGCGAGCCGAAGGAAGTGTCGCTGCCGATGCTCGAGCGGTGGGTCGAGGAGAGCTACGAGCTCTTCGCCGCGGCACCGAAGCCGCGCAGCTCGAAGAAGTGAGGCCCGAGGACGGCGAGGAGTTGGAACCGTGACACCACGCCGAAGGGTTGGAAGCAGTGGACGATCGCCGTCCTGAGAGTCTTCGCCTTCGGTGCGATCGCCGTCTACGGGATCGCGTGCCTGCTCAGGTCCTGCGAAGCCGCCTACACGAGGGATTAGCACGCAATCGCCCCAAGATTCTGCGGGACTCCCTCGGCACATCACGAGCGGGTCGAGCTTCCGCAGGCCTACGTCTTGCCGTCACCCTCGCTCCAGAAGAATCGCGAGCTGCGCAAACAACCAATCCTGCTCGGCATAGATTGCCGCCGTCGACGGGTCATCGCGTGGCACGAACTCCAGGTAGCGGCCTTCTTCGTAGCCTTCAGAATTGGTGACCCATCGAAGCGCGTGCGTCGCTCCTGGCTCGACCGCATGGTCGTAATCATTCAGGGTGAGCCGAGCGCCGTGCGCTCCTTGCGCCAGCAGCTGTGGGAATTGATCGAAGAGCTCGTCGAAGCGGGCCGTTGTCGCGCTTCGCACTCGCTCGTGGACGGTCTTCAGCGCGGAAGACAG